>DXYE01000027.1:8911-27207 GCA_019415985.1 Clostridiales bacterium
GTGCTGAGGCCGGCATCATCAACGGAACAGGCGACGGTTCCTTCAACCCGCTCGGGACGGCTGATCGTGCATCAGTTGCGACTTTGATCACCAATTTCTGCACGACGTTTATCGACTGAGCAACGTAGATTTTTTATAACAGTATAAGCATATAAGCAAGCAGCCCGAGTACAGCCGCCGTAAGTGCGTGGCTGTACTCGGGCCTTTGATATAATATACACTGTTACTCCTTTTAGTACATCTTTTTTCTGGAAATACGTATTTAGAGATTGACAATTTGTTGAAAGCACGTTATAATGAAAACGATCCGAAATCAAATATTTTTTGAGGAGTTTAGGAGGAATACATAGCAATGAAAAAGAAAATATTAGCAGGTGTGCTAAGCGCCGCAATGGTTGCCGCCACCTCGATAACGGCTATGAACGTATTCGCGGCGGACGACAAAATGGTTCCCTATTATGAGGAGGTCAACTGGGATACTTTCAGATTCAGCGATCCCATTGAATTCGACGGTGAAAGGGAAATCGCGTGGGATCAGGCGCTCTCCTTCGATCTGGATCAGGTCATCGATGGCGAGGATTCCGGTGCATCTGCAAAAGTGTGGATGGTACACAGTGCCAGAGAGAGGAACGCGACCCTTTTCTATATCGAGGTAATGGATAGCGATGTAGTGTCATCAACAGATGAGCAGAAAGCTTCGGCACCTGTTGCGGAGGAAGCTTTTGATTCTGTCTCCATATTGGTTGATTCGGGCAGAGGAGGCTATAAAGCACTGGAGGAAAGTGAGGAGTACTGGCTGGCGGAAGCCGGTGCGGGAGAGAATGGCTTTATAGAAGGTGAGCCGAGATGGCAGAGCAAGCAGTACATCAACCGGATTGACGCAACCGGATACCCTGCAGCCCATTGGCCGGGCGGTGACTATTTCGGTCTTGGTAGTGAGAGTACAAATGTTGACACAAGCGGTGTAATATCTGGATTTTATTACGAAGAAACCGATACGGGCTACATTTTGGAATTTGGCCTGAGAAACATAAACTTTACAAGCGAAGAGGTAAACGGCTTTGCGTTTGTTCTGAACGATGTCGACAGCGAGGGGAATATAACTAGATATGCACAGAATGCGGATATTGATCCGACAGATGTAACAACCTTTGAATGCTTTACCAACCTGAGCGAGGTGGACGACCAGATTCTGCCTTCCAAGATCTCTACCGATACTGACACGGACAGCGATACGGGTTCCGATACGTCCGGCGATACGGGTTCCGATACGTCCGGCGATGATCCGAATCCTCCGGTGATTGATCCTTCTGAAATCTTTACAGATGTGGATAAAGATGCATGGTACTACAATTATGTGTCGTATGCATACACGCACGACCTCATGAAGGGGACGTCTGATACCACCTTTGAGCCTGGCACAACGATGACGCGCGCAATGTTTGTACGTCTGTTCGCAAACCTAGACGGTGCGGATCTCAGCCAATACACTGAGACAAAGTTTGAAGATGTAGATATGGATTCCTGGTACGGTACTGCTGTAGCATGGGCTGAGCAGAACGGCGTCGTGAACGGAACAAGCGAAACCACTTTCTCTCCGAGCGATGAAATTACTAGAGAGCAGATGTGCACACTGCTTGTAAATTACGCTGAGTATGCAGAGATCGATCTGAGCGGCGGCATTGGACAAATTTTGGCTGATCTGTTGGCAGCTATGGGCCTTGAGGGTGACGATATTGATCTCAGCGAACTGGATGCTCTTATGGATTCCATCACGCTGGACGATATGTTCCCGGATGCAGCGAATGTAAGCGACTGGGCAAAAGAGGCAGTTGAAATCTGCGCTAAGGCCGGTATCATCAACGGCAAGGGCGATGGTTCTCTCGATCCTCAGGGAACAGCGTCCCGCGCAGAGGTTGCTACACTTATCACAAACTTCTGCGTTCTGTATGTTGACGGAGCTGCAGAATAAGATATTTATCTTAAATTGATAAGATTTCGGAGGGGCGTCTGCCGCGTACACACGCGGCGGACGCTTGATTTATATGAACGGGAAAAGCTATTCTGTACGTCAGAACGATTCGGAAAACGGGTTTTACATAAATTCAGTAAAAAACGTAGGATATATTTCCCAGGCCGGCCTTCGTGTAAGCAACTTGGTATTGGACCGGCTCGACGCTGTGATGTTTATCGAAAGATCACAAATTATGGGACTTGACAGTCCGTATTCTACATGATATAATACAAAAAGAAGGAGGATGCAGGCTGACAGTAGCCTGTCTAAGACCTCTAAAAAGTTGGAAAGGATGTAATTATGAAAAAACTGCGGATGATTGCCATGTTTCTTGCATTGGCAATGACTCTCTCGGTGTTCACAATGACCTCGTTCGCAACGCAGACAGAGGAAGATGCAGATGCGTTTCCTTTTACAGATGTAGATGCAGATAGCTGGTATTACACGTACGTAAAATATGTGTATGAACACAATCTGTTTAAGGGAACGTCAGATGACACCTTTTCTCCGACAATGGTCATGACGCGTGCAATGTTTGTGCAGCTTTTCGCCAATCTGGACGGTGTCGATCTCAGCGAGTACACGGAGACGAAGTTTAAAGATGTCGACATGGGATCTTGGTACGGTCCGGCAGTCGCCTGGGCTGAGATGAACAAGGTTGTCAACGGCACAAGCGAGACAACCTTTGAGCCGGATAAGGAAATTACCAGAGAGCAGATGTGTGTGTTGCTGGTTAATTATGCCGAATATGCAGACATTGACCTGACCGTTGAGGAACCGAAGGAAACCATATTCCCTGACGCGGATAAAATCAGCGGCTGGGCAGAAGAGGCGGTTGAAATCTGTGCGGCTGCGGGAATTATTAACGGTAAGGGTGACGGCTCTGTGGATCCTCAGGGGACAGCGTCTCGCGCAGAGGTCGCGACGCTTATGACAAATTTCCATACAATATTTTTCAGCGTATCCGAACTGGATATGTGGTTTGACCATACGACGGTGAAGGTGGCGAGGTCGGATACCACATCGTCTGGAAAAAATACATATAAAATGTATATGGCAAAAAATGAAATAGAAGCCTGCCAGTTCTTTCTCGCAACGACGGCTGACCGCTCTGACTTATCTGTGGAAGTAACGCCATTTAAAAACGAAAGCGGAGCCGAACTTGAAACGGAAGTTTTTGAAGAATATTACACGAAAATGGACAATGACATATACCGTCCCGATGCTTTGCCGCCGGTAGAGGACAGTTTCACGATCAAGGCAAATCAGTCCAAGGGCTTTTTGATTAAAGCAAAAACAACTGCCGAGACGGCCGAAGGCGAGTATAAGGCTCAGGTGATTGTTAAGGAAGCTGGCAATGTCATTAAACAGGCGGAAGTCAGTGCGAATGTATGGGATTTCACTCTTTCGGATGAAACCGCATGTGCAACGGCTTTCGGTCTGGGAAGATATGATATTTATACGGATCATATGCAGTATGAGAGCGACGACAGCGTGCTTTACAAGGCGTACTATGATTATCTGCTGGAAAACAGAATTTCCTCCTATTATTTGCCTTATGACTTGACGGATCCCCGCGCCGACGAATATATGTCTGATCCCCGTGTGACATCCTTCTGTATTACGGGATACGGGAGCGATATGACCGACGATGAAATTCGCGCGGTCTATAACAAGCTTTCTCAGAATGAAGAGTGGTTGGACAAAGCATATTTCTACTATGTGGATGAGCCGCTGGAAATGACAAAGCTGAACCAACTGAAAAGCGCGGGAGAACGCTTGGAAAATCTGTATCCCGGATATAACATGATTTCACCGTATTTCATGAACATTGATGTAACAGAGGACATGGATCAGATAGCGTTTATGTCACCGTATTTAAGCATCTGGTGTACTAAAGTGTTTGCGCATACACTGCCCGAAGACAAGGATATCGAGGGGGTACAGAAAGCGCAGTATCTGATGTCGGAAGAGCAGATTGCCAAATACGGAACCTTTGAAGAGAGAATGGCCGAAGAGGTTGCAGGTGGCGATAAGCAGTGGTGGTATCATTGCTGGGAGCCAGTAGATCCGTACGCTAACTTTGACGCCTCTCGCCAGGGGCTGGTCCATCGTGTCACTTTCTGGCAGCAGCAGATGTATGATGTAACGGGATGCCTGTATTTTGCCGTGAATACTTGGTACGAGGGCGGAATGGATCAGTGGAGAAACCTGAAAAAGGTTAACGCTGGCGGACAGGATGTATATGGCGATGGCATTCTCATTTACAGCGGAACAAAATATGGCATAAGAGGCCCGATCGGTTCTCTGCGTCTGGAAGATATTCGCGATGGTATTGAAGATTACCAGTATCTCGAGATGGCAAAGGATCTTCTGGGACAAGAAGAAGTAGACGAAATTATCGCGCAGGTAACGACAGGTGTCCTGCATTATATCGATGATGACGACGTATTTGCTCAAATCAGAATTGAACTCGGCAATGCGCTTGAGAATGCGTCGAAATAAGACTGGATCAAGCGTCAATAGACGAATAAAAGGTAGGCATGATAGCTCATGCCTACCTTTTATTATGATCATTTACTGTAAACTGTATATATTAAAAAATTCATCAAATCTTATTTGAACGCAAAGAAATAAAGGGCCACTGCAATCAACGTTTATGGGATGTATAAACGTTCGCTGCAGATAAAAATTTATAGAGGCAACTGCAAAGAACGACTTAAATAATAAACTGTTTAATCGGTTTTGCAGCAAGTTCTGCTTGGCCGTCTCCAGTATCAAAAAGCTGTATCTGTGCGAGAGCAAAAAATCCATCCGGACCGTACAGTCTGACGAATTCCCCTTTTGTATATGGAGGTACTGCAACGGTCGAGCCGCTCAGCTTACTAAGATAAACCTGCTGCCCGCAGCCCGCCAAACGGCGAAAGAAAGGGGGGAGAAGGATCCTGCGCAGTGAACTGAAAGCGGTTTCAAGCGGTAAAAGGCATCGCAATCGAGTATTGTAGTCTGCATTTCCGAGGTATTCCAAGCTTACGCAACTGTCTTCGGAAAAATTTCCGCTGGCACGCCTGTGCAGCGAAGCCAAAACCCCGCCACACCCCAACCTTGCTCCGATATCTGCACACAGGGTTCGTATATATACACCCTTTGAACAAAAAACTTCCATTTGGAAATGGTTTGTGTCAATAGGTGTACATTCTAAATCATAGATTGTGACCGGCCTTGGCTGGCGTTCTATGGTTTGGCCTTCCCGGGCCAGATTCACGAGCTTTTTGCCGTTTACTTTCAGGGCGGAATACATTGGCGGTATCTGAAAGATATTGCCTATAAAGGACAAAGCGGCTTCTGCAACGGTATCTGCGTTCGGAATCTGATCTGTGGACGAAAGAACGGTCCCTGTGATATCTTCCGTATCGGTCGTCAACCCAAGCTGAAGCACCGCACTGTAACGTTTGCTTTCTGCAGAAATATACTCAGAAGCTTTTACTGCTCTGCCTATGAGAATTGGAAGTACACCGGTAGCCATAGGGTCCAGGGTTCCGGTGTGGCCTACCTGTTTTGTTAAAAACAGTTTTCTGATTTTGTTGACACAGTCGTGCGAGGTTATACCTGCCGGTTTATTCAAAACGAGAATGCCGCAGGGAGCGCTATCTGTCTGGAGTGTATGCTGCTGCTCCATGACCCGATCCTCCTTATTTGATTTTTTTATAAAGAAGCCGCGAAAAATGTTTGATCTGTCACACATGGAAGCGCGATCTTGTTTGCAGAGGCTGAGACAGATCTCTAAAAAAGAACTGAGGTGAGTGGGGAGGATTTTATCCTAAAAAGTATATTGGTGTAATGCTTTTTGCTGAGCGATCGATCTATTAAAATTTTGGCAAAAAGTCTTTCTTTAGACACAAATCTGTAGTATAATATAAACATTGAAATATGACACATATAGGGGATATTGTTGCGGTGCGGCTGATGCAAACCGTACCGGAGCGTTTGGAAATTTAAGAGGTTATGCCCTTCAGTTGATTAAAGAGAATTTTCTGAGACAATTATTTACATATATTACATTATACTGTTCCTTAAAAAAATTACAATAGAGAATTGTGAATTCTTTTCAAAACATAGGCTCATTCATATAGGCAAAGAGCAAACAACCGGATATAGGAAGGAGGAGCCCGCGTTGATTTTTGCGCGGGAGTATTGAGATATGAAAAACAAATGCAGCATTGAAATCGCGGGGATAACGTTGACCCTCATGTCCGAATATTCAGAGGAATATGTTCGCGCTCTATCGGCCGCAGCGGACAAGCTGATAAACCAGATGCCGAAGAGCTGTACCAAGCTGGAGGCCGCTCTGTTGTGTCTGCTTGATACCTTGGATGAAAAACTGCGCATGGAGGAAGAAAACAGCCATTTAAAGAAGCAAATGGAAAACGATCGTCTGGACCTGGAAATTTTGAGAATAGAAAATGAAAAGTTAAGAGCGGAAAAGGCCTAAGAGACGGCGGGCGGCAGGGAAAATCATTTTGCTTTTCAAACAGTAAATTCGTGCCGTAGCTCTCAGAAGCAGCGGATGTTTCCGTGATACCGAAGTCCGCTTAAAATCTTTGATGATTTAATAGGTGATGCGTAAGTTGGAATGGCGCGGGATATAACGAATAGCATCAGAATATATGAAAGAGATACCGTGAATTTTTCGGTATTGAATGCAGCGAGATGCGGTGAGAATCTGTAACTCAACTAAAAAGGTAAGGTGGGGAATATGAAGAGGGCGCTTCCCGAACTGTTGGCGCCGGCAGGAGATGCGGAATCCCTTGAAGCGGCAATTGCGGCGGGAGCCGATGCAGTCTATTTTGGCGGACCCGTATACAACGCAAGGATGTTCGCTGAAAACTTCAGTCTGGATGCTGCTTGTGAAGCCGTGCGCCGCTGTGCCTTTTATGGGGTGAAAAGCCATATTGTCCTGAATATACTGCCGTACCAGAGAGAAATGCACCATTTGCTTTCGGTCGCAGAGACATTGTATCGGGCCGGAGCAGATGCAGTAATTGCGGCGGATCTCGGCGTTGCGGCTTGTATACGCAGATATCTGCCGGGCATACAGATCCATGCGAGTACGCAGCTGTCTGCGCATAATATGGAAGGCGTACGGGAGCTGGAAGCGCTCGGCTTTTCACGTGTTGTATGCGCGAGAGAATTACCTGCAAAAGAAATATTTGAAATCTGCTGCGACACGAAAACGGAAATTGAAATTTTTGTCCACGGTGCGTTATGCGTGTCTCAGTCGGGTCAATGCCTGATGAGCTCCATAATAGGTGGAAGAAGCGGTAACCGCGGCGAATGTGCGCAGCCCTGCCGCCTGCCGTATCGAACGCAAAAGGGCAGAATGGCTTATGCATTGTCGCTCAAGGATTTATGTTTGGCGGGATATATACCGGAAATCCTCGATCTAGGAGTGGCATCGCTGAAAATTGAGGGAAGGATGAAAAATGCTGCTTATGTATATGGAGTGACCTCTCTCTATCGGCGTCTTCTTGACGAAGGCCGGCGTGCCGAAAAGAACGAAATTCAAAAATTGGCGGCTTTGTTTTCGCGCGGCGGATTTACAGAAGGCTATTTTACAAATCGTGTCGATTCCGGAATGCAGGGAGTTCGTTCAGATGCAGATTTTCGGCGCACGAGAGAAGAGGAGCAGCTTTATGAGAATTCCGCAAAACATCAACGACTGCTTCCTGTTAAAATTGCTGCGGAGTTTTTGCCGTTTAGACCGTGTAGATTGACACTGACTTATCGTACACAGTCGGTTACGGTTATGGGACCGACGCCGGAACCGGCACAGACTTTTCCCCTGACGGAGGAGAATGTTCGGAAGAATCTAATGAAACTTGGCGGTACGCCTTTCAGCGTGGAAAAATGCTTTTGCCATGTAGAACCAGGATTAGCTCTGCCTATATCGGCTATTAATGCCTTGCGTCGCAGCGCTGTTACGTCGCTTGTTTCGGCACTTCAAGCTTCGAGGTTTCCGCAGCGTGAAATGCAGGATCTTCAATTTTCCGGAGATTCTTTGGGTGTTTTATCGGGAGGCCGGTTTAGCAGGAGTGCATCTCCATGTGAAATCTATCGCCGTCAGGCGAGCTTTTTGAGAACAGAAAACATACCCGACGAGGCCCAAAAAGTATTTGATATGCTATGGTTGCCGCTGCACGAAATCAAAAGAAACAGGATCAAAGTTATTGATCTTGTTCAAAAGGGAAAATGTAAGGTGGGCGTTACGCTGCCTGCCGTTATTTTTGGACGTGAGCGGGAAGAGAATGACCGGCTTATGCAGCAGGCCGCAGAATTGGGTATTGATCATGCGCTTGTAGGAAATATCGGACATTTTGAATTTGTACGTCGGGCCGGGATGGTCGCACACGGAGATTTGCGTCTGAACGGATACACAGCACAATCTTTGGAGGAGTGGGCATCTCTCGGTCTTTCTGATATTGTACTTTCACCGGAGCTGACTGCATCACAGCTTGAACATCTTCAGGCGTCGATTCCCAAGGGGATTGTTATTTATGGCAGAATACCGCTGATGACACTTGAACGCTGCGTGATCAGAGAAATATCCGATATTGGACACATAGCGAAACGTGATAAAAAATCCTGTGCCATTTGCGGCTCGCCTGTGTACCTCCAAGACCGACGGAACGCTCGATTTTTATTGACGAGAGAACCCGAACATCGGAATGTTTTATGGAACAGTGTTCCGATATATATGGCGGATCAGAGGGAGGTCCTACAAAAAATTAATCCGGATTTTGTTCGTTTCCTTTTTACAGATGAGACACCTGCACAGTGCAGACAGATCTTAAATGCATACAGAGAACAGAAGCCGCCTGAAGGTCGGATGCGGAGAATACGTCATTGATTTGGAAATGTTGCGAAAGCTCTACATAAGGACGAATATGCCTGCGCCATGCTCGAACGACGGAAACGCAGCGCATCTTTCCCAAGAAAAATTTTAATGCAAACAGACCGGCTGTTTATTTAAATCCCATCAGAAGCTATATATCAGTCATTGAAGGTTCGATGGTACAGCATTGGAGGGGCAATTTTGACCCGTGCTCCGGTAAAGGGAACAAATCTTACGCGGGGCGTATCTCGTCATATGGTTTAATTGCAGCCTGTGCGGCGGATGTTGAAATGCGTATTCAGATATATCGGACAAGGCCGCTCTGCAGAAAGGAGTCAGCTTGAATATACATCAGACAATTGCAGCCGTTTCTACACCGTACGGAAGAGGCGGCATTGCAGTTATAAGGATTTCGGGCGAGGAGGCTTTGGAGGTGGCCGAACGATTCTTCAAGCCGGCCGGAGATGTCCGTCTTTCGGCCATTCCTGCTAACCATACGATATGGGGACATATTTATCATCAAAATGAACGTATTGACGACGGTGTGGCTTCCGTATGGAGGGCGCCGCATTCCTATACCGGCGAGGACACTGTCGAAATTTCCTGTCATGGCGGGATCTATCTGACGCAAAAAGTTTTAGAAGCGGCATATTTATGTGGTGCTGTACCAGCCGAGGGCGGGGAGTTTACGCGAAGAGCTTTTTTAAACGGTAAATTAGGTCTTGCTCAGGCGGAAGCCGTGATGGACCTGATCGACGCAGAAACCTTTGAGCAGGTTCGCCTGGCAAGCGCAGGGGTTCATGGTGTTCTGTCGGCGCGTGCAGGTGCGCTGTATGAGGATATTAAACAGGCGGTTGCCAGTATTTACGCTTATATCGATTATCCTGACGAGGATCTGACAATATTTTCAGTGTCAGAATTACTCGAGCTCCTGCGTGAAAAGGAAAAGGAACTATTCAGCTTGAGCAGCTCATATAAGCAGGTGAAAACGATTCGGGATGGTATTCGGACGGTTTTAGCGGGAAAGCCGAATACGGGTAAATCATCGCTTCTGAACGCGCTTTCCGGAAAAGACCGTGCCATTGTCACGGAAATTGCAGGAACCACGCGCGATGTTATTGAGGATTCTGTGAATGTAGGTAAACTGGTGCTGCGTATTGCAGATACTGCAGGTATTCGTACTTCAGATGATCCCATTGAGGCTATTGGTGTACAGCGTTCCCTCAAAGTGCTTGAAGAGGCTGAACTTGTCCTTGCAATATTTGATATGCACAATTTTAACGAAGAAGACCGTGCGCTTTGCCAGCGGCTGAAAGATTGCAGCGCCCCTGTTATTGCGGTGTTTAACAAGCGGGATCTCGGAGATACCGAGACGCCGGATACGGGTATACCGATTGCGGCATCCGTACAGATATCTGCAAGAACCGGAGAGGGGATCGAGGAATTAAAGCAGAAGGTAGAAGCCCTTTTTTTCTACGGCCAGATTGCATATGATACACAGGCTGTGGTGACCAACGCCAGACAATATGCATCCGTACAAAGCGCCCTTAAGTATGTGCAGAATGCCATACAGGCACTGGAGACAGGTTATTCACAAGATATCGCGGGCATGGACCTGGAACAGGCGTTAACGGCTCTCGGTGAACTCGACGGCAGAGAAGTTTCCGAAAGTATCGTAGACAGCATCTTTCATCGTTTCTGCGTAGGTAAATAAATAGCATTGGATGTTTTATAGAAAAGGCTGCATCGTGTTTCAACCGCACATGTAAGTCGTTTGTTTTCCATTAGAGCAGCTTTGTTAACCGAAAGAGGGAAGAGCACGGTTCGGATCCCCTATCATGGCAGGCGGGAGCAGGCGCTGTGTTTTGCCGTGCCTTTGATACATCCACAATAAATTCCAAATTATATGGCCCCAGTACACTGAGAAAAACAAGGACGACACTTATTTATCTAAATGAAGCACTCGAAAGGGAGCGCGCGAAAGGCAGTCAAAACAATTAAATAACAAAGGAATATCTGATAAAACGTGCGGCAGCTTCTCTGGGATATGTATGGAGTTCTGTAACAAATCACCTAAATCTTATATTAGATACCACAAAAAATAGCTGAAAACGGGAGGGATGGTTATGACAGATATGGAAAACAACAATGTAATTTCTCTTAAGCAATTTCCGGGGACGGTACGGGATCAGCTGACAGCAGTATCTGCCTACTGTCGTGAGCACAGCGGAACTACAGTGGTGATTCCGGCCGGAAGATACATACTGGAGGATACACGGGCGAAGGAAGTTATGGAGGATGTTTTTGCCGGCTATTATGGTGCAAATCCTGAGCCGATTATGTTCCGTCCGGAATTCCCATTTTCAACAGGACTAGATTTGCGCGGGTGCAAAGATATCACCATTCTTGCTTATGGAGCTGTTCTGATGATTCATGGCTTTATGGAGCCGGTTGGTATTCGGGATTCCGAACGGATTACGCTGCGGGGACTAACAATTGACCATGTTAGAAAACCGTTTTCCGAGGGCGTCATCACAGACGTTTCCAAGGATTGGATCGAGGTCCTTTTTCCGCCTGAATTTCCAATCAAGACTACCGTTTCTTCTCCCCGCGTTTTTTCATATGACGAGGAAACCGGTCGTTTTGCTTGGATTTCCATCGATTCAAACAGCGCGGAGGAAATAGAGCCGCAAAAAATTCGGTATCGCGGAAGCGGTGAAAAAGGACTGGTCGGCAGAAAGGTATACTTTACGCATACTTTTCATTCGCGTCCGGGCATCCTGATCAGCCACTGCCGTGATGTGCGTCTGAGAGATGTGACCATCCACAGCCAGCCGGGGATGGGGATAGTCGGCTTTAAAAGCTGTGATATAGACATCCGGCGTCTGCACGTCGTCCCCTCAGAGGGCCTGCATATGTCTACCAATACCGACGCTACGCATTTTGCCTCGTGCAGCGGTAGTCTCCGCGTGGAGGACAGCACCTTTGCAGGACATGGTGACGATGCGATCAATGTACATAATTATTATTATACAATTCGCAACGCTACTGGAACAAACTGTACACTGACAGTAGAGGCGCCGACATGGACACATGCACAGGAGCCGGATATACCGCGGGCAGGTTATAAACTCGCACTTGTCGATAAAAGCACGATGCGTCCGCAAAAAACGTATGTGGTGGAGGAAAGCGTACAGATCGGCAATGCAGCGTCCGTAAGGTTGGATGAAACCTTGCCCCAGGATACCACACCGTATCTGCTGGCGAATATGACGGATCTTCCTGTGCTTTCTTTTCGAAACAATCATGTGCGCAATCACCTGGCCCGTGCGGTCCTGATCAAAACACACGAAGCTACGGTGGAAAACTGTCTGTTTGAGTGCAGTATGGGGACGGCTGTGCATGTAGCTGCCGAAAGCTGGTGGCACGAAGGTATTCCATCAAAAAATGTGGTGATTCGTGGAAATACTTTTTTACGCTGCAGCTCTGACTGGCATGCCGGTGCCGTACTGGTTAACATTGATTCCGCTGATCCGACGGCAACTGATCTACACGGCACACTTCTTATATCCGATAATATTGTGGTGAACGGTCATGCAGGCGTTGCCTTTTCCATAGCGAATACACGTCATGTCAAATTAGAGGGAAATCGTTTTGAGGGTTTTGAAAAGCCGTATGAAATAGCTTATTGCAGTAAGGTTGAGCTTCCAGACGAAAGCGATGAGGTGTAGCGTTTTCCAAAGGAAAGGCAGCTTATCGTCGGTTTGTACCGATACAATTTCGAGAGTAGCGGAGAATCTATAAAATAAGAAAGCGAGGATCCCATGTACTGTTATTTGGTAAAGGATACGGTCTGCCCCTTTTGCGGGCAGACCCTTGAATGGAAAGTGGAAAAAGCGAATGAAATACATATCATAGATGCTGATGTGTAATGCCTCTCCTGTAAAACATAAATATCTTGTCAGAGACAGTGCAGCCTGCTTTTAATCGATTACAATGAAGTTGCTGATAACTGGCAGGTGGGTGATCGTTTTCTGACAGAATATTTGGAGAAAAATCCGGAGGTGAGCTCAACCTTGCTGAACACCCTCGCAGGAGCACTTGAATGCAGCGGATCTACAGGCGCTGGCATCGCTCCTTTGTATGGAAGGGAAGCGGGCGGAAGCTGCGAGTGTATCGCAATCAGTCTTTGAAAAGGCGTATACTGCGGAGTATAGACAATCGATGCTGGAACCGTTGCTGGCTATCACAAAACAATTTGAACGGAAGAAAATGGATTCGTTTTGGAAATCGTGAGCGACACAGGAACTCTCGCTGAACGACTTTTGTCGGGTACCGGGCTGGATATCGTGGCTTCTGGCATCAGCTTCTATGTGATGGGGGAAACGCAGAAAAGGCTAAACAGCTGATATCCAGACCGGATATCCTGCATCGCCTTCGATATCCACCACATCCCTTTTAAGGATAAAAGCATGGACGCCATAACGACCTTTATGGGATTGCGGAACATCGACCGGCCGCGTGAGATACTAAAGAAGCTGTATCGCGTATGCAGAGGCTTCTTCTGCGCGGCCTGCAGCTTTCTGCCGCCAGAAGATTCTCAGAATTTAGGTGTTTTGACAGCGTGCGGTGCCGATCAGTTATGGGCTGAGGAAAGCATTGTGTAAACAGTTCAGGTAAGCCGGCTGGGAAACTGAATTCCTGTACGCTATGGCTGTGCCGGTGAAGCCGACTTCTGTAAGCCAAGTCGTACCGGGATACGGCATTGACGGCATTCCGGTTTCAGAAACTCTGTTTGAAAGCTGTGTTTAAAATGCACTGTTTAGATCAAAGCAAGCTTTAAAAAATCTGTGTTGATTGAAAACGCTTATAGTATTCAACTATAAGCGTTTTTTGTGACTTGCCGCTCTATTGCCGTTTATTATATCGCGGACATCCTCCAAGTTTCAGAAGAGATCTTAGATACAGGCAGAGAATTTTACCTGCTGAATCAGCAGCAATAAGCTGACGGATTATTGGTGCCTATCTCGTATAATCAGCAATCAAAGATTTCTTGTATTGTCTGAAATTGTACTTTCATCGCCCCATCCTTCTTTATAAATTGAAAATCTCCATTTTCGTCCTGCATTTGTTTTACGCTTAAATATAACAGACGCATGAATTCTCTAATATTTCGGCGCAGTTGTTTCTTCAGCTCGCCTCCCTCGAAAATTTTGGTGAGCTTCCAATCCGTACAGTCAACAAAATCTGGACTTTCCCAGGCATTTTCAAGGGCTTTATCTTTCCTTCCGCTGTTAATATAAATGATACATAAAATGGAGCTGGCACAATTTCTAAAACGGTTTTCCGTACAACTTTTCATTATTTTATCACATAAATTTTCCGCCTCGGAAAGAAGCGCAGCCTTTTCTGTTTCACAAACGGATTTTGCTTTCCACCACAAGTCGGAAGCCAGAAGCCGTAGAAAAAACCAACAGTCAGGAAATTCCCGCACGGCGTCTCTGATAAGCTCGATCCCTTCATCAATATTGTGCTCTATAACCAAGGTTCCGTCCGGATTCGGCTTACAGCGTCTCAATGCATTATACTTGTCGGTTATTTCCTGTATGCGTTTATTTTTTGCCTCTTCGTCCACCCCAAGAAGGGTATCGACTCGGACACCGTAATAAGCCGATAATTTAGGTAGCAGACAAATATCCGGCATTCCATCTCCGCGTTCCCAGTTTGACACAGCTTGAACGGATATGCCAAGGTATTGTGCCAAATCTTCCTGCGTGTTGCCCTTTTCCTTTCGCAGCGATTTCAATTGCTGCTGAATTTTAATTTCCATAACGACCCTCTCATATTCAAAAGTAACAGGCCCTGTTCCATCTTTAATTATAACGTTTTATGCCGTGTCTATCAATAACCGCAACATGGATTTTTGGTTGAAAATATAAACGAAAAGTTTAAAAGAAACGCAATGTGCGGCATTTTCTTTTATAAAGACCGGAATCAACGGAAAACATTTGCTTGGATTTAGAGAATAGATAAAAAAGCTGCGATTTCGGAATCGCAGCGGTACGGCTGATTTTTATATTTTTTACTTTTAGTTTTATACCTGTTTATTTTCAGGTGTTTAGCCCTCCGGTGTTGCCGCGTCTTTCGCCCAATTCGTATCCGAAACATCGGATGCTACAGACTCCAGTCTCTTTTGTCCCCAGCATTTCTGACGAATCAGTGTATCAACAGACAACGCAGGCACTGATATAAGAAACCAGAGAATAAAAAACGGCATGCATACCTGACCCCATAGGTTCCAGGGCATCGCGGAATAATCCCAAACATTCATGTGCAGGTACAAATTGACAATAACCCCGGTGAAAAACTCCAGTGAGCTGATTAAAATGGCACAGAACAACAGCAGAACAATATAAGGTGTCTGGGGTGGGAGATATCTTCGCATCAATCCAATGAGAATTAGGCAAACACCGCCGAGGATAAACATACTCGGGTGTGTGTATCCCCGATAGGTCACCTCGATGATTCCGTAAATGAATCCACCGACAAGAAACAAAGAGATGTACATAAAAAAAGTCCTCAGAGCTTGGTAAGACATACGCGTCGGCCTCCATTCATTTCAAAAACGATTGAATACCGACTTGGAAACGTCTGGCATTCTGTTACTATTATTTATTGACAAGCCGGACGCTTCCTATACATTCCGCAGATGTTTTTCTATCTTTTTTTCCTTAAGTGATAGACAAACGGCTGAAAGTATGATAGAATAATGAAAATTTTTGAATTCATGGCTTGCGGTTCCCGGCAGCCCTAAAGAATATGCGTTATTTTTTGCCGGGGGAAAGGTATTGTTGCTTTCAACAAACGAGGTGAAATATGGCAGTCAATGCAGGTGCAACGGAAAAAACTCCCTCAGTACCACAGTATTTTTCATGGATCAACAACACAAACGAAGGATCGACAGAAGCGCAAACGCTGGCTAATCTTGATTTTTTTCATTACTTATACAAAACCTATGGCATGCAGCTTAAAATTTATGCGTTTGACGCCGGAAATCTCGACAATCCCGGAGATGGCTATGGTACCTTTGAGGATGCTAAGTATAAGCGGCAATTTCCGCGCGGCTTCCGTCCCATTGTGGATAAAGCGAAGGAATCCGGCATCAGGCTGGGAATTTGGGGCGGTCCCGATGGCTTCGGAGACACGCCGGAGGAGGAAGCGGCCCGCCGTGAGCTTTTGGTTTCGCTCTGTCGGGATTATAATTTTATGCTTTTAAAAATTGACGGCGTCTGCGGACAGCTTCGTCCGGAAAAGCAGGCGGTATTCCGAGATACACTGGACGAATGCCGTACCTATTGTCCTGACTTTATTTTGCTCAATCACAGATTGGATTTGGGAATTGCAAAAGACCGTTCGACAACCTTCCTGTGGGAGGGGGCGGAGACGTATGTGGATGTTTTCCTGACGAATGTGTGTACGGCGCCTCATCATAGGGCAAGAGTAATGTCTCGCGGCTATGCACCGGAGCTGAAAAGACTTTCAGAGGACCATGGCGTCTGCATATCCTCCTGTTTGGATTACTGGGAGGATGATATGATCCTGCAGGCTTTCAATCGCTGTATGATTCTTGCACCTGAGATGTACGGTAATCCGTGGTTGCTGCGGGACGATGAGCTGGCAAAATTGGCACGCATCTACAATCTTCACGGGAAATACGGTGCGATTCTGGTCAACGGCAAAGAATTGGACGAAAAGTACGGTATGTTTGCAGTATCCCGCGGTTCAGAAAGCCACAGATTCCTAACGTTGCGCAACATATCATGGAATACCATAGAGATACCGGTCAGACTTGACGATGAGATCGGTTTAACAGAGGGCCGGGAAGCATTGGTGAAAATTCAGCATCCGTATGAAGAGGTCATAGGCCGGTTTGCTATGGGGGAGACTGTAAAGATTCCGGTGCTCCCGTTCCGTAGCTGCCTTGTGGATATCGCTTCTGACGCAGCAGTAGATGGGGAGGATTATATAACCGGCTGTCCTTACAGACGAACTACGCCGGGAAATTATGAGTTGCTTGGCCTTCCCGGACAGACGGTAACGGCAAAGCATTACGATGCGTCCGGCAGGCTGATCGGTGAAAAGCAGGTGAGCTTCGGCGGAGGCGGGACCGGCAAGGAAGCGCCGGATTATCTCTGTGCGCTCCGGAAGACCGATGTGCCGGAGGATGCGGAAACACTGTATGAGACGACGGTCTTTACCGCAGACAACAATTCGTTGGAATGGAGAAGCCTGCAACGTTCCGGCCCGTCAAAAATTCCGGAAGTCAATGAAGCGCGCCGTATGTTTTTTGAACAGGAAACATATCGTTTGCGCGGTATTGAGGACAACATCCTTTTTGACGGAAATCCCGATACTTGGTTTGACGGAAATTCTCTGACGATTTGGGGAGACTTGCGGTTGAACGGCGGTGTGCTGCGTATTGACTGCGGTGAGATGATAGATGCCGATACCATGGAAATTACATGCTTTTGTACAAATGACGCAGCCCTTGAGAAGCATCCTCAGGATGTCGTCAAAAATATCCCAATTCCAGAACAGGGAGACACTTCTTCGAATCTGAGGGATTTTAACCCCTTCTTCATGGATAAAAAAGAGGCGTTAGCGAAAAATATTGAGGTTCCGTCGGTTAAAGGAGAGGTCCATACGCTGATTACCCTGACAGGCGACCGAGTCCGCGTAACCTATAAATTGAACGAAGCTCCTTTCCGATATGTGCGGTTGCCGAGGCCTATGAACCGCATTTATAATGTATCCTTCTATAAGAACGGCAAGCGGGTTTCTCTTAATCATCCGCGCGCCAACAATTTGTTCTCCCCATATGATGTTGAGCCTGTGATTGCCGCGTGGAAAAACACCATCCGTTTAGATTCATATGTGCCGGGCAGCTACCTTTGTGTAGGCATTGAAGGAAAGCATGGTATGAACAAGGTTTTTGCCGCAGCAAAAATCGGAGATCAGTATATCGGGGCGCCGGATCGTGCGACATCGTATCCTTCTAATGTTTGGGAGTTCTTTGTACATTATTCTGAGGAAAATAATACCTTCTATATTCCTGTAAAGGAAGAGTACATTGGGCGCGACATAGAGATTTATGCGCTGCTCATGGAAGGCGGACAGGATGTATTGTCTCCGCAGGTTTATCTTGCATATGACAAGGATAAACGATATAGCAGTGTTTCATATGTTGATGAATAAAATCAGTCGTTGACGACGGAGGGATGCGAACAAGCAGCTTTTCTGCTTGTTCGCATCCCCTTTATTTGTTCGTTTAACCAAAGACCGGCGGCTCAGCAATGCGGTTGAATTTTCTTTTTGGGGCTTCTTGTAATT
>DXYE01000028.1 GCA_019415985.1 Clostridiales bacterium
TTGCCAAGGTCAAGGATGAAAAGGGTATGAAGCGGGTTGAAAAATTTTTAAAGCAGGATACCTGTCCCGATTGCGGTGGCACCCGCCTGAATACCTCCGCACGCGTACCGAAGCTACGGGCCATATCGTTGGACGAAGCCTGTAAAATGACGCTGACAGATCTGACAGAGTGGGTGTCCGGTGTACCGGAGACGTTACCGGAGGAAATGCGTCCTATGGCAAACAGCATTTGTGAGTCCTTTCAGACGGGTGCAAAACGATTGATGGACTTAGGACTTGGTTACCTGACCCTTGATCGAGCCGCCTCAACCCTTTCCACCGGTGAGCGTCAGCGGATGCAATTGGCCCGTGCTGTGCGCAACCGTACCACCGGCGTACTGTATGTATTGGACGAGCCTTCTATCGGGTTGCATCCGTCCAACATTATAGGGCTGACCGGTGTGATGCATGACCTGATTGCTGACGGTAACTCAGTGGTACTGGTTGACCACGATACACAAATTCTTTCTGAAGCCGACTGGATTATTGAAATGGGGCCAGGGGCCGGTTCGGACGGCGGGCGTGTCATCGCCCAGGGCCCTGTCGCCGCGCTTGCGGAAAATTCCGAGTCGAAAATCGGGCCATTTCTGACTGGTAAGTCGAGAGCCGGTCTGTGCAGTCAGCGTTCCGCTGGTGAGATATTTTCCGCGGGAAGGCTGCACCTTTCCACAGGCGCAATCCACACTGTAAAACCGTTGGAGGTAGATATTCCAAAGGGCAGGATGACGGTTGTGACGGGCGTATCCGGCTCCGGCAAGACCACTTTGATTTTGGAAAGCCTGATTCCCGGCCTTGAGGCGGCTATTCGAAGGAAAAAACTGCCGGAACATGTACGTACTGTAGAGGCCGGTGGCATTACGCAGATTAAACTGATTGATGCGACGCCCATTGGTATTAATGTTCGATCAACGGTTGCAACTTATGCCAATGTCCACGATGAACTGCGAAAGGTCTTTGCCCATACACCGGAGGCGAAAGGGCTGGGTTACAAAGCAGGCGATTTTTCCTATAATACAGGACGACTGCGCTGTCCGGTCTGCGATGGCGCCGGCGTGATCAGTTTGGATGTGCAGTTCTTGCCGGATGTGGATATCCCCTGTCCGGAGTGCCGGGGCACTCGTTATGGAAAAGATGCTGTGAAAATCCATTACAAGGACAAAGACGAAAAGGAATATTCCCTGCCGGAATTGATGGCGATGGATGTGCATACGGCGATGGAGGCATGCAAAGATCTAAAGATAGTACGTCAGCGTTTACAGGTGCTGGAGAACCTTGGCCTCGGTTATCTGACGCTGGGAGAGGAAACGCCAAGTCTGTCCGGCGGCGAGGCGCAGCGGCTGAAGCTGGCCAGCGAGATGGGAAAAGCGCAGTCAGATACTGTATTCGTTTTCGATGAGCCAACCATCGGACTGCACCCACTGGATGTTAAAACGTTGCTCGGCGTGTTTCAAACGCTGATCGGCCAGGGGGCAACGGTCGTCGTTATTGAGCATGATCTTGATGTGATGCGCAGTGCCGACTATATTATCGATATGGGACCGGGGGGAGGAGAGGCCGGCGGACGTATTGTGGCTGTCGGTACACCGGAGGATATCAAAAATACACCGGAAAGCATTACAGGGAGGTTTTTATGATGGGTCACTTTATCCTTTCTTCTATTTCTGATTTACCGCAGACAGTGCGGAGATATCTTTTCTGCCGTTGCTGAAGAACGGCGATATCAGAGCTTTTAATTTTCCTTTCAGTGCGCTTCTCTAACCGTGATATATAAAAATATGCTGAAGCTCTGACTGTGAGTAATTCGGTTGGAATCGGAACATTTTTGTCATTGGTTGACAGAGTATCCGCGTACATGATATAATGTGCATGGCCTATCATTCCATCACTATACAGCCGCGGCGGGTCATGCACATCAGATTTTGTTTGGCTGAGCCATGCACAGCCGACGGAACAAAGCTCAGTCGTTTAAAACTGGCGCGCTGTTCATGATATTGTAAATACAGAAAGCCCGGAGGGGAGGACAAGTATGCAGATATTTCATATAGGGGAGAATGACGCCGGGCAACGACTTGACAAATACCTGACAAAATCTATGAAATTCCTGCCTTCCTCACTTTTGTACAAGGCGATTCGAACAAAAAAAATAAAGGTTAATCGCAAACGAACGCAGCAAAATTACATGCTTAATGCTGGTGATACGATAGAGATTTTTTTGCCCGATGAGTACCTTGTTCGCTGTGACAATAGCAAAGAAGCTTTCTTACACCTGTTGCCGAGGCTTCATGTGATTTATGAGGACAAAAATCTTCTTATCTGCGATAAACAGCCCGGTTTGCTCGTACATGCGGATGAAGAGGAATCCGTCGACACCCTGATCAACCATATCAAAGCATATTTGTATAGGAAGGGAGAGTACGACCCGGAGCGAGAACACGCCTTTGCACCGGCTTTATGTAACAGAATTGACCGTAACACCGGTGGCATGGTGATGGCAGCTAAAAATGCAGCATCGCTGCGGATCTTGAATGAAAAAATACGAGCCAGAGAGATCGAAAAAAAGTATTTGTGTGCAGCCCACGGCCTTTTTGAAAAGAAGCAGGATACAATGACCGGTTATTTGTATAAGGACAGGGAGAGGAACCTCGTAAATATTTTTGACAAAAAGCCGGACGGAACTGAAGATTATAAACGTATCGTAACGAAATACCGGGTTCTGGCCGAGGAGAATCGGTTGTCCCTGTTGGAAGTAGAGCTGATTACAGGGCGCACACACCAAATACGTGCGCATTTAGCCTCTATCGGCCATCCGCTGCTTGGTGACGGCAAATATGGAATCAACAGAGATGACAGAAAAAAAGGGTACCGTTTTCAGGCACTTTATGCGTATCAGATTCATTTTGCTTTCCGGGGTGCATCCTCTCTTGACTATCTTAATGGCAAAACTTTTTTTGCGGATAGGAAAAAAATATGGTTTTTAAACGAATTCACTTCATTTTCAGAAAAATAATGAGTTCAGAGCCTTTCTGGGCTGTTTTGTCAGGAGTGGTCACGGCCATTTCTTCTATGTATTCTTCGGCTGCTTTTCTTGCATGGCTCTCCCTGATTCCTTATTTTATCATGTTGTATCGCTGTACTGAATCGGGAACCGAAAAAAAACATTTGTTTTGGTTCGGTTTTCTGTTTGGGTGCAGCTATAATATACCGCTATTTTCCTTTTTTTATACACTTTATCCTATGGATTTTGTAGGATTGAGCCCGCAAAGCTCCCTGTTTTTTATCCTGCTTGCGCAAATCGGACTGTCTGCACTGTATAGTATAGCGCATGGGCTGCTTCCGTGTATATTGAGACTGCAGAGACGGCGCGGCTGCGCCGCTAGGTATCCGCTTACCATCTCTTTTTCCATAGCCTCTTTATGGGTTCTATTGGAATGGTGTCAAACACAGACTTGGATGGGCGTTCCGTGGGGAAGATTGGCGGTTTCACAATACAGGCTTACCCCGCTTATCCAGAGCGCCTCTCTGTTCGGTTCTTATTTTGTCAGTTTTCTGCTTGTGCTGTTCAATGCTTTGCTTGCCTTCTTTTTTTATCTGTACTTTTATAAAAATACTCTGACGAACAAATCCCAAAGAGCGGTATGTATTCTGTGCGCCGCCTCTGTATTTCTTGGAAATCTGCTTTACGGTACAGTGACACTTGGAATGGAGAAAAGTGCTGACAAAATCATTTCGGCAGTGGTTGTGCAGGGTAATATATCCTCTTCCAAGAAATGGGAGGAAAATGGGCTTGATATAGCTGTGGAAAGATATCTGGGGATGACGAAAGAACTTTCGGAGGAGGAACCGACCGATCTGATCGTATGGAATGAAACCTGTATTCCTGTTGCACTGAACAGATATCCGACTCTGTATGAGCAAATTCGGGATGCCGCGATGGAAAGCGGGGCAATTCTTCTCGTGGGGGCATTTTATGAGGATGAAACGGGAGAATATAACGGAATTTACGCGTTTTATCCGGACGGCACAGTGAGCAGCCAGCCCTATTTCAAGCGCAGGCTCGTTCCTTTTGGGGAATATATGCCATTTCCCTCTTGGTTTCAATCGGTGATTCCTGTGTTGGATGAAATTAATTTACTCGAATCCTCGCTTATGCCAGGAACAGAAAGCAATCTGTTTGTCACGGATTTTGGTATGATAGGCGGGCTTATCTGTTTTGACTCGATCTATGAGACGTTGTCTCTGGAATCTGTAAGAGACGGGGCCGAGCTTTTGGCGCTGCTTACAAACGATTCGTGGTATGACAATTCTCCTGCTGTATACGAACATCTGGGACATGCTGTTATGCGTGCGGTTGAAAACGGCCGCAGTATGGTGCGTGGCGCCAATACAGGAATCTCCGCCATGATAGATGCCAACGGAAAAATTCTGGCGGAGTCTCAGCCGCTGGTAGCAGAAGTCATCAGAGGAGATGTAAAAATTTACAGTCACCGAACGCTTTATTCCTATGTTGGAAATGTACTTGTGCCAGTTTGTTTGATCTATAGTCTCTTCCTTTTTATTCCTTTGAAACGAAGGAATAAAGATAACTGATTGCTGGAGCGTTCGTTAATGCGGACAGAGTATATATGGGCGGAGTTCTTAGATGAAATAATTTTTTGTTTGAAGTGATATGATAAAGCATCAAATCAAGATTTTTCTTTGCTGTTTTATTCATGCTTGGATGTTTTCCGAGGCTTTTATGAACTGTCGAGCCACAGTATTCGGCAAGAGTAATCCCCAGTGGAGATTACGGCATGACTGTCATGGATAATAAGAAAGAGGGCGTTGCAAAATAATTTATTTTGCAGCGCCCTCTTATCCAACACGTCTTTTTTGTCCCTGGCGTATATTTTTTGCATAGAATTAGCGTATTTTCTCCAAACGTTTGGAATGAAATTATAGAATTCAGTTAAATGGGGGTCAGATCTTTGTTGATGGGTATGATTATTCTTCCTGAACTTTTATAAATCGCCTTCCTCCAGCGCAAGACCGTATTTTTGAAGGTCAGAGGACCATATGATTTTTCGCGGACATTTTTCAGCACAAAGGCCGCAGGCGGAGCATTTGGTATAATCGATTTCTGCTATGGAATTTACGACACGTATGGCGCCGGTCGGACAATATTTTTCACAGATTTTGCAGCCGATGCAGCCGGCCTTGCAATAACTTTTGGTTACATTCCCTCGGTCAACAGACATACATCCTACCCAGTACCGGCTCTCATACGGAATCAGGCGTATGATATGTTTAGGGCAGGTATTGGCGCAGAGACCGCAGCCTTTGCATTTGGAATAGTCAACGGCGGAGATGCCGTTCACTATGGAAATCGCGCCAAAGGGACAAGCAGACACGCAGGATCCAAGGCCGATACATCCGTTAGGACACAGCTTATCGCCTCCGCCTATTGCTGCGGCCGCAATACAGTCCGGTGCACCCTTATATACGTATTTTTTCAGCGCAATATCCTGTGCGCCGCTGCACATGACCTGCGCCCGCATACGGATTGGAGCCTCAGATGCAACGCCCATAATTTCGGCTATCCGACCGGCAGTTTCACTGCCGCCTACTGTACAGGAGGAAACCTTAGCGTCACCGTCTACGATTGCCTGTGCCAATGCGGCGCACCCGGCATATCCGCACCCGCCGCAGTTGGCTCCTGGAAGAACATCGGTTATTTTTGGTATACGTTCATCTACCTTAACAGCAAATAACTTGGAAGCAACAGCAAGCAGAGCACCTAAAAGCGCACCGAGTGCAACAAACCATAAAACAGCGGAGAGTATGTTTCCCATATCTTTGAAAGAATGCCTCCTCCCATGGATTCATCCGCGGCAAATCCTTAGTTGCCGCCGTTGAATATGACGGTGAATCTGTCCTTCATTGTGTAAAGCTCATGCCTGAGAAGCCCGAAAATGCCATAGCAATCAGACCGGCTGTGATCAATACCAGCGGCATGCCGGAAAATGCCTTCGGCGGTTCCGCAAAAGCAAGCCGTTCCCGTACACCGGCAAAGATCACAATCGCCAAAGTAAATCCAACTGCAGCAGCAAAGCCGTAGGCCAGGGAATATATAAAGCTGTAGTCATTTTGGATATTCAGCAGCGCGGCGCCGAGAACTGCGCAGTTGGTTGTGATCAGAGGTAAATAAATGCCCAGCGCCTGATACAGAGAGGGAAGAAATTTTTTCAAAAACATTTCTATGAATTGGACCAATGCTGCAATAATCAGAATGAAGGCAATGGTTTTTAGATATTCCAACTGGGCAGGTATTAGAATGGCGTGATAGACGCACCACGTAGCTGCGCTGGAAAGCGTCATAACAAATGTCACGGCAAAGCCCATTCCAAGGGCCGTGTCGGGTTTTTCGGAAACGCCGAGAAATGGGCAGATCCCAAGAAACTTTACAAAAATAAAGTTTTCCGCAAGAACTGCGGTCAGCATCAGCAGAAGAACATTTGTCAATTCCTCCATATGGGTGGTTCCTTTCTGTAATAAGCTTTAGTCTATACCCTATCAGAATTGTGGAGCAGAGGCTGTAGAAGACGCTGCGCTTTCCTTCAGCCCTTTTTGTTTTTTTCGCAGTCTGCGAGCCGCGATGGCCTTTATCGCTGCGAGCAGGAACCCCAGCGTGAGAAATGCGCCGGCGGGCAGGAGAAAAATGACGGCCGGTTGATATGGGGCTCTCAGGATTTCAAAGCCCAGCAGTGTGCCTGCGCCGAGAAGCTCACGGCAGGCGGCGATCAGACAGAGCGCCATGGTGAAGCCCAGTCCCATTCCGACGCCGTCGAGTGCGGAGGGAAGCACTGGATTGTGTGAGGCGAATGCTTCCGCACGCGCCAAAATGATACAGTTCACGACAATAAGAGGAATATAGAGACCGAGGCTGCTGTATAAAGCCGGGACATAGGCTTTCATGAGCAGCTCTATTGCCGTGACAAATCCGGCAATCACAACGATATATGCAGCAATGCGAACCTCTTTGGGAATAAATTTGCGCAGGAGAGAAATCAGAATATTGGAACATATCAGAACTGCGGTAGCGGCTAACCCCATACCGATGGCATTGCTTACAGAGGTCGTGACTGCAAGCGTTGGACACATACCAAGAAGCTGAACAAAGGTGGGATTGTTGTCAAACAGGCCGTTTTTGATTGGAATTATTAATTTACGCAAGGGATGTATCCTCCATTTCCGAGTCTCCGGTGTTCGAAAATTCCGGAATATCTGTATTTGCCGCACTGGATTCTTGCCATGCTGCACAGGCATCGAGCGCGGCATTAACGCCGTTCAGAACGGCCTTTGAACTGATCGTCGCACCGGATATGGCATCTGCACTGTTGTACATGCCTCCCAGTGCAATGTGCTCAGTCAGCCCCTTAAACTGATCGAGATAAGCGGGTTTAGACACATTCATGCCCAGTCCGGGCGTGTCGGATATGGATAAAATTTCAATACCGGCAACGGTTATATCTGTTCGGATGCCAACGACCATGGAGATCACATCGCTGAATCCCATAGGCGAAACATTGACACAATAGCCCAGTAGTTCTTCGCTCTCCCATACCTCGTAAACGGCGGTAACCGGTTCCGTACAGGTAACGTTCAGGGGTGTGACGGTTTCAACACTGTCGAAAATATTGCGAATAGCGTCCTGTTGCTGCTTTTCTGTATTTTTTTCTATAACCGGTGAGGCAAAGGCGTTGATCACCGATAACAGCAGAGCGACAGCGCCAGTAATAATTAAAAGGATGGCGCTGGTTCGAATTACAGAGAGAACTTGACTGTTTTGCGTAGCATTCTTCATAAGCATACCTGCCTTTGACATTATAAAACGATAGGGCGAACGTGAGTACATATTGATGCTTTTTTACATCAATAGCAGCACAGAAAGTGCAGAATGAACCGCTTGAGCTTTGTACTTTGGCTAACCGGGTAAAAATAAAACGTAGACTTCAAAAAGGGCAAAGTGCGGTGTCCTTTCCTGTATGCTCAGATTAAATGATTGATTCGCTGGGGGCGTTATGGTTTTGACGTGTCGGCAGGCGACTTTTCCGGAATTTTCGTAAGTGCACCGAAGCGTTTTGGCTTGGTGAATTTATCTAAATACCATACGAGCGTATTCATGATCAAAATGGCAAAGGACACGCCCTCCTGATATCCGCCGAAATAACGGATGAAGACAGTAAGCGCACCGCAGCCGACTCCAAAGATCAAGCGTCCGTTCGGTGTGACCGGGGAAGTCGCATAATCGGTTGCCATAAAAATCGCTCCAAGCATGAGTCCGCCGGAACAAAGCTCCGCCAGCATATACTCGTTAATACTGGGTACCTCCATGGGCGGTAAAAAGAAAGTCAGCAGTGCGACTGTACCCAAAAACGCGACGGGGATGTGCCATGTTATGACCTTTCGCCACAACAGATAAAGACCGCCTGCAATCAGCAGCAGAGCAGAAAGCTCTCCTATGCAACCGCCGATGTTTCCGACAAACAGCTCCGAAAGAGAGGATTCCGGCAGCAAACCGGTTTTTAGGGCAGCAAGCGGCGTGGCAGAAGCTACAGCGTCCGTGCTGTCGACAGAAACGGCGAAAGGTGACAGCGGCGTGTGCGGCTGCACGAAATACGTCATGGCGGAGGGCCATGCGAGCATCATGAAGGCTCTTGCTGAAAGCGCGGGATTTAGAAAATTTTTTCCAATTCCGCCATAAAGCTGTTTGACAATTACAATGGCAAAAAAGGAACCGATAACAGGCATCCAGAGCGGAACGGTCGGTGGTACATTAAAGGCTATGAGAATACCCGTAACAGCCGCGGAGCCGTCAAGGACTGTAATCGGTTTTCTCATGAGCTTCTGATAAGCTCCTTCAAAAAGCATACAGCAAAGTACGGATAGGATTGTAAGCACAAGCGAACGCCAGCCGAAAATATAGATTCCCCATGCAAGCGCCGGTAAGAGCGCGAGGATGACATCAATCATAACGGAACGTGTGGTATCCCGGCTTTTTATGTGCGGAGAGGGAGATACGGTCAGGAGTTCTGGGTAGGATGTTTCCGTGTTCTGCATCATTAATCCTCCTTTCCGCCTTCTTGAGCAGAAGCTACTGCTTCACTGCCCGCGGGACGCGAGGCAGCGCGGGCAGCCGACTGCATTCTTCGCTGTTCGGCAATTTTTCCCTTAGCCATACGAATATATTGAACAATAGGAACATTTCCAGGGCAATTATAGGAACAAGTACCGCATTCGACGCAGCTTGCTGCGTGATAGGCTTCAGCTTTGTCAAATTTGCCGGATTTCGCAAAAAGGGCGAGATAATTTGGCATCAGGTGCATTGGACACGTACTGACACAGCGGCCGCAGCGGATGCAGGTAGAAGCTTGATTGCGATGAGGTGCAGCCTCTTCGGACAGGACGAGGATAGAGGATGAACCCTTGGTGACCGGCATATCCACACTCCATTGAGCCTGTCCCATCATGGGACCGCCGTTTATAATTTTCTGGGGTTGTCTGACCAGACCGCCACAGCATTCAATCAAATTCCGCACGGGTGTCCCGAGCGGAACCAGAAGATTTTTCGGTTCTTTGACACAGTCGCCGCTGCAGGTGACGATGCGTTCGACAAGGGGCATACCGGAGGCAAAAGCCTGATATACGGCGGCACAGGTTTCAGCATTGAATATAACGCAGCCGACGTCTGCTGGGAGCTTTCCGACAGGCAGTTCGATATGCTTCAGCGCATAGATGAGCTGCCGCTCATCTCCCTGTGGATATTTTGTTTTTAAGACTTTGACGCTTAGAATCTCATTGTCCCATAGTAATTCATTAAGCTTATGAATCGCATCCTTCTTGTTATTTTCGACTGCGATATCGCAGTGTCTGAGGCCAAGAGCCTTCAAGAGGATAAGAGCACCTCCACATACGTCCTCCGGGCGTTCGAGCAGCAGTCGGTGGTTAGCCGTAATGTACGGTTCACACTCTGCGCAGTTTATGATCATATGCTCCGCTTTGCCTACGGCAGATTGAATCTTGGCGTAGGTCGGAAAAGCCGCGCCGCCCATACCGGAGATTCCGGCATTTCTGATTTTCTCAATTATTTCCTCCGAACTCGTATCTGCCAATTTTTTTGAGAAGGGAGCAATGCTCGGCGTGATTCGGTTTTCATAGTCGTTTTCTACCACGATATGCAAAACTTTTTTGCCGTTCACTTGCTCTCTCTCTTCGATTTTTGAGACTCTTCCGGAAATACTGGCGTGTACCGGGCATCCGAGACCGCTTTCAATCGTTCCGATAAGCTGTCCCTTGTCAACGGTATCGCCGGCGGCAACAATCGGTACTGCCGGAACGCCGATGTGCTGGGACATGGGAAGAACGACAAAAGGGGGAGGAGACAGTGGAACGATCGGAGATTCGGCCGTCAGTTTATACTCCGGCACTCTTGTTCCGCCGCGGAAAGTATAGGTATGCAGCATAAAAGCACCTCGTTATATCAAATCCTAGAAGCGTCGGCACCGGCTGCGGTATTTGACAGCCGGCACCGCGATACAAAAGTATATATCCAAATCCGATACAAGATATTTTACCACATTTATAAGGCGAACGCAAGTATAAAATTGCTGGAACAGAGGCGAGATGTCAAATGCAGGCACGAAGCAGCATCTTTCTTTTCAAGGTTAGATAGAAATGGAGAAGTTGGCATATAATCTTGGCACCCGCACAGTTATGTTGCAAAAAGAAGAAAGACCGCCGTGGGGATACGCATCAGCCAAGGGTATACAGCAGACAAATTTTTATACAAGATAATTTATGAGAAAAAGCTTCAGTCATCTTTACAAGAACAGAGGTTTGTGTTAAAATATGATGAAAATCTGTAACTTTACAGGAGGGGCGTTTATGAAAACATCGGTTAGTACTTATAGTTTTGGTCGCTACAATTCCATGGGCATGCTTGCATTGATTGACAAAACAGCGGAAATGGGATTTGAGGGCATTGAGTTCGTAGAGGGTTCGTATTCCAGTAGTGAAGAAGAGCTTGACGCAATTCATGCGCGCATCCAGGAAAAAGGGTTGGTGTCCGTGTGCTACGCCGTTGGAGCAGATTTTATCAACGGCAGCAACGGAAATCTGAAAGAAGAAGTCAAGCGGCTTCAGCATGAGGTGGATATCGCACACAGGCTTGGCGTTGGTATTATGCGTCACGATGTGAGCGGCGGCTTCAGCGGAAGAAAGTATTCTATAGGTTATGACGATGCGATTCCGCGTCTTGTCGAGGGGATTCGCGAGGTCACAAAATATGCAGAACAGCTTGGCATTAAAACCTGTACGGAAAACCACGGCTATTTTTCACAGGATGCAGAACGTGTGGAAAAGCTGATCAATGCCGTAGCTCATCCCAATTTCGGCGCGCTGATCGATTTGGGCAACTTTATGTGTGCGGACGAAGATCCTTGGAAGTCCGTCGGCATCATGAGCCCATATGCATTCCATGTCCATGCCAAGGACTTTTTCCGCAGAGACGGCGATCGTACGGCGCCGGGCGACGGCTGGTTCCAGACACGGAGCGGTGATTATCTGCGCGGCACAATCATCGGTCATGGCGATGCCCGCATCAGTCAGAGCATTCAAACGCTGAAGCGCAAAGGCTATGACGGCTTTGTGACCATAGAATTCGAGGGAATTGAAGACAATCTGCTGGGGATTGAATGGGGACTTAAAAATTTGAAAAGGTTTATCGAAGCATAAGGTTGAAGGCTGATTTTTTGCCGTGCTTTGATGCTTTTTATGTGAAATTCCGATTTTATTTTCAAAGCTACACCGCTTCGGAAGAAGGATATATCACATATACGCACTGCTTTGAGAGGCCGATGTCGCCATTTAAAGCAGATGCGGCACTCATCTTGCGCCGAAGAGCCGTTTGAAGCTCTGCGAAAATGGTTATATAGGTTATATATTATTAAGCAATCATAAGTGAATGATAACGAAAGGTCCCGGCTCCGGAATAAAAGGAACCGGGCTTTTTCGTCTGCACAGTTCTTTTGAGGAGGAAGAAGCATGGTGGAAATATGGGATATATACGATGAGAACCGCATAAAAACCGGAGAAACTATGGCCCGAGGTAAGCCGGCACCGGAGGGGGCTTATCATCTGGTCGTTCATGTATGCCTTTTTAACAGCCGCGGTGAAATGCTGATACAGCAAAGACAGCCGTTTAAAAGCGGCTGGCCGGATATGTGGGATGTTACAGTCGGCGGAAGCGCCGTCGCAGGCGAAAACAGTATAGCCGCAGCTGAGAGAGAAGTTATGGAGGAAATCGGGTATCCCCTGCGTTTAAAACAGAAAAATCTCATTTTAACTGTCCCATTTGACTGGGGATTCGACGACTTTTATCTCGTTGAAGCGGAGCCCGATCTGAAGCTGCTGAAGCTGCAGCCTGAGGAGGTTCAGCGAGTTAAATGGGCATCAATTCAGGAAATACTTGAGAAGATCAGAGAAGGGAAATTTATCCCTTATCTGGAAAGTCTGATCCGGCTTTTATTTGATTTACACAGGGGTAAAAGAGGGTGTCATCAATAATATGCCTGCAAGTGAAAAGTTGAGTTTAAACGGTTCGTGACAAACGGAAGCCTTATTTTATGACAGATTTTGCGTCGGATGTGTGGTTTTGCCTTGTTGTTCGTTTTTTACGGTTTCAGAGCGGATCTGCATCTGCAAATGGTCTTTGCGGGATTTTTCGACAATTCGTCACGAATTGACAAAGTATTGAAATCGTGTTATAATGAGCGTAGCGAATTCAAACATCATTTTCTGTGTGTAATAAAGTCGAAAATGATGTTATAATGAGCGCAGCGAGTTTAAACAAAATTTTATTCGTTTAATTCATTTGAAAACCATATTGGAACATAAGATTGTTCGGGAATTCCTATAATTATCGATAGAAAAGGTGACAAGCGATGCGTTGCAAAAGAATTATAATGTCAGTCATCTCGATATTGCTTCTAAGTATGGCGGCAGGACTTTGCTCCTGTCAGAGTGAACCGGCCGACGTAATACCGTCAGATTCTGTGGAAAATACGGTGACGATGACGCCGCGGGTGCCTGCAAAAGATGTGACGCCGCCGGAAATAGTGCGTGTCAGCGGAATCTATCTTGGATCGGAAAGCCTTGCGATGAAGGTTGGGGAGACACTTGCGCTTGAGACGAATATATCGCCGGAAAATGCAACGAATACCGGGTTGATTTGGACGACAAATCGGCCCGACATTGCCGCTGTTACAGGAGATGGAACCGTGCGGGCGGTCAGTGTGGGCAGCGCAACGATTACGGCTGTAACGAAAGACGGCGGGTATATGGCATATTGTGAGGTCAGTGTCCGTTCTGTTCCTGTCACCGATGTCAAGCTGAATGCTGAAGAACTGCTGGTTTTTGTAGACGGTACGGAAACGCTTGCTGCGACTATCGAACCTGAGGATGCAACCAATCAAAATTTGCGTTGGACATCTAGCGATGAATCGATTGTAAAGGTAGAAGACGGAACCCTGACCGGCGTGAGCGAGGGGAAGGCAACGGTTACCGTCACCACACTGGACGGAAATAAAACAGCATCCTGCGAAATAACAGTGGAAATTGAACCGATTGATGCCGAAAAGGTTTCTTTTTCGTCAGAAACCGTAACCATGACGGTGGGCGAGGTCAGCGAGCTTGCCTATGTCTTTGAGCCGGAGGAGGCAAACAATAAAAAACTGGAATGGATCAGCTCAGATCCTGCAGTAGCAGTGGCAGAGGCAGGGAAAATCACTGCGGTAGGCGAGGGGAGTGCCACCATTCTGCTGCGCGTGGAAACAGAAGAAAACGGCATATTGGAAGCGAGTTGTCAGGTCATCGTCAATCCGGCTCCGGTCAAGCCCGTGTCAGGCGTTAAAATCAGTCAAAGTACAATGGGACTGAAGGTTGGAGACTCGGGAACGCTTAACGCAGTTGTTGAACCTGAAAATGCCTCAGATAAAACCGTTGTATGGACGACGTCCGATAGCAGCATTGCCAAGGTCGAAGCGGGTGTGGTGACGGCTGTCGGCGAGGGAAGCGCCGTCATAACAGCCTCATCTGCAGATGGCAAATTCCAAGCTGTCTGTCAGGTAACCGTCAGTACACGGGATATACCGGTGACGGGCATCTTGCTGTCGGATACGGTCGTTTATCTTTTGGAGGGGGAAAGATGGCTCCTTACTGCTTCGGTCACCCCTACCGATGCAACGAATCAGGAGCTTCTATGGTCCTCTGGAAATCATGATGTGGCGACAGTGGATAATGGAGTATTGGTGGCCGAGGGCACCGGCTGGACGTTTATTACGGTAACGACGACAGATGGCAATTATCGGGCCATGTGCAGTGTATTTGTGGAGGAGGATACGGATAACGCGGCGGAAGATTTTGAGTATGAAATCAGGGACGGCACCGTCACCATTCTTTCATACAGCGGGTCACGTAAAATTATGCGGATTCCGTCGAGAATAGAAGGATATGAAGTAAAGGCCATAGCCACCGATGCTTTTCTCGGAAACGAAACCATAAGGCGAGTTTTTCTGCCGGATACCGTGCGTGAAATCGGAAGCTGGGCATTTGCAGCATGTACCAATCTTGAGGAGATTTATATAAATAACGCAGAGGACGAGATGATTTTGGGCGGCGCATGGAAGCCGACATATACAGAGGTTATTTTTGCACAGTAATTCCGGATCGATTAAAGGGAAAAACAGCGCTGAAAAATCGGGAAGTAAGGGGGAGACGCATAGCTCTTAAAAATTGATGTGCGTCAGAAACAAGAAATGCAGGGGATGATACGTCGGCCTTTAGCATGGGCCTGCGGTTTCTTCGTCGGATTGATTTACCTTTCCTTTTACCTGCCGCCGATCCTGAAATTCATTTTTGCAATCCTGTCTGCGGTAGCTATGGTATGCTTTGCATTCATGTCAAAAAGAGCTACATGGCTTCGGAGATATAATCGTTTTGTCTACAGCGTCGCTTCGGCGGCGCTTTTGGCGTTTGTTGTATGTTATTATACACAGGATGTAAGGATAGCGGATATTTGCAAAAATGCAGGCTGCGAAATGAACTTAGAGGCTACAGTGACGGATATACTATATAACAAGGAATATGGCGCTGCCTATAAAATAAGGGTCGAACGGGTAGATGATAAGAAGACGAATTTCTCTTGTCTGCTTGAAACGGAGTTTCCTTTTGATGTAGACGCTTATGAAAAAATAGAAGTTTATGCAGAGCTTGGGTATTTATCCGAAGATTATGCCCCATCTTACCGCATGTGGTATTTTTCAAGGGGTGTTTATTTGGAAGCCGTGGCGGTTTCAGAAGAGCGATGCCGTGTGCTCGGGACATCTCATAAGGAACTTGGGTATCTGTTTCATCGGGCTTCAAGCGCTTGTTCCGTCACGCTTTTGCAATATCTGGACAGGGATGCTGCTGCTATGACGAAAGCGCTCCTCTTGGGTGACAAGGGGGAGCTTTCGGCTGCGGTCAAGAGAGATTTCAGACGGTTGGGCGTTTCACATATGCTTGCAGTCAGCGGCATGCATCTGTCGATTCTGATCGGGGGCTTAGAGTATCTGCTCAAGCTTTTTACAGTTCATAGAAAGCTCAGAAACGCTGTTTTGATCGTCTGTATCCTTCTGTTTGTCGGCATCACGGGCGCCGCGCCTTCGATACTGCGCGCAGGCATCATGTGGTTGATTTATTACGGAGCATTTTATGCGGGCGGCAGACAGGATTCTATTACCTCGCTGTATTTTTCGGTCGCCCTCATATGCTTTGTCTCTCCGACAGCGGTCTTTGATGTGGGCCTGCAACTTTCTTTTTTGTCTTCGCTGGGTATCATACTCTTGGGCAGTGCAACACGGGAGCGGATGCTTGCTGGGCTGACCAACCGCTCTGTGCCGTTCAAGCTTTTGAAAGCAGCGCTGAACAATGTTATCAATACGATATCCGCTGTTATCTTTACTATGCCGGCCATGCTTTTTACTTTTCATGAATTTTCACTCATATCACCGCTGTCGAACCTGTTGCTGAATATACCGGTTACATTGCTTATGTATGCGGCGCCGCTGCTGATTTTTACATCGATGCTGCCGATTTTGCCATATGGCATTGCCGCGGTGATCAACCTGTCGGCCGAAGCTCTGTACGCGATCTCTTCTGCACTGTCCTCTTGTCCGAATGCGCTGATTTCTACCAACTATCCCTTTACGGTTCCCGTTTTTCTGATGTTTCTTGCTCTTTCGGCTGTATTGGCTTTTAGAAAAAGGAATATACTTACGGTGTATATCGGATTTTTGGTTGGCGCAGTGCTTTTTGCCGGTTGCCTGTTTGTCTATGTACAAACGCAGAGGGGTCTGGCATCGATAACCTATGAAAACATAAAGAAAAACGATTTGATATCAATAGAATGCAATCAGAAGGCCCTTCTTATCGATTTGTCCGATGGTTCTTACAAAGCGGTATCAGCAGGGGTGGACAGAATTCTATCCGGAAACTATGTCGAACTCGAAGCGTGGGTGATTACCCATGTACACACGCGCCATATAGCCGCTTTCCAACGGGTAGCAGAGGAGACAGTTCTCAGAAAATTGTACATGCCTTTGCCCATGCAGGAAAAGGAGAAGGGAATTTGCGATGCTATTGCTGAAAAGGCACAAAGTTACGGTGTCGCAGTTTATTACTTTGACAATACGGCAGAAGAGCTTCCCCTGACGTTTGAAACACTGACGCTGACTCTGTTTCCCCAAACAAAGCTGTCACGCTCCACACATCCTGTGCTATCTCTTGCGATTGCCAGCGAAAGCTCGGGAACACAGATTCTGTATGCAGGCGCGTCGTCCTGTGAGGTCGGCGGAAGCTACGAATCGTGCTTGGAGACTTTTGCCTCGGGTACCGACGTGATGCTATTTGGATGTCATGGCCCGGTAATTAAGGAAATGTTCGGTGAAAATTTGCCGACTGAAGCATGGCAACACGTGATCTATGCAAACGAAAGTGTACGCGAGTGGGCGGCGCCGGCATTTTCGTATGAACTTGAGAGCGCACAAATCACCCAAACTGCGGACGGATTTTACCGTATCCTGCTGTATCCATAGAAATTCAAGTATATTTTTGATAAAAGTGAAAAAACTAACAGCATGAATTCCAAAAACCGCGCATAAAAGACGGAGGACAGCGCGATGAAAGGAAGTCCTTTGCTGCGCAAAGGCATGGAGATTTTTATGCTGTTATTTACAAGCGAAGAAGAACGAAAAAATGATTACGGAAAAGAGAAGCAGTCTGCAGCGCTGCGGTCTCTTTCCGGTTATAAAAAGAAAGTGTGCCGGTCCATGCGTTCGATCAGGCAGGCCTATAAGCATGCGCAGGCTGACGAAGCCGGTCTTAACCGAATCAGCATAAAATGGGTGCTCACCAATCATTATGCAATCGACGAGAGTTTTCGCACGGTCTTTCAGAACTTGAATCCGCATATCAAGGTGCCGGTTGTCCGGCTGTCCGGAAGAAAAACTCCGCGAATATGCTGCCTTCTGCGCAGATATCTCGAGGATCACGACTATCTTTATGAGGAAAAGACACTGTTTACATTCCTTGAGTCGCTGGATTTTTCACTTTTAGAAAATGAAATATGTGTCCTGTATGCTATCCTGGTCGGCATGCTGATTCGTAAAATTTCTGCCAGCCTGTACATTGAATCTGAAACTGCGGAAAGGATGGTAGGTCACAGCATCCAGTCTCTTTTCCGCATTAAGGACGCAGATCCCACTGTACTGTATGAAACATTCTCACCGGTTGAACAGGTGTTGCTGAAGGATCCTGCCGGAACTTATCCCCGCTGTGTACCCGAAACCAAGGAGACATACCGCCGCGCTGTACGACGTATGGCACGCCGCACAAAAAAATCTCCGTATCAATTGGTTTCAGAGCTATATGGTTTGGCAGACTCCGCAAAATCCGAAAAAAGGCGTAATATCGGTTGGTATCTTCTGCGGAGAAAAAGGGATGGCAGACTGGCATACTTTACATCGCTGCTTGCTCTGTTTGCCATTCCCTTCGGGGGCTTTTTCTTACTTTGTCGTGAGGACAGTCTTTGGCTTCTTCTCACACTGGGACTGCTGCTGATACTGCCGATATATGCACTGGCGAAAAGCATAGCGGATATGATTTTTTCCTCCTGTTATCATGCAGAACCGGTTCCTAAGATTGAGATGTCTTCCATTCCGGCCGAGGCCAAAACGCTGGTTGTGATCACAACGCTGCTTATGGGAAAGGAAAAGGATGCTGCGCTGTTTGATCGTCTGGAAGCCTTTTATCTGAGAAATCGCGAGGAATATGCAGCTTTCGGCATACTGGGTGATTTTAAGGAGGCGAACAGTGCTACACAGCCGGGTGATGACGAAATTTTATCTTATGCGAGGGCACGTCTGTCAGCGCTGAACGGTAAATACGGGGATCGTTTTTATCTATTTGTCCGCAAGCGCACCTATTGCGCCGGGGAAAAGAAATTCATGGGCTGGGAGAGAAAGCGCGGAGCGGTCGTCGAATTGGTACGTTATTTAAAGGGGCTGACAGGTGTCAAACGTATGACGAGCCTGGAATGCAGTGCAGGCGACGAGAGCTTCCTCAGAGATACACGGTATGTGCTGACGTTGGACGCGGATACGGATTTGACAATAGGCGCGGTCCGAGAAATGGCATCGGTATTTCTGCATCCTCTGAATAAGCCGGAGATCGATCCCGCGCTGGGCAGAGTTACTTCCGGCCATGCCATCCTTCAGCCGAAAATGTCGACGTCGCTTTCAGCCTCTCAGCTGACGCACTTTACCCGTCTGTATGCTGGTGTTTCTGGAAATGACATCTATGCGTCTGCCGCGTTTGATATACCGATGAACTTGTTCGGAGAGGGCATTTTTTGCGGTAAAGGCATGTTTGATGTCGATGCTTTCTATGAACTGCTGGACAATGCATTTCCGGAGGAAACGGTTCTGAGCCACGATTTTCTTGAGGGACTCCGTCTGCGTACTGCATATGTGCCTGAAATTGAGCTGACGGACAGCATACCTCGCAATCCTCTGTCGTTCTATGACCGAATGCACCGTTGGGTGCGCGGAGATGTTCAGGCGCTTCGCTTTTCAGGCCGTCTGGTACGAAACGCAGAGAATCGGAAGATATCGAATCCGATTGGAAAAACAGCGAGATTCCTGATACGTGACAATATCCGCAGAGCGCTGTGTGCTCCGTCGGCAGCGCTGGCCCTGATACTGCTTGCGATGTTTCCTCTTCCGCATGCTTGGTATGCCGTGCTCTGCGCAACGGCATACCTGTGGTTTCCGCTTGCAGTATTTATATGCAGTCATCTTTTAAAAGGCAGGACTGCCGTTTTCTGCCGGCGTTTTTCGTCCAAAGTACCCGCACCGCTGCCGCATATATTGGCGGAAACAGCCTATCAATTCTGTTCGCTGGCCTATCAATCAACCGTTACGGTGGACGCAGTGTTTCGCGCTTTGTTTCGTATGGTAATTTCGCATCGACATATGCTGGCATGGGTAACTGCGGGAGAAAACGATGCAAGACAACGGCCGAAGCATACCATATGGCTTCATTACCGACGTATGTGGATTTCTGTGCTGGTCGGTGCGCTGCTGCTCCTATTCGGATTTCTTCCGGGCAAGCTGCTCGGTGCGGTATGGATGCTGGCGCCTGCCGTTTTTGCATCTCTTTCCCGGCCTTTGAAGCCGATTGAGTCAATGAAGGAAGATTATGGCGCTGTATATGAGAGATATGCCGCAGATATCTGGAAATATTTTGAACGTTATGTCACGGAAGAGGACCAATACCTCCCGCCGGACAATATCCAACTTATTCCGGAATTGACAGTTGCCCACCGTACCTCCCCGACGAATATCGGCTTGTATTTGATGTGCATTTTAGCAGCCCGAGACTTTTCTTTCCTTTCGAGCGGTGAAATGTACGAGCGGCTGGACCGTACGCTGTCAACGGTAGAACGTTTGGAAAAATGGAAGGGCCATCTATATAATTGGTATGACACCGTAACACTGGAGCTTCTCGGAGAGCCGTATATTTCGACAGTGGACAGCGGTAATTTTATCTGTACGCTGATATGCCTGAAGGAGGGCATAAAGTCGTATATAGAAGAGGACACGCGCCTTGCGGCGCTGTATGGCCGAATAGAAAAGCTCATTTCAAATACAGACTTCCGCGCACTGTATCACGAAAAAAAGGCGCTCTTTTATCTGGGCTATCAACCGATGAAAGCGGCCTTCAGCGAAAATTACTATGATTTTTATATGAGCGAGGCGCGCTCCGCCAGTTATTACGCGGTTTCCGCAGGGATCGTGCCGAAAAAAAACTGGAGAATGCTGTCAAGAAAAATAACGGAAAAGCAGCATCGGATCGGATGCTTGTCCTGGACGGGAACGGCGTTTGAATATTTCATGCCTTGTCTGTGGCTGCCAACCCCAAAGGGATCTTTTATAGACGAAGCGCTGTCCTTTGCCTATGAAATGCAGCGTCAGAAGACCATAGCCATAAACCGTAAAGGGATGGAAGCGCAGCGCATATACGGCGTGTCGGAAAGTGCATTCTTTGAATTTGATCGGGAAATGAACTATCAATATCGTGCCTTCGGTGTGCAGTCGCTCGGTCTCAAACGAGGACTGAACAGGGATGCCGTCATTGCGCCGTATGCTTCGTTTCTGATGCTGGTGCGGGGCGGAGAAGCGGTCCCGGATATTTTGAAAAATCTTCAGAGCATCGAGCATTTCGGTGCATACGGCAAATTCGGTTTTTATGATGCTCTGGATTTTACCAAGCGCAGAGTGGGAGACGGCGCTGCAATCGTGCGCAGTTTTATGGCGCATCATCTCGGGATGAGCATGGCTGCCCTTGCGAACGCTCGGTTTGATCATATCTTTCAGAGAAGATTCTTTGGGGACCCGCAAATGGCTGCAGGACGGGAGCTTCTGGAAGAGAAGGTTCCTGTAGAGGCCCGTGCACATGAAAGAAATTACAGCGCTTATATACCTGACAAAGTACGCTTTTCGCTGGATAATGAGGAGAAAACCGAAGAGATAACAGGGGACGAGGGCATTCGATTCGCCGTACTGTCCAATACGCAGGTGCGTCTGCTGGCGACCAATGTGGGGCATGTTTATCTTGAATACGGCAAGGTATCCTTGACCTATCCAGATTTCAGCTTAAATGAACCGTTAAAGGGACTCCAGTGCCTCTTCTGTACAAACGGACGGACTTATCCTGTTACCGCGGTCAGCGGTCGGGAGGAGGGGGTGCGTTATACCTTTTCTTCGTCGGTCTGTACGGTGCGCTATACTGCGAGGTATGAAAAGGATGGGGTGGAGGCTTCTGTGGTTTTTCAGGTGTATCCCGAAAAAAATATGATTGAAGCTGCGGCGGAGATATCAGGTGTGGCAGGAGAGGTACGCTGTCTATTGTACTTTCAGCCGGTATTGGCAGGAAGGGATTACCATACACATCCTGCATTTTCCAAGTTATTTCTTGAGGCGGAATATGATGCCGAAGAAGGTATGCTTTGTTTTAGGCGGCGTAAAAGAGAAACGGGAGCTAAGGAGTATTTTCTTATAATAAAAGGTATAGGCGGCGAAAGCGCCGCCGCGGGCTCCGCGGAAGGATTGATACGGGCTCCACTGGAAAAGCAGGATATTGAAGCGCTTTTGCATAAAACATTAAAGGTGACCTCACCGGCGTGCATCGAGCCGCTGGCTGCTTACCGTATCACCGCTGATGCCGATTCATCCGGCAGAGCATCGTTTGTATATCATCTGTCGGCCGCCCATACAAAAGAACGTGCGCTGGAGCAGCTTGCAGGTGAGGAGGACAGGGAATCCATGCGGACGGAAACCTGCGGCGTTATCAGAAAGATTTCCGGACTTCTGCCTTCGGATGAACCCGTACTTCGTCTGATGCTTGCAGCAGTATGTCTTGGAAAGGTGCATCCCATGGATATGCCTGACAGCGGGAGGCTGACACAGCACGAGCTTTGGCGACACGGCATTTCCGGCGATTACCCCATAATTACGGCTGTGGTATCGGAATCACGTTCCCTGCGGCCGGATATCGCCGAGACCGTATCCTCTCTGATCCGTAGCCATAAACATCTGACGGTATGCGGAATTCCCCTGGATTTGATTTTTATCATCGATGAAACCGACAGCTACTACTCACCGGTTTTCCACGACATGGAGGAATTAATTGAAATAAACGGCATGACGCATTTCAAAAACAACAGCAAGGGAATATTTCTCCTAAATCGCACGGAAAAGGACAGACAATTCTGTGAACTGCTTTCAAAGGCCGCGGAATGTTCTCTGGAGCTTTCCGGAGCGCAGGCGATAGCAGACGCCAATGAAAGCTTATCCAAGATGTATCGGGTGAACTTCAGCGCTGATAGGCATATTGTCTGTACCTCTGATTCTTTGAAGCGCTTTTGCGGAGATACAGCCGAGCGTGTGCCTGTGTTATCAGAAATGGATGCAGGGAAGGATCCGGCGGCGTTTACCGTAGAGGGCGGTTCTTTTCAGGAGGGGGGAAGCACTTTTGTAGTTGAGAAAAAAAAGCCCTGCCGGCCGTGGAGCTATCTTCTGACCTCCCCGAATTTCGGTACGCTGCTGACGCAGAATTCTCTTGGATGTACTTGGTATGAAAATGCTTCGAAAAAGCGATTGACAGCTTGGACAAACAATCCCTATACTTCGGAGAACGGCGAGCGTATCCTGCTTCGTATTTTCAAGGATAGATCTGACAAGACCTATACGGATTACGACCTGTGCGCGCTCTCAAACCAGGTAAAATATAAATCTGGAGCGGCCGTTTATAGTGGAGAGATTTTTGACGGAAAACACACGGTTTCCTTTGAAATAACAGTGACGGTCGCACGCCGTCTATATGTCAAGGGCATGCAGATTCATCTGACGGTTTTAAAGGCGGAGGGCGAAATACACGCAGCGATTCTGTATGCTGCAGAGCCGGTCCTGGGAGAATCTCTGCGTCAAAAGCATATTATCCGGGTGCGGAAAGAGCGCTCTGCCTTGGTCGTTTTTAATGGAATGGAGCAGACTTGGAAAGGGTGCGACATGCTTATATTCATGCCGGGGGAATCGGCACCGCTGCTGTATACAAAAATGTCGGAAGCGTTTCCGTACAAAACAGCAGAGGAAAAACCGATCGCTGTTTGCGGCAAAGAAATTTTGCTAAAAAACAAAGACTGTTATACGGCTGCTTTTATACTTGGCGCAGCATGCAGCAGTTCCGCGGCTCAGTATATTTATTCGCAATACAATACTATGGATGCTGTACAAAGAGATGCAGTCCAGCTTACGGAAGAGGATGAAAAGCTTACCGGCGTGTTTCGGCTGAAATCTCCGGTCAAAGCGTTGGATATGCTGTTCAACGAATGGCTGCCGAGGCAGACTCTGCACGCTCGTCTGAATGGACGCTGTGGATTTTACCAATCCAGCGGAGCTTACGGTTTCCGGGACCAGCTTCAGGATGTTCTGTCCATGATTTATCTGAAGCCGGAGACAACCGCCGCTCAGATATACAGGTGTGCTGCTCATCAATATCTTGAAGGCGATGTACAGCATTGGTGGCATGAGATAAAGGGAGACAGACCGGAGAGCTATCATATGGGCATCCGCACAAGATATTCGGATGACTTGCTGTGGCTTCCTTATGCTGTGGCCGAATATGTGACTATCACGGGCGATGAGAAGCTGCTCAGCCGGCAAATAAGGTATCTCCAAAGTCCGGAGCTTAAACCGGAAGAAACGGAGCGCTTTGAATATCCGACGAGAACCGAGGAGAAGGAAAGCGTCTATATGCATTGTGTCAGAGCGTTGGAACGCAGCTTCCGGTTCGGCAGTCATGGATTACCGCTGATCGGCGGTGGTGACTGGAATGACGGAATGAATCATGTGGGAATTGGAGGAAAGGGTGAAAGCGTCTGGCTGGCGATGTTTCAAATGCTGGTTATACAGAAGTTTTTACCGCTGTGCGAACTGCAAAAGGATTATGACGGAGCTGAAAAATACCGTGAAATCTATGAACGATTAAAGAATGCAGTCAACGCAAGTGCGTTTAACGGAAGCTGGTATATGCGCGGATTTTATGACGATGGATCGCCTCTGGGGGATAAAACCAGCGACGAATGCCGAATCGATTTGCTGCCGCAGGCCTTTGCCGCTATAGTAAACGAAGTGGATAATAGGGAACCGTTTATGCAGAAACATGTAGACAGCGCACTTGCTGAGGCGATTTCTCAGCTCTGGTGTCCGGAGGCGAGAGTATTCCGCCTGTTTGCACCGTCCTTTGACAAAACAACCAAGGATCCCGGATATATCAAGGGGTACCTGCCCGGTATCCGCGAAAATGGAGGGCAGTATACACACGCAGCAGTATGGGGGATATGGGGATTGTTTGCCGCAGGAAAGGATGAAGAGGCCTTCACCATACTCAAAGCGATCAACCCAATTGATATTTCCTGCGACGCAGAAAGTGCGGAAAGGTATCAGACTGAACCTTATGTACTCTGCGGTGATGTCTCCTATGCGGAAGGACATGAGGGACGGGGGGGATGGAGTTGGTATACGGGAGCTGCGTCCTGGTACTACAAAATCGTGCTGGAACAGCTGCTCGGTTATCGCGAGGAGAAGCACGGTTTCTCTCTGCGGCCCAGACTGTGTGGAGAGTTTACGGATTTTCAATTGGAAATCCGTAAAAAGGAGACGGTATATTTGGTGAAAGTTTCCAGGGCGAAGGAGGAAGCGCGTTTAACCGTGGATGGTAAGGTCTTGGCAGACAACACGGCATTCCCTCTGCCGTTTGATGGCGGAAGACATGAGGTAGATTGGCAGATAGCCTAAAATGCTGCCGGAAGGACCGGAACAGCATTTCAGTAAAACGTTTTTTAGCTGCCAAACGGAAAACAAATGCTTTCCGTTTGGCAGCTTTTATTGTACGTTTCCATTTCAATTCCTTAAAATGCGGGGTCCTTGGGCTGGTATTCTGACGCGATTTTATCCCCCTTTTTGTGTCCTTGCTTTCTGTTATATCGTCCGGATTGTCAAGATAACTACACTGGATCAATTGAAATATTCACAATTGTTGTATATAATTACAATAAATTTAATTTATATGATGAACAATTAAAAAGGAAGTTTGATATTATGAAATCCGGCAAAATAACCGTATACCTTGATTTGTACGGCTGCCCGAATCACTGCAAACATTGCTGGAGCGGCTGTTCACCCTATGGCAATACCTGCAGATGTCTCAACTGCATCTTATGTAATCGATAGTCTGGTTTTTTATATTGACAAATGATTTAATGTGTGCCCGAACATAACATCTCCTATTCTTCATTGGCGCTCTGGAATCTCAAAGCTGACGGAGAAGAAGTGATACCGGAAAATTATATGGAGAATAAAAGCATGGCTCAGCATATAAGAGCTTCGGTCCCGCTCGAACGTATGGGGTAAAGGCTAGGGAAATCCCTAATGCCTGAGACTGTTTACGGTAAACGATTATGTAACATATATGCTGAATCGACATTGCCGATCCATCGACGAATCAGGTTTCAGTGCTGTTCAAAAGACCTGAGAATAAAAGTAAATAACAAAAGAGGAATATTCTAATGCATAATATTGCTTATTGCGGACTTGCCTGCTGCGTATGCGCCGAAAACAAAAACTGCATTGGATGTCAGTCGGGGGGCTGCGATCAGCATGGCTGGTGCAAAAATTACATCTGCTGCCAGAATAAAAAATTGGAGGGCTGCTGGGCCTGCGATCAATTTCCGTGTGAAAACAGCATGCTGGATAAGCCGCGAATTCGAGCTTTTGCCGAATTTACGAGACGGTATGGGACGGAGGAGCTGAAAAGATGCCTGATACGAAACCGAGACAACGGTATCGTTTATCACTACTCAGGTCAGCATATCGGTGATTATGACCGGTGCAGCAGTATGGATGAAATAATAGAAATGGTTAAGGCCGGCATAGTACCGGCTGAACTGCATTACGATATGCTGATCAGAGAAGACAATGACCCTGTCTATGATGCGGAGCCTTTGCGGGAATATATGAATCAATGGGATGGACGGGTGTTTATTGACGAGTTGAATCTAACACGTGAGAAGCGCGTTTTGGATATAGGCGTCGGAACTGGAAGGCTTGCTGTGAGCGTTGCTCCGCTATGCGAAAGCTTTACCGGAATCGATATCTCATCGGAAACGATTGCGCGTGCAAAAGAAAATCTGTCAACATACGAAAATGTATATCTGATCTGCGGCGATTTTATGACATCTGCCTTTGACGAACAGAAATTTCATGTGATTTATTCCTCCTTAACTTTTATGCATATATCCGATAAGCCCGGGGCAATCCAAAAGATTGCAGGACATCTTGAGCCTGCGGGAAGGTTCGTCTTGTCTATAGATAAGAAGCAGGACACATTCATCGACATGAGGGGACGAAAGGTTAGAATTTATCCTGACAATCCGGACGATATCGCTGAATCTATTCATGCAGCGCATCTGCATATGGTCAAGCGACGCGAAACTAAATTTGCCTATATCTTTGTGGCTGAAAAGGTTTTATAAGTTGATAGGCATTCGACAGTACAGAAATATAAAAGAAACTTTCTTTTTATCATTCTTGTCAATTATTAATGACTGAAAAGGCATAAATTTGCAATATAAAATTTTAAACGCGAGTTTTATGCCTTACACACCGTACAGAATGGCGCTAATTTTCTACGGAAACCGGTTAAATCCTTTGCCTTGCCGCAAAAAATGAATGGTCATAGATGGCCGAATCAGACAAAAAATGAATCTCCTCTTGTATTTTGCTGGAAATATCAGTATAATATTATGTAAAACATATGGAAAAGGAAAGCCAGACGGTTTGGACGGCGGACAGAAAGGAATACAGGTAACATGAAATTGGATAGAACTAATA
>DXYE01000029.1 GCA_019415985.1 Clostridiales bacterium
ATAAGAGACAGACCGAAAGGAAGCGCTCAGAGCAGCTGCCGGAGATGTTATTCGCTTTGCGCAGGCAGAGGGCTTGACAGCACATGCAAACGCTGTCGCAGTTCGTTTCCCGGAAGAGAAATGAAATTTGGAAAATCGTCTGTCTGTAGAGACAGCATTCATTTCATCGCAACCCAGCCGCACGATTTTGAATATGCCCTTTTGGATAAATAAACGGCGTTCAAGCACATATACCGGATTTGCCCTGCCGGCGACGGTCATTTTTCGTAAAATTGCGCCGATTTCACAGGAAAGGACGTTATAAATATGGAAAACAAGTGGATTCCGGAGAGAATACGCAGACTGGAGGCTTACCAGCCGGCAGAGGGAGAATGCGCCATTCGTCTGGATGCGAATGAAAGTCCTTTTGCACCGACGGATGAAATGCGAAAGGCTTTTGCTGCGGCACTGAATGAGGTGCAGTTTCAGCGGTATCCGGAACCGGCTGCGTCAGGGCTGATTTCAGCTTATTCCGAAAAATATAGGCTGCCACCTGAGCTGATTGTGGCGGGAAACGGGTCGGATGAATTGATTTCCCTGATATGCACCGCCTTTCTGCTTCCGGGAGACCGCATGGCCGTAACGGCTCCGGATTTCAGCATGTATGCCTTTTACGGCAACCTGGCCGGAGCCGAAATGGTAACGTTTGAAAAGGACCGGGATTTGTGCATAGATTCGGAGAAGCTGGTGCGATTCGTCAAAGAGAACCGGGTCCGGCTGTTGATTTTTTCGAACCCCTGCAATCCGACCGGCCGGCTTTTGAGTAGGAAAGAAGTTTGTACGGTCGTTCGGGAGACTGAAGCGCTGGTGGTTGTGGACGAGGCCTATATGGAATTCTGTGAGGAAGGGGAAAGCGTCCTGCCGCTGATAGGCGGGGGGGAATATCCCAATTTAATTGTGTTGAAGACGCTGTCCAAGGCATACGGTTTTGCGGCGGCACGCATAGGCTTTGCCGTCGGTGAAAGGGCTATTGCGGAGGCGATCAGAAAGGTAAAAAGTCCGTACAATCTGAACGCAGTGTCACAGAAGCTGGGTGAAGTTATACTCTCCTTTTCCGAGACTGCAAAGAAAAATATTCATGTAATAAAAGAAAACAGATCGGCACTTGAACGGGCATTGACGAAGGGGGAAGGAGACGGAGCATACCGGCTTTATCCGAGTGCGACAAATTTTGTTTTGCTCCGCTTTAAAGATACTGCTAACGGAACCGGTTCCGAGCGTGCAAAAGAGATGTTTGAGTCGCTTAAGCGGGAGGGGATTCTCGTCCGCTATATTCTCGGAGACTGTCTGAGAATTACGGCCGGAACCGAAAAGGAAAACGATGCGCTGCTTTCCGCCTTTTTCGCGCATATAGCCTGATCCGGACCTGTCTTTTTGTGCATCCCGGAAGGAATCGAACTGTTGCGGCTGAAGATACCCAGATTAGCCGAGGCCCTGACGGCGTCAGACCCACGGAGCCGAACTGAAAAAACGGTGAGACCGGAGGAACGATATGCGAAGTAGCTGCAGATCGAAAGGTTCAGGCACGCATCCGAAGGGAAGAGGGAACTTTGGATAGGCAAGAAGACGCGGATGCTTTTTGATAATATCATAATTTAGAATTAAAAATAGAATTAGGAAAGGCGGCACAGCCAAATGCAGAAAAGATACGCGGTAACAGAACGCAAAACCAAGGAAACACAGATTCGCATGGAGCTTGAAATTCTCGATGCAGGCGTCGGAGGCCTCAAAGGGACAAGCGGGATCGGTTTTTTCGACCATATGCTGAATTCCTTCAGCGTACACGGAAGCTTCAGAATCGGATTGGAAATGCAGGGAGACCTGCAGGTAGATGGTCACCATTCCATTGAAGATACGGGCATTGTGCTCGGGAAACTGTTCGGTGAAATTCTGAAGGATAAGGCAGACATTGCCAGATTCGGTGAGAGCCATGTGCCGATGGACGAGGCGCTGGCTTTTGCGGCAGCGGATCTTTCGGGCCGTCCGTTTTTGGTCTATGATGCACCGCAGACAGCTTTCCAGTCCGTGTCCTTGCTCGGCGCATACGATGTACAGATGACGAAGGAATTTTTCCGTGCGCTGACAAACGGGGCCGGTATGACGCTCCATCTCAGGGTGCTGTACGGAGAAAACGTACATCATATGACGGAGGCTGTTTATAAGGCGGCGGCTCGCGCAATTGCAAAGGCAGCGTCTTTAACCGACAGCGGTATTCGCAGTGCCAAAGGCGTTTTGTAATTTATGGCATTTGAATCTTAAGGGGAGAAGTGGAAAGACTTTGACGGACGAGCGTTCGAGTTCTATGCAGGTCTATTTACGAGCAGCGCTTTATGATAGCATAATATCGTTTTTCTGCGCCTGAGATGAACTGATTCTACAGTTCAGGAGTACGGGGGGGGGGATGGGATCAGAGCGCTGTATGATATGATTGGAAGAAAAAAATATTTGCTGCAAGGTTGACCCCATTCCGCAGGCCATAAAAAAGGCGGATATACATACGAAGTAAAATACGGTGAGGAAAGGGTATATATGAATAAAATCATCGGTATTGTCGATTATTCAATGGGAAATCTGCACAGTGTCAAAAACGCCCTTGACTATCTTGGGGTGGAGAGCTTCATTTCCGGCTGTGCGGAAGAGCTTTCGCATGCCGACGGGCTGATTCTGCCGGGCGTCGGTGCATTTCCGGATGCGATGCGCGTGCTTCGACGCGGAGAACTCCCGCAATTTCTGCGCAGTGAGACAGAGAAAAAACCGCTTTTGGGCATCTGCCTTGGTATGCAGATTCTTTTTGAGAGAGGATTTGAATTTGAAGAATGCGCCGGACTTGGACTGATTGAGGGTGAAGTGGTGCGTATGCATCCAAAGACGGCAGACGGTGCGGCATTAAAGATTCCGCATATGGGCTGGAACAACTTGGTATTCAAGGAACCGTGCCCGCTTTTACGGGACATTGACGAGGGCAGCTATGTGTACTTTGTACATTCCTATCATGCGGTATGTACAAAAAAGGAGAATCTGTCTGCGGTAACGGAATATGGAGGAGAGGTAACGGCTGCGGTTCAGTGCGGCAATGTATACGGCACACAGTTTCATCCGGAAAAGAGCGAGACCGTGGGGCTGCAGATCCTAAAAAATTTTTGCAGTCTTCTGGGATGAGCTTCCGAGGCTTGATTTCAATCCTGCTTTTTTTGCAGATCCATGTTTTGGCTACGGCTTGCGCAGAACCGCTGTAAGGATGAACGCTGCCGCTGCGGTCGGCTGCCCTGATTTTTATGCGTCACATAAGAGAAGCGACGAAAAAAATTTGAAACCGATTTGGGGGATTGTTCGCTATGCAGCGGCTTCCTTGCATCAAAGAAAGGACAGAAACACATCATGATCATTTTACCGGCAATCGATATCCTGGATGGCCGTTGCGTACGGCTTGTCAAGGGAGACTACGGAACGGCACATCAGGTTGCGGCAGACCCTTTGGAGACCGCCATGCGTTTTGAGGCCGATGGCGCCGAGTACCTTCATATGGTAGACTTGAACGGTGCGGCAGAGGGGGGAGCGCGAAATGCTGAAATCTTTTGCCGTGTAGCCCGGACGTTGGCCATTCCCGTAGAGCTTGGCGGCGGGATCCGTGACATGAAAACGGTCTCTTATTATCTGGAGCACGGTATAAAGCGTGTAATTTTAGGCTCCGCGGCGCTCGGTCAGCCTTCGTTTGTTCGGGAAGCGGTAAAGGAATTCGGAGCAGGTATTGCCGTGGGGATTGATGCCCGGGGCGGAAAGGTCAGCGTATCGGGCTGGACCGAAACTTCAGAGACAGATTATCTGACCTTTGCAAAGCAGATGGAAGCATGCGGGGTTCAAAATTTAATTTTTACGGACATTTCACGCGACGGCACCCTGGCGGGTCCCAATCTTGATCAGTTGGAGGCACTGAAAAACGCCGTTTCCAGCGACATTACGGCAAGCGGAGGTATTAAAAACGCCGGGGACATCCACTCGCTCGCCGCATTGGGGCTTTACGGTGCAATCTGCGGGAAATCGCTGTATAGCGGGACACTGACCGTAAAGGAAGCGTTGGCCGCAGCAGTCCTATAAACGTCAGACTTAGACCGTCTGACAATGATGACAAAGAGGAGAAAAGGTATGTTATCCAAAAGAATCATTCCCTGTCTGGATGTAAAGGACGGCAGAGTGGTTAAGGGTGTGAATTTCATCAATCTTACAGATGCCGGGGACCCTGTGGAGACAGCAAAGTTTTATAATACGCAGGGAGCAGACGAAATTGTATTTCTTGATATCACCGCTACACATGAGAAGAGAAAGACGATCACCGGCGTGGTGGAAAGGACGGCCAGAGAGGTTTTTATGCCGCTTACGGTCGGCGGCGGCATACGGACGGTTGAGGATTTTCGCGAGATCCTTCTCGCCGGGGCAGATAAGGTGGCTGTCAATTCGGCGGCTGTTCGGGATAAGAGCATCATCGGCCGCGCGGCGGATAAATTTGGCAGTCAATGTGTGGTGGTGGCCATTGACGCAAAACGTGCGCAGGATGGAAGCTTTCATGTCTATGTCAACGGCGGACGGGTGGATACCGGTATCGATGCAATTTCATGGGCAGAGGAGGCGGAGCGCCTGGGGGCCGGGGAAATACTGCTTACATCAATGGATGCAGACGGGACAAAAAGCGGTTTTGATCTGGAACTGACGCACAGCGCCGCCTCTCGGCTTCAGATACCCGTTATCGCTTCCGGCGGCGGCGGCTGTATGGATCATTTTTATGATGTATTTACAGAGGCCGGAGCTGACGCGGCTTTGGCTGCGTCACTCTTCCATTATCGTGAACTCAGCGTGGGCGATCTCAAGGCCTACCTTCAGGGCCGCGGCATTGCTGTTCGGATGTAAGACGATGTCTTTGACCATCTATCTGTTGGGAGGAGAGCGGCCCCTGCCGGCAGAGGCCATTCTTTACGAAAGCATGAAAGGAGAACAGAGAATTGGAGAATCAGATAAATGCGGCAGAGATATGGTCCGGCAGACTGTTTCAGAAAAACAGTCTGGTTCCGGCGGTTATACAGGAGGCCGAGACCGGGGATGTGCTGATGCTGGCGTATATGAACCGAGAGTCGTTTTTAAAGACTCTGGAAACGGGAACGACCTGGTTCTACAGCAGATCTCGAAAGGCACTTTGGAACAAGGGAGAAACCAGCGGTCACTATCAAAAGGTGCATGAAATTTACGCTGACTGCGATGCGGATACGCTGCTTGTTCGTGTCACACAGACGGGTGCGGCGTGCCATACCGGAAATCCGACCTGTTTTTTTCAGAGAATTCGGTAGTAGCCCGTAGCCTTGGCAGAGGCTTTTCGAGCATGCGCGCCTTGTGTGCTCTGTCGATTCCTATACATCAAAAATCAGAGGATGTCAGGAATTCGTTTGATGGAAAACCGAATGTCGGCTGTGCTGTTTGCTGTGTCTGCGGGCCGCCCGCTGAAAAAACGGAACACAGGGCTTGCCCCTTTATATAAAAACAACGCAGATGAAGCATGCGGAGCGTGCGGGACGCATCTTAAAAAAAAGCCGGTCAGCCTGAAAGCATTTAACTTTCGGGAACCGCTTTCGGAAAGGAAAGGACATAATAATGAGGAAAGAAGAAACAAACGGACAGGTTTTGCAGGAACTTGATGCGGTGATATCTGTGAGAAAAGAAAATTTTGAGGATGGCTCCTATACCTGCTATTTATTTGGGGCAGGGCTGGATAAAATTTTGAAAAAGGTCGGAGAGGAATCGGCGGAAACCATCATCGCTGCGAAAAACGGTGATCTTGAAAACCTGACAGGTGAGGTATGCGACCTGTTGTACCATCTTTTGGTTATGATGCAGGCTTGTGGTCTGCCCCTGGATGCTGTCTTTGAGGAATTGTCTCGCCGGGCACAGAAAATCGGCAACCTGAAGGAGCGCAAACAGGTAGACCACAATACCTGATACAGATAGAGTTGGACAAGGGAGATATATTGGAAAGGTATGTAGACCAAAAGAACAGAAAAGTGACGTACTTTAAGGATTGAATTATGAGGAACCTCTGATCCCCTATTGTCTTTCTTGGATAATGCTAGGCTGTATTTCATGAGCGTCTGTGTGCCTCATGTAAAACAGAACAGAGATCATCATGGTATAGCACAGTATAAGATTTGAGGCGATGTGAAACCATTTCCGAAAGAGAAGAAGGGCAACTGTACAGACAAAATCGCTGCTTTCAAGGTGCATGCAGTCGTCATATAGGAGGCCAGTATCATGGCCTTTATGATTTTTATAAGCAATTCATGAAAAAAACAATTTTAAATTAGAAAATGATTAAAAATTCAGCTTTTTGTGCGGAAACACTTGAAAAATTGGAAAAAGAATGCTATACTACTCCAGAACAGATGTGACTGCTTTTACTGGAATTAAGCGAATTAGCTGCTCGCTTCATTTTAATGCAGTCATACGTTACGAAAATTAAAAGATTAAAGAAGGGTGAAAAGATGAATAAGACACAGTTGATCGATGCGGTTGTTGAAAAAACAGGGCTCAAGAAGAAAGAAGCGGACGCGGCTGTTGCTGCGGTTTTTGGCGCGATTGAAGAAACGTTGGCGGCCGGCGAAAAGGTTCAGCTGGTGGGCTTCGGCACGTTTGAGGTTAAGGAAAGAGCCGAAAGAATGGGTCGGAATCCTTCGACAGGAAAGGAAATAAAGATTCCTGCGTCCAAGCATCCTACTTTCTCTGCGGGCAAGGCTCTGAAGGAAAGTGTCAATAAGTAAGTAGCCGTCTGGAGACGGTTTGCAGGCTCTCACGGGTTGAGCATATTATTGAGCAAGGGGAACCGCACCGCTGCAGTCAGAGGGTGCGGTTCTTGTGCTTCCAGGCAGCTTTTATCGAAACGGACGACTCATGCTGGGTATTTAAGCGTCGGTTTTCAAAGGATTAGGCCAACAGACTTTAGGAGAGACTGCTCTTCAAGGCGTATGATGTCAATAGATAAAAGGTGAGAGCGGGCGCCTGAATGAAAAGTATGCAAACGGATTTTGAGAAAAAGTGTTTTTTCGCCGCCGGCGCGAACGAGTATGCTGTGCAAAAATCGATCAAACCTGTTTGCTCACTCAATACTTTCTGCAGCGAAGAGAAGCTTATGTTGTAGGATTCGAGAGAGAAAAGCAGAACGCAAACGCAGCGGAGTATTTTTTAGGAGCTTCGCAAAGCTGTTTTCTTGCCGACATGTACGATTGGCGGTTGTGGAAAGAAGAGGGTGAAGGTGAAATGAGGCTAGATAAATTTCTGAAGATTTCAAGAATTATAAAGCGCAGAACCGTTGCCAATGAGGCCTGCGACGCTTCGCACGTAAAGGTCAACGGCAGAGATGCCAAAGCATCCTATGATGTTAAAACCGGCGATGTCATTGCTGTTTCGTTTGGAGAGCGGACACTGACGGTTCGGGTACTAAATGTTCTTGAGCATGCGCAGAAAGCGGACGCCTCCTCTATGTATGAGGTCATTTCCAACGTAAGCGGCACATAGGCTTGCGGAAGGCAGACGCCTTTTAGAAAAAGAGGCGGGCGGATAAATAGCAGACAGCCTGCAAGACTGCATCGGAGTCGAACGTCGACCGAAAGCCGTTTAGACAGAAACAGCCGATTCTGAAAAGATCGGTTTGGAAGAAGATAAAATCTGAAACCGCTCTTTAAAAATACACTTTGAAGAACCGGAAGCGTCTGAAGTGTCATAGGAACCCTTTCCACTGAATATATTTTAGAAAAGAACGCAGCATAAGGAACCGAATACTTTCTGCTGCGGAGGAGGGGGAACAGATGGCTGATGAAATCCGTCCGCGTGCCGAACATATATTAGTACTGCGGAATCGTGAGGAATTGACGGTGACAGGCGTTGAAAATGTTGAGAGCTATAATGACAATATCATTGAAGCGATAACAGCGCTGGGCGCCATGACTGTAGAAGGACAGGGGCTGCATATCACGAAGCTTTCGCTAGAAAGCGGTGAAATGCATGTTACAGGCAATATCAGCGGCGTGCTGTACGCAGTGGAGCCGGAAAAGCCGGAGGGCGGTTTTTTCCGCCGTCTGTTCCGATGAGCAAAGCACTTTCATACAGCGGAAGACGGCGGCCGGCATAAGAGATGTGCCTGCTTATCCAGTTAACGCGGAAAGGACATGAATGCGGCGATGGAAGCTTCGGTTACAGGCAACGGTGTTTTATTTTTTTGGGCTATCCTTTTGGGCGCGGCCTGGGGAATCCTTTATGATGTATTTCGGGTGATTCGAATTGCACGGGGTTCCTCGTGCACTGCGGACAAATTTGCGGCTGTGAAGCGTCTGCGCGCCGTACAGCTGCATTTGCCGGAGATGCGAAGACGAAGTATGCCAAGCAAAAAGAAAAAGAAATCTGAAAGGCAAAAATTTCATATAACAGATACGGTCGTCGTATTCGTCGAGGATCTGCTGTTTACCCTTACAGTCGGTTTGAGCTTTATTATTTTTGTATTTTCAGCAAATTCAGGGATGTTTCGCTGGTTTTTGCTGGTAGGAGCGGGCGTAGGCTTCTGCGCCTATTATTGTACTGTAGGCAAATTGGTCACGGGCTGTGCAGCTTTTCTTGTGGCGCTTCTCCGCGCTCTTTTCATCATGATTGGAAATTATACGCTGTGTCCTCTGCTTCGGCTTCTGCTCTGGCTGGGGGGCTGGCTGGTCAGAGTTGCCAGCATGTTTAAGGCGAAGATAGCGAGCCGGTATCAAATGTATACCGGCAGACGCTATACGGCATCTCAGAGCAGAAAGCTGGAGGCGGAGGCGCTCCGAGGCTTTCAGATGGAATGAAAACAGGATATGATACACAAACAAAGGAGGAAAGGCCTTGAAGCCGAAAAAGCAAACACATTTTTTTGTGAGGGCAGTCTTTATTGTTTTTGCCGTTTTCTGTGTCATTTCCATATTCAATATGCAGTATCAGCTTAATTCTCTGGAAAAGGAGAAAGAGACGGCAAGCGAACAGATTAAAGAATATCAGGCAAGAGTGGATGAACTGCAGGATCAGCTTGCAACCCCGTATGACCGTGATTATATCATTAAGGTAGCAAAAGAGAAGCTGAATTACAGCTTACCGAATGAAATAATCTTCTACAACGATTTGGCAAACTGAGCTTGTATGGTCTACCGTGTTTTTTCGGCCGCATCGGAAATTGGCGAAAGGAAGCAGGCTGCCGTCCGGAAAGTATCTGGTTCGGTCAGTGTCTGTCAATACCGTCCGTGCTTTACCGGGAGGACGCAGAAAAGAAATTGGAGACATAAATGAATCAAAAAACATCAAGGGAAAAACAACTAAGACAACAAAAGACGAAGAACGGTTGGCTTTGGACCGCCCTGACGGCTGTGCTGCTCGTGACCTCTGTTCTTGGAAATGTCGTAATGGGGACGCTTTTGTACAGCAGGTTTTCCTCTGGCGGGGGTGATTCCTACAGCGCTGTTCAAGCGGAACGGGAACGGCTTGCCGCAGCTTATGAAACTGTCTCCGGCCAATACGATTCGCTATCAGCAGCCTATGATGAGATGAGCGAAAGAATACAATCGCAGTCCGAGGAGCTGGAACGGGTACAAGCAGAGCGGGACGAGCTCAAGAGACAGCTTGAGAATGATTTGCTTGAGGAATATGCTGCTCAAATTGATAATCTCGTACAAAATGTACCGTACTGGTTTGATGCGGCGGGGAATTTTGTGAAAAAGGAATTTACAGCCGGAGAACCAGCCGGCTATACACGGGCTTCGATCTCCGTCTGCTACGAAGACCTCGAAAGCGGGAGATCCTGGAGCTGCGGCGGCGATATGAGTTATTATTCCGCAAGCCTTATCAAAGCGCCATACGTATACTCGCTGCTTTGCGAATTTGCAGAGGCCAGGGCAAATAAGGAGCCGGGTTCAGACCTGGGGATATATGATTGGGACCGCATAGTGACGCTGACGGATGCGATGAAGATGAACGGTTCCGGAACCCTGAAAAATATGTCGGCCGGAACGCAGCTTACAGTTAAAGAATTGATGCAGTATGCCATTGAGGTCAGCGATAACACGGCGTTTAAGTATCTAAGGGATACCTATGGATATGATTTTTTCTATAAAAAAGCAAAGGACCTCGGTGTCAGCAGCGTATATGAGGGATCCTTTGATACGCTGAGTGCCGAGGATGCATGTGTTTTCCTGCGCGCTATTTATGAATTTGCTTCCGAAAACGATACGGAAGGACAAATGCTGCTGGATAGTATGAAGAAGGCCAATTATACGGTTCTGATTCCTCAGGCTGCGGGTGACACGGAAACGGCGCATAAATACGGGTGGGATGCCAAAGCCTATCATGATATGGCGATTGTTATGGACGAACGCCCCTATGTGCTCTGCATCATGACCAATTTTAATTTCTCAGAAAACAGTATGTACCGCGAGGACATCAACACCTATTTGAGAGAGATTATCACAAAGGTAATGGAATATCATAAACAGGCAGCCACTGTGGACTCGTGAGGACTTGTCGGGCAATATCCCGTTTAGCCGGGGACGGATGCGGGAGATGAAATCAGATACGGAATTCAAAACGCAATAGGAAAAATCAGCTCCTGTTTTCTGAAACAGGAGCTTTTATTTGTGTAAAAACAGCGCTAAAAACGCGGATAAAAAAAGCAGGATCCTACCGAATACGAAAACCGCTGGCGCATCAAGAAATATGAACCGCTGGCACAGCGTCGGCAGTGTAAACGATACGGCCGTTGATGAGGGTATAGCGTACAATGGTTTCGAGATGAAGCGGATTTCCGTCGAAAATCGCCAAATCTGCATCCTTACCGGGCTTTATACTCCCCAGTCTGTGGTTAACCCGGCAGATTTTTGCAGCATGGATCGTGATGGAGCGGATGGCAGCTTCCTCCTCCATACCCTCCTTTTTTGCAAGAGCTGCACAGAGAGGAAGATATTGGATACGGGAGACCGGATGGTCGGTAGTCAGCGCAACGAGAACACCGGCCCTATCAAGAATGCCAGCGGTTTTAAAATCTGAGTTGTTGACTTCATTTTTGCTTCTCGAAGCGAGAGAGGGACCGACAATCGCCGGAAAGCCGCTTGCAGCGATCGCTTCAGCGATCAAATGCCCTTCGGTACAGTGGTCAAGCGTCAGATCTAAATGAAATTCATTCGCTATCCGTATGGCGGTAAAGATATCATCTGTCCGATGAACGTGTGCTTTCAGAGGTATTTTGCGTTCAAACAGCTCGCGGTAGCATTCCATGCCGAAATCCGGCTGAGAGCTCCCGTTGCTTTCAGCGTCGAAGTATTGTTGCGCAAGAAACAGTTCCTCCCGAATGAGGGAGGCAATGGCCATTCGCGTAGAAGGCATATTTCCGTTGACGCCATAATTCACCTTTGGATTTTCGCCAAAGGCTACTTTGATGGCTGCGGGGGCGAGCACGACCATATCGTCTACCCTGCGTCCGTCGGTTTTTATGAAAGCAAATTGGCCACCGACTGCGTTTGCGCTGCCCGGTCCGACCATAACACCGGTAATTCCTTGGGCAATTGCATTATGAAACGCACTGTCCATAGGGTTTATGGCGTCTATGGCGCGGAGACATGGCGTGATGGGATTGGTGCCTTCATTGCAGTCGTCGCCCTGACGTCCGGCCTTTTCCTCTGAGATGCCGATATGACTGTGCGCATCAATCAATCCGGGATAAATATGAAGGCCGGTGGCATCTATCATTCGTGTACCGTCTGGCGGTGTAATATTATCGGATATTTTGATGATTTTTCCTTCGCGTACCAGCAGATCGGCGCGGAGCACTTCGTTATCTGTTTCCATTGTATGAAGGGTTCCATTTTGGATGCAAACCATCTTGACCTCCTGAAATTTTATTTTCATGTATATTTTTCCCAAATAAAAGCAAAACTATCCATGTCAGCGAAGTTCTTCAAATCAGATAAAAAATGAGGAGGTTATCTATCTTGAGCAATCAGAATAATCAGAGGAATCAAAACAATCAGAGGAATCAGAACAACCAGAATAATCAGAACAACCAGAATAATCAGAACAGCCAGAATAACCGGAACAACCAGAATAATCAAAATAACCGTCAGAACAATCAAAATCAGCAGAACCAGCGCTGAAAGGGCATACAGAGTTCCAATGAACGAACCTGTCCCGGCATCAAAGATGCCGGGACAGGTTCGTTTTTACATATTAAGAAGCAATTATCGGATGCCTCCCGGAGAAAATTACGCTGAACGTCATCGAATTCAATGGAAGGCGAGCAGATAAAAATCATATTTTGATGTCGTGACAGGTCACAGCATTCGATTCCGAAAAAAAGTACGCCCCGTAATATAAAGCGTTATGGGCTAACCCTGAAACGTTCGAATAATACCACTTGAATAAGATTTTCAGTGACTGCTGTCTGCGTATACTCTGCGGATCACATCATCGATGCCGGTTTCTTCAAAACTGATATCACGGATGTGGTCTGTTCGCGAAATGTGGGACAAAATTTCACCGGCGCTGGCTTCTTTTTTACTGTATTGAAACCAGATCCGGTTTCCTTCCTTGCGTACTGTCCTGGCACATGGAACCGAGAGATTTTCGGAGGGAGTATCAAAAAAATCCACTACAATTGTTTTTTCCGGCGCCAGACGGTCTATGAGCTCTGAAAGGGAACCGTCCTCTACAATGACGCCCTTATTGATAATAATGACGCGATGACAAAGCTGTTCGATATCATCCAGATCATGTGTGGTCAGAATAATCGTTGTTTTATACTTCTCATTGATGTCCCGGATGAACTTTCTGACAGCGTGCTTGACTTCAACATCGAGTCCTATGGTAGGCTCGTCCAGAAAAACGAGCGGCGGCGAGTGCAGCATAGATGCAGCCAAGTCGCCTTTCATGCGCTGCCCGAGCGAAAGCTGACGGACGGGCGTATCGACGATATCACTGATTCCTAAAATATCGTCGAGCACGGAGAGATTATTGCGGTATGTTTCATCTGGAATTTTATAGATTCTGCGCAGCAATTCAAAGGATTCGCCCAATCGAAGATCCCAGTAAAGCTGCGACCGCTGACCGAAAACGACGCCGATGTCCTTTACCACTTTCTTACGGTTTTCGTAAGGGGAGAGCCCTCTGATCAGCACCGTACCCGAGGTGGGCTGCAGAATGCCGCTCATCATTTTGATCGTCGTGCTTTTTCCTGCGCCATTCGGCCCGATATAACCGACAATCTCCCCTTCTGCAATGTCAAAGCTGATATGATTGACTGCACGAAATTTTTCTTTCTTAACCTGGAAAAGATTTTTCAGGGCGCCTCGAAAGCCGCTTTCTTTTTTGTTTACGATATAATCTTTTACCAGATCGTTGACCTCAATGATTGCCATTGTGCCTCCTTCTGACTGCAATGCGTATCCCGCGGGAATTTAAAGATACCGGGTGCGTAATTGCGTATGGCTTTTTATGAGCCCGCGCTTTCGTATCGCTTTATACCGAATTTAAAAAACTGATAGGCGAGAAAAAAGGCCAGAGCTGCGACGCACAGCGAGATGAACCAGATGTTTGAGGTTGGCATCAGACCTGTTTGAAGATCTAAAAAATCGCTGGCCGGGTAATAGCTGACGAAGCCGAGCGGTATGACGAAGGTAAAAAGCACTTGGATGATTTTGGGGTAGATGGAGAGAGGATACATCGTGGTGTACTGATACACGGTAAGCGTCATATCCGAGAGTCTGTTGCGGCCTTTTATATAAAAAGCGACAGAACCGACGAAAAGGAAAACCGCACCTCTGATGAAGGTGGCGCTCAGGATCATGGACAGAAGCTTGAGAATGTTCAAAACCGTCGGCACAAATCCGACCAGGCAGCAGCCGTATATGAGAATAATGACGGCGGGAAGCAAATCGGTCAGCCCGATCAGATTAAAAAAGGATATGCAGAATTGGAAAAATACATTCATGGGACGCAGCAGATATCTGTCAAAGTCTCCGTAAAGGATGCTGCTGTCCATATACCATGTCTGCACGAACAGGAGCACGGAAATGCCGTGGCTGACAATAGCGATACCGTACAAAAAGACAATTTGTTCGTAGGACCAACCGCCGAGGCTGCCAAAGCTCCGTACCGTCGCCCACGTCGTCAGCAGAATCATGACAAACTGAATCGGATTGCAAAAGAACCAGCCGATCAGAAACGAAGGATATTCCATTTGCCGCTGAATTTCGAGCCGTATACTCAGCAGGGCCACGCTGAGGTAATATCGGATGTTTTCAATGGTATCTTTCAAGGCTGCACTCCCTTCTTTTCTGATAAAGTGTTTGAAATCATGATCAGCCGCCCTGGATGATTACGTTGCGGAACGCTTTTCTCTTCAGCGCGTTCATGGCAAAAAACAGCAGGAGCACCCATATTGCCTGAACGGCCATACCGAAAAGTCCTTCGTTTATTGATATTTTGCCGATATAAACACTGACGGGCGCTTGAACGATGTAGAGAAACGGCAGAAACCTCAGTCCGTCGGAAAGCCAGGAAGGAAACAGCCAGAGCGGGACGAGAACGCCGGCAAGCAGGTTGATGATGTGTGATTTGATGGTACCGATAGGCCCCAGTTCAATCACCCAAAAGGAAAATAAACCGAAGATTGCGGCGATACACCATTGTATGAGAAAGCCCAGAAGCGCTCCGGCGATAAACAGAAGCAGCGCGGTAAAGGAAGCGGGAACAGGCACACCGAAGCATAGAGAGGCAATGATGAAAATGGGCACAAACTTTGTCAAAAAATTCGCGATGATTCCTGCGACGTCTGCGGCAAAATACATTCCCATGACACTGACGGGCTTAATGAATTCGACGGCGACATTACCTTCGTGTATGCTGGATTTGATATTATCCTCCACTGAAATACTGTAAAAAATTGCAAGCAGCATGGATAAAACGGAGTAATCGATCATCTGACCAAGCGAGGTTTCGGCAATGACGGTCCGGCCGCCATATGCGGAAACCCAGAAAAAGTATTTTGAAAACATAATCAGAAGCTGCAGACAAATGGCGGTGAGAATTTCAAATTTGTAGGCAAAAGCCACAAGCAGCCGTGTTTTTATGGCATAAATATAGGATAGCATAGGCTCCTCCTTCTCTGCATGCAGAGGTAATGCGTTTCAAAGATAGGATCATATGGTATTTTTCGGCTGGCCGGTATGATTCAGTTTACTGAGAAGCATGAAGAGGTTGCTTTGCAGAAGCGGCCCCGCTTCTGCGGATCTGGGCTTTGATTTATAAAAGCAACGGTTATACGGTTGGTTATAAAGATAAATATACTTAGCCAAACACAACAGATGCGAAGATCAGCATTTACGGAGCATAGACTGACGCAGATCTGCGGCGATATGATTTTCATTATCCCATGAGAATTCCGACAGTTTGAAAACTGGGCTTTGCTCAATCGAACAAATCTGCAGTGCACGGCTCACCGAGGATTTATGGTGATCAAATAATCAAACAAGATGCCGTATACATTATAACATAGTTTTCTAATCAAGCTAATAGAAGGAAAACTGTGCTTGAACTCGCTTTGCATATTATAACATATTTAATTTTATATTTCAACAAATTAAAATAAAAAAAGATATAGGCCAGCAAATTGCATTTTCAGAAGCACTGGCTGTTATATTATATAGATGAATTTAAGCTGGGGCGCGTTAAAAAACAGACAAGGAGGAATTTCGATCTCTTTGTCTGTTTTTTGAATTATGAAAAAGTTACCGAATCTGTCCACTGCCGTCAACAAGATATTTTACGGTCGTCAGATCTGACAAGCCGAGCGGCCCCCGCGCATGCAGCTTTTGCGTAGAAATACCGATCTCTGCGCCGTACCCGAAAACTTCGCCGTCTGTAAAACGAGTGGACGCGTTGACGTAAACGGCTGCGGCGTCAACCTGATTTTGAAAGTACCGCGCATTCTCCATGCTCTCGGTGATAATGGCCTCGCTGTGCTTTGTGCCGTACCGGTTAATGTGTGCAACTGCCTCTGAAAGCGAATCGACCACCTTAACCGCGAGGATATAGTCGTTGTACTCCGTCTCAAAATCCTCTTCCGTGGCAGCGGTGCAATGGATGATGCTTTGTGTGCGCGAACAGCCGCGAAGCTCCACCGGCACCTTTGAAGCCTCCGCCTCTAACAGGGGCAAAAAGGATTTGGCGGCGCTGTGGTGTACAAGCAGTGTTTCAATGGCGTTGCAGACCGATGGACGCTGTGCCTTTGCGTTCATGGTTACCGAACAGGCCATGTTCAAATCTGCGCTTTCGTCCACATACAGATGGCAGTTACCGGCCCCTGTTTCGATGACGGGAACCTTTGCCTGCTCCGTAACGCTGCGGATTAGACCGGCGCTGCCGCGCGGAATCAATACGTCCACCAGTCCCCGCATATCCATAAGGGCGGTAGCGCTTTCGCGATCTGTGATATCGATAAACTGCAGCAGTCCGTCGGGAAGTCCAGCTTCTTCCAGCCCGTTTTTCAGGCATCGAACCAGCGCAAGGTTCGAGAGCAGGGCCTCCCTTCCTCCGCGCAGAACAGCGGCGTTGCCGGACATCAGACAAAGACCTGCAGCGTCAACGGTTACGTTCGGGCGCGCTTCGTAGATCATGGCAACAACGCCGAGAGGAACGCGAACTTTGCGAATTTGAAGTCCGTTTGGCCTGACAGAGTACGTTCCTTGGCCTATAGGATCCGAAAAACGGGCGAGATTTTCGAGCGCATCCGCCATGGCGCGAAGCCTTTCGGGCGTCAGTCTCAGACGGTCCTGCATAGAAACGCGCATCCCTTCCGCCTTAGCGCGGGAGAGATCCTTTCCGTTCTCCGAGAGAATATAACCTTCGCTTTCCAGCAAATGACGCCTCATTGCACGGAGCGCTTCCTGTTTCTGCAAGGTAGAGGCTGACGCACCTGCCGGCGCAGCCCGCTTCGCACCGGCGCAAAGTGTTTTGACCTGCTCATAGATCGTGCCGTTATCATTGCGTTCCCGTTCGTTCATAGTAGGGTACCATCCTTTCTTGGAATAAAATTTTATAGGTCCGGCGCCATTCAGCATACAACTGCACCATCGTCTTCATACAGATTTCTTTCGGAAAAGCGTGCTGTCCAGCTTATCATCCGCCTAAATCAAAGAGGAACTGCCGAGAGAGCGGATACAATTATGCGTGAGGTTCTGTAGCCGGGGCAATCTCCGGCGAAGAGAAGTCTTCCTCTTCACGGGTAAAACCGGTGATGACCATGACCCTGCTGATCTGATCCAGCGCGGCAGGCGGCTGTATGACAGCATACAGCGATGCATTGGCGGCATCAGCTTTGACTTCGACAACCTCTCCGATATACAGACCGGAGGGATATACGCTGCCGATTCCAGAGGTTAGAATGCGGTCACCGGTTTGGATATCAGCGGAGGGGTCGAGATTGGAAAGACGGCATCTGCCCTCTGCACGAAGAGCAAAGTCGCCTTCGATCAAGCCTGCGGCGCCGCTGCGTTCTGCGTATGCGCCGGCAGCCGCTGTTGTCTCTGTGAGCGGCACGACCCTGGACCAATTGGTTCCGACCTCGCTCAGATATCCCAGCACGCCATCCGCTGTGATGACAGGCATATTCAGGGACAGGCCGTCTTCCACGCCGCGGTTCAGCGTTAAAAAGGAACGGTAATTGTTGGTTTCCCGGCCGACAACATCAGCCTGAACAAATTGGAAATCCTTCCTGGACCGTTTCAGTTCAAGAAAAGAGGTGAGAAATTCATTTTCCTCGCGAAGCTGGTCTGCCTCGCGAAGCGCATTCTGCATACCGGCGATCGTATTTTCGAGTTCCTGTATTTTTTTATCCAGTTCGTCTGCATCTTGAAATTGCGCAAAAAAAGCGTCTATATGATCGGTAAGAGATGTCAGCGCTCCCTGTACAGGCGTTATGATTGCAGCAATTGCATTACGTAAAGGAGGCGTGCGTCCGGACAAAGAGAGCGTGAGCGTTATGGCCGCACAGAGAAACGCAACGATCAGAACTCCTACTGCAATTTTATTCGGACGCCAGCGTTTTGGTTTCACTTGCGTATCTCCTTTCTATATAGACTGTGAGGCGGAATTGGGAAGCTCTCGTATTTCCGCAGGGATTTTCTTGGCTTCAGTTGCCAGACGGAGAGAGCCTGTAGTCGGGACAACAACGGAAAAACGGCTTACGCGTCCTTCTCTGCCGTACCATTCGCCTCGGAGGACGGATGTCTGAAAACGCTTTTAGGTATAAAACCGTGCAAACCGCATATCCTCTGCGCGAATCGGTAAATACCCCTTGTCCTTAAGCAAAATGAGGCTGAGCCGTATGATACAAGTACCGGGGAGTGGCTTGAAAGCTGAAACATTCAAACGTGTGATGCGTAAAAGAAACAATAATATGCCTGCTTGCCCGAAAGGCCTCTTCTTCGTCTATCCTGCGGGAGGGAGTAAAGAGCGTGACAGCGTTATTGTAATATAGAATCGGGGAAAAGCCGTCGGGAGGGTGAAAATTTATTCCGCGTGAAAGCGCATCAGCTTTTCCGGGTCACCCTTGAATTCGAGAAGCTTACCGATTCCCGCGATTACACAATCCTGCGGCCGGCTTGCCGAATGCACATCGAGATGCGTGACCTCTGTCAGCAAATCGGTCATTCCGCCGAGCGCTGCGCCGCCACCGGTCAATAGAATCCCATCTTCCAAGAGATCTGCGGATATTTCAGGCGGCGTGTTTTCCAATGTCGTTCGAATGCTTTCCATCATCAGAAGGAGAGGCTCACTCATGGCTTCGAAAGTATCTCGGCTGGTAACGGTTATGGTTTTTAGAAGTCCGCTGACCACATCCCGGCCACGGATTTCCATATCTCCCCGGTCCAGTCGGGGATACACGGAACCAATGCTGTGCTTGATCAATTCAGCCGTCCGCCCGCTGACCATAAGATTATATTTCCGGCGAATATGGGCGGCAATGGCGTCATTGAGGTGCTCGCCTGCCACACGGACAGAAGAGGCGCGCACAACGCCGCCCAAGCTCATAACAGCCGCCTCTGTCATCCCGCCTCCGAGATCGATGATCATACAACCCCTCGGCTGTGTGGCACGTATACCGGCGCCCAGGGCAGACATAAGGGACTTTTCCAAAACAGTGACCCTTTTGGCTCCCGCATCATATAGCACCTCTTCCACCGCGCGGCGTTCTACCTCCGTGATGCCCCACGGAACGGCAACAGAAACCTCCGGATGCCGGATTGGCTTGCCGGAAGCGTTTTCCCAAAAACTCTGGAGCATAGCGCAGGCAACGTCGCAGCGTGCAATGACGCCTTCGCGGACGGGGTAACAGATCTCGAGACTCTCCGAGGTTCTGCCGAGCATGGCAGCAGCCTCGCTTCCTGCCGTCAGAAGCTCTGAATTCTCGGTGTCTACTGCGGCGGCGGTTGGCTCGCGCAGAATGATGCCCCGTCCCGGCATGAAAATTCTGGTAAAGGAGGTGCCCAGATCAATTCCGATGTGCCTGGCCATATGTTCTGAATCCTTTCCGCAGCCGTAGCCGCAATTACGACAAAAATGTACATCTGTGTATTACTGACCGGTTTGATGCTCTATAGTAAAAAGAAGGTAGATAACCATCGGCGCGAAGGGGAACCCGCCGATGGTTATCAGGGGTTTATGAACCATAACAGGAGGCACATGTGTCCGGCTGCGTCAGAATTTTGCTTCGCCCGGCGCCAAAAGATTCAGGCCGAAATCTGCCAGCAGCATTTCATGTAGCAGCGATACAGGAAGTCCGACTACGTTGAAATAATCACCTTCAATACGGTCGACGAAAACTGCACCGCGTTCCTGAATCCCATATCCGCCTGCTTTGTCGAGCGGTTCTCCGGTTTCGACATAGGCTGCGATTTCCCCCTCGGACAGCTCGCGGAAGTACACGTCTGTTTTTCGGCTTGCAAGACGAAGGCAGCCTTGGCAAAGAACGGCGAGCCCCGTATAAACTTGGTGACGGGACCCGGAAAGAAGGCGAAGCATTCGAAATGCGTCCGCACGGTCTGCGGGCTTGCCCAAAACCGCTCCTCCGCGGACGACGACCGTATCGGCTGCGATGATACATTCTCCGGGGCGCACAAGAGCGCGTGCAGCCCGAGCTTTTCGGCACGCAAGCCCCATGACAAGCTCATCCGGTTCAGGAAAACCTGTATAAGCCTCCGTGACTTCGGGCACTGCAACACGGAAAGGGATTCCGAACATGGAAAGAATAGCCCGCCGGCGCTCTGAATGGGAAGCCAAAAGTATTTTCATGTCACCGCTCCTTTCGTGCCTTATAATATTAGAGAAAAAAGCCTGGAGTCCGAGATACTGTCAATTGAGCCCGATGGTCAATTTCGGAAAGTCCAAGGAAGTGAGAAGACTGTCCATATTGTAAAGGACGACAACGCGGTCGATATCGTTTTCGCGAATGAATTCCGCAACAGACTGGCGGTAATATCGCAGATCGATCAGAACAAGGTCGTAATGCCGAGCAAGAAACGGCGCCAAAGCGTTGGCGAAGCTGTCCTTCAAGAGCAGCAGCTTCTGGCGCGGTTCGGAGGGAGAGAGCTGACGTATCTCCAGACAGGCTGGATTGCCTGAAAGAAAGGCGCTGTATTGATCCTTGCCTTCCAGATACGATGTGTCATAGAAACCGTTGTAAACCTCGCCGGAGTCGGATATCCGCGTCTCGAAATCGGTCTCGTCACCCTCGAACCTGTACCATTCGATGGTATCGGGTTCGATCCATTTCAGACCGGCGCTGGACCAGGAGGTACCGTAAAAATCATCGCTAACCGTTTGAATGTCAAAGGCCTCGGGCGGCAGCGGTTCACCGCCGAAATGCCGCATCAGCTCCGCATAGGCGAGATATGCGCCCCTGGTGGTCCAGTGATGATCTGTTCGATACATAACATAGTCGCCGCTGGCCGCCGCCTCCCGCAAAGGATCGCGGAGATTCAGAATATCAATGGTATTCTCATAAGAAAGGAGGGTATCCCAGGGGGCATGTACCGGATTGATATCAAACAGTACCGGCAGCTTGCTTTCCATTGCATCAATGGTACGTGGAGCTGCGGCCAGCGTCAGAGGAATGCCATTCTCGGACAGAACTCCGGCGAATGAACTGAGCATCTCAAGCTTTGCCGAAAGCCCCTCTGTATCTGGAGAATCGAAGCGTTCGATGAGGTAGGAATCCGCGGCAAACAGAATACCGTTGTTTTCACCCTTCATCAGGGCAATTTCGGCAGCCCCGCGTACGCCGACAAAAAAATCACGAAAGGGGAATTGATCCGCATAAAATGTATTGATTTCACTCGTGAATTTTCCGGAAAAAAAACGATCGAGAAAGGTTCCATTCTGTATACGTTCCCAAACAGGGCCACTGCTCTGTGAGGACGCTTTCGGAAACTGTTGTAAATACCGGTTTTCCTGCTCGGAATATTCTCTTTGGGGTAGTAGATAGATGAGAACGGCAAAAAAGAATAAAATACCGGCAAATAAAAGGGTAATAAGCAAATCTGCCGTTTTTGTTTCTGACGCGTGCCTGTTTTCTATTTGTTCTGGCGTTAAATCTGTTTGAAGAGACGGGGCTTTGTGTTTAGAGATCATTGGATTATCCTACTTTCCGTATATTCTGAAGCTGTATGATTGACCTGCCGTCCCCGGCTAGAGCTGGTGCGGTAGGCGATTGCAGATATCTGCCGTATCGTATACGATTATAAGGACCAACGGGAGGAAGAAATAGAAGCGTATAAAGCACAGCGTTTATGTGCCCGCTTGCTTTTCCACACGTTCGGATAAGAACGGCAGGCCGAGTCAGCGCCGGCTTTTTTGCAGGAGCCGGTATCCCACGTTTGTATCGCTCGTCCTAGCCCTTGCACGGCAGCTTTGTCTGATGGCTGCGGCAGATACGAGAGCGAACGCTGTCTCAGCTCAGAATGCAAAGTAAAGGAAGGGGTTGTAAGAGGAATTGACGAGATAAGCCGTCATTAGGAGAAGCACAACGGGAACCAACACGCATGCGGCATACCTGCCGACGGCGGAACGGTCATAGAGTTGCCAGAAGATACGTTTGGGAAGCGGTGTCGAGCCGATTACGGCAATCATAAGAAAGACGAGCTGATGGAGGAGGGTATAAAGATCTCCGGAATTGAGCAGGCCTGCGCCGCCGGCGCCGAAAAGACTGGCTAAATAGGATGCGCCTGCACCCATGTCCTCAAAAGCAAAGATCAGCCAGCCGAAATAGATAAAAAACAGCGCGTAAATATGGCGGAATACCGCCGGGAGCCGATCCATGCGCTTGAGCAGGAACGCCTTTTCGAGAATCAGGAGCAGACCATAGTACAGGCCCCAAATGATATAATTCCAGTTTGCGCCGTGCCAGAAGCCGGTGAGAAACCAAACCACAAGGAGGTTCCGATACATGCGGAAGCGGCCTGCGCGATTTCCGCCGAGCGGAATGTAGACGTATTCCCTGAACCATGTGCCCAGTGAAATATGCCACCGCCGCCAAAATTCCGTGATGCTTTGGGAGATATAGGGGTAATTAAAATTTTCGAGAAAGCGGAATCCGAGCATTTTGCCCAGTCCTATAGCCATGTCGGAATAACCGGAGAAGTCGAAGTAGATGTAAAAGCAGTAGAAGAGAAGACCTGTCCACGCACCGAGGACGGTTCGGCTTCCATCGGAGGCGAGCCGCGCGGATTCCCAAACCGCGTATGCGGAGTTGGCGAGGAAGACTTTTTTGGCCAGACCACAGACAAAGGTTCTCGCTCCGCTGGCAAACAGGGCGATGGATACCGTTCTGTGCCGGAGCTGCTCGTCCACCTCCTGATAACGTACGATTGGGCCGGCGATAAGCTGCGGAAACAGAGTGACATAGGTACCGAAGGTCACAAAATTCTTTTGCATACGCGCCTCGCCCCGGTAAACGTCTATGGGATAAGACATGGTTTGGAAAGTGTAAAAGGATATGCCTATGGGAAGCTCGAGACCGAGCGGCTCAAGGAAAGAGAGGAACGGCAGACGCCTGAGATTAGTAATGAAAAAGTCACAGTACTTAAAGAAACCGAGAATCATCAGACTGACGATAATGTCAAGCACAAGAAAGAAGCGTGCGCGCCGGGGCTGCGTATCCCGATACTTTCCCACAAAATAACCGCAGACATAGTTTACCGCAATGGTAAAGACCATGAGCCAAATGAGCTTCGGCTCACCCCAGCCGTAAAAGGCCAGACTGACGACAAACAGCACAAGATTTCGGAATTTCCAGGGGGTGATAAAGTAAAGAAGAAGGGATGCGGCCAGATAGAAATACAGAAATTCCAGACTGGAGAAAACCATAATCTTTTTGTTACCTTTCTTGGTTTCAGGATGACAGCGGCTGTTTCTTACTCCGGCCGCACGTTAGGACGAAGGATAAAAGGGTTAGAGAGTCCGGTATTCAGCAGAAGAGAAATCTGCAGTCGCAATAGAGGATTCCCCGCGCATATTCAGGATTTCAGATGAGTAACGGTCTCTTACGTATGCGTTCGGGAGTATTCAGTGCCGCTTTTTCAGAGGGCCATGCTTTGAAAAGCAGTACGCAGTTGCATAAACGATAAAAATTTCCACGGTTATACTCGAACGCCTGACAGGTCCAGCGCACCTGCATCCCAGTACCCTGTCATTTCAAAGCGCAGGTGAACGGCGTCTCCCTCCGGGGTGAAGGTCAGACGGATGCTTTCCGTCTGCGGACTGTTGATATGACGGCAGAGGATTCGGAGACTGCCGCCGTCCATTTCGCAGCAGGCTGCGACGCGAACCTCCTCCGGAGCCTCCTGCGACATCAGTCCGAGGAGCTTAGGCTTTCTGTACGGCGCGGTATAGACGCTGCGTATCCAGCGTCCCCTTCCCGCGGACAGCAATTCCTCCTTTCGACCGTTGCTGAAATGCAGATGAACGGCATCGTCCCGTACATCGAGACGAAGGAAAGTAAACCCGATGGGATTGCTGTCCAGACGGTAACTCTGGTTTTGCAGAACGATCTGCCTGTCCGGCAGAGGCTCATAAGCGGGAATGATGGCGGGCGTCTGATCGACATGGCAAAGATTTTCGATAAGCTCGAACAGATCATCCATTTCCTTCTGCATATTGCTCACCATAGCCTGGATGACGGCAACGGTTTTCCGCTTAGGCAGCACAACGCATAGCTGCCCGCAGGCGCCGTCGCCCCGGTAGCCTTCCCGAGCATTGCGCCAGAACTGGTATCCGTATCCAGCTGTCCAGTCTGGCGTTCCGTTGCTGCTGTTGTCGGAATGCACGCGGGTTGCCTCCTCGAGCCACGCCTCGCTGATGATACGCTTGCCCTCCCATACGCCGCCGTTAAGGCAGAGCAGAGCGAATTTTATAATATCGTCGCTTGAGAGATGCAGGCCGACACCGCCCTCATTGACACCCTCTCCGCATTGGTTCCAGTAAGCTCCGCAGATGCCGAGCGGCACAAAGAGCTTTCTGTTTACATAATCGAACAACGTTTCTCCGCTCACACGCTGAACCAGCGCGGAGAGCAGACAGGTGGCCCCGGTATTATAGGCAAAATGTGTTCCGGGTCGGAAAGGGACAGGCTGCGCTAAAAATGCGCGCGCGACGTCGTCCGTGTGATACATATGAGGCATGACGCAGCCGGCGTGACCGGTGTTCATGGAAAGAACATGAGAAAGACGCATGGCGGCCAGATGATCGTCCACCGTATCCGGCAGCTTGTCCGGGAACAGGTCGACAATCCTGTCGTCTGTGCGCAGAAGCCCCTCTTCTATGGCAAAGCCTATGCCGGTGGAGGCGAAGCTTTTGCTCAGGGAATAATTTTCTCTTTTATCCGTGCAGGAATATGGAGAAGGGGCAATGCGAAGCATCTTTTCGCCGTTTTGATAAATTTGCAGTGTGTGTATCTCATTGCCGGCTTCACGACAAGTCTCAAAAAAGCGGTTGACGGCAGCGCGGGATACGTTTCTGTGCAGTTCGTATTCAGATGCGAGCATACGTAGAATTCCTTCCAAAAGATATTATTGAAAAGAGCGGGGTCCGAAAATACGGTAAGAATCATCCGGTGGAAACGGATGGTGTTTTCTCCTTATTATACCGCTTTCGCTTTTAAAAATCAAGAGTGAAACGTGCTCCGAAGCAAAGGAATTTTCCGTCTGGCCATCGGTTTCATCAGATATATGGGGCGGGACAGCATCGGATGCTCTGATTAGAGGAGGATACGGCAGTCCCGCGGAACGAAAAACCAAGATGGATATTGACTTATGCGGTACTTTGTGATATCATAGTTTTCATAGTTTTCTGTGAAATTTCAGAGCGCCCCGGCATGATACAAACGGTTTTGCAGGCGGGAAAGAAAGGCCGGGACCGCTCTGATACGTTGGCTTCTCCCGCTGAGCGGCGGATCTTCAATAAAGGGGAAACACGCCATTGAAATTATCCAAAATGCATCGATTGGATGCCAAAAAACTTATATGGCTCTGTGCGGTTGTTTATTTCTGCAGCTATCTGACCAGACTCAGCTACTCTGCTGTCATGGTGGAAATGATTGCGGCTGAGGGCTTTGCAAAGCCGGAGGCAGCCGCCGCGCTGACAGGACTTTTTATCACGTATGGCTTCGGTCAGATTATCAGCGGCTATATGGGTGATCGTCTGCGTCCCCATATGCTGATTTTTTCAGGTCTGCTTATTAGCGCCGTTATGAATCTGCTGATACCATTGAGCCAACAGAGCGGAATTATGACTGCTGTCTGGTGTGTCAACGGATTTGCCCAGGCGCTCATGTGGCCTCCGCTTGTAAAAATCATGTCGTCGCTTCTGGATGGGGAGGCATATAAAAAGGCGGCTGTCAGAGTAAACTGGGGCGGCTCGCTGGGAACGGTTTTTGTGTATTTTTCATCACCGCTCCTAATCTCACTGGGAAGCTGGAAATATGTTTTCGTGTTTTCAGCCCTTGCAGCGGCGGCCATGGCCTTTTTATGGCTGTTCGGTTATCAAAGGCTTGTTTGGGGAGTGGTCCTCGGGCAGGGGGAAGAGAGAAAGCGACCCGATTCCGTTCGGGACGGCTCTGTTTTGCCTAAATATGTATATTGGATGCTCGGCGCAGCCATGACAGCTATCATTATGCACGGAATTCTGCGGGATGGAATTACAACCTGGATGCCCTCTTATATCTCCGAAGTCTTTGGAATGGAAAGTACGGTTTCTATCTTCTCAAGTGTGGTTCTGCCTGTATTTGGTATATTCATGCTGCAGGTCGTATCGGTCGTAAACCGCAGATTTTTAAAGAACGAAATGCTGTGCGCGGCAGTTTTCTTTGCCGTGGGCTTCCTGTCGCTTCTTTTGCTGAGCGTGGTCGGGGCTTCGCATCTGATTGTCACCGTTTTTCTACTCATGCTGGCGGTGGGCTGCATGTATGGTGTGAATCTGATATTGGTTTGCGTAATACCGAATTATTTCAGCGAAACAGGAAAAGCATCTTTGGTATCGGGGCTGCTCAACGCCTGTACCTATGTCGGGAGCTGTGTGTTGGCATACGGCGTAGCGGTAGTATCGGAACGGTCGGGCTGGAGTGTGACCGTTTCGGTCTGGTGCGCTGTGGCTGCTGTCGGCGTTCTGATCTGCACAGCTTTGATTGGACTTTGGAAGAGCTTCAAAAAAATGGGCGACGAATTCTGAGCAAACGGAAATGCGCTTTTTAGCCTGCTTATGGACAGAACCCGACAAATGTATAAAAGGGTATTGACAACGGGGCTGAATCGGATTATAATTAAATAAAATATAAT
>DXYE01000003.1 GCA_019415985.1 Clostridiales bacterium
GTATGATATAATATATAAGACATATCAAGGAACAAATCCCCTCGGATTGTAGATGCTTTTACGGAGTAAAATTGCTGTTTCAATGACAGCGAAAGCCTTCAACCATTCACTGTAAAGCTGCCGGGGCTTTCCATTGTATAACAAAAAAGCTGTTGATAGAGCTAACGCGTTTGACGTACAAATATGTTTCTGGTCCAGGTTATGGGTATCGGCTGCATTCCTGTGGAATAAGACGATATAGCCGTCGGCTTGTATCGGAGACATCGACGGTAAACGGGCTGCATACCGACTGACATATAGAGACATAATCAAAGGAGAATGCTTGCCGGATGTAACAGAGATGCGGCAAATGGCAAGCGCAGAAAAGAGAAATGATTTGTGAAACGATACGGCAACTGACGGAATATGCATGCAGGCGCGGACTGATATCGGACGAAGACCGCGTATACACGGTAAACAGGCTGCTTGAAGCGTTCGGGTTGGACGCATATGAAACGGATTCTGAAAAAGCAGAGAATCAGGAGGCGCATACGCTTGCGGAGCTGCTGCATTCCGTTGTCTCCTATGCGGAGAAAAAAGGACTGATAGCGCCGGACAGTATCACGGAGGCGGATTTGTTCGACACAAAGATTATGGGCCTTTTGACCCCGCCGCCGAGCACGGTTATCAAAGGCTTCAGAGAGCGATATGTGGTATCTCCGGAGAAAGCAACCGATTATTACTATCGATTCTGCCGGGATACGAACTATATCCGAGAGGACCGTATTGAGCGGGATAAGAAATGGACGATATCCAGTAAATACGGCGAAATTGACATCACCATAAACCTATCCAAACCGGAAAAGGATCCCCGTGCCATCGCAGCTGCAAAAAATGCAGCACCCAGCCAATATCCTAAATGCGCACTTTGTAGGGAAACGGAGGGATATGCGGGTCATCTGAATGCCGCGGCAAGACAAAATCACAGAATCATTCCCATAACATTGGACGGGGAGTCGTGGTATTTTCAATATTCACCTTACGTATATTACAATGAACATTGTATTGCGCTGTCGGAAGAACACCGCCCTATGAAAATTGACGAATCCACATTTAAAAAGCTGTTAGATTTCGTCGATCTCTTTCCGCATTATTTTATTGGTTCCAATGCGGATCTGCCTATCGTAGGGGGGTCTATTTTGAGCCATGACCATATGCAGGGCGGACACTATACGTTTGCAATGGCGCGTGCGCCGATGGTGGAAACGGTCGTTTTTCAGGGCTTTTCCGGAGTGGAAGCCGGTATTTTGAAATGGCCGATGTCTGTGTTGCGTCTTCGTTCGGCAGACCGCAGACAACTGATTTCTCTGGCGGTGCTGATCTTGGATTCTTGGCGTACCTACAGTGACCCGAGTGCATTTATTTTCGCGGAGACCGATGGTGAGCCGCACAATACGATCACACCGATTGCCCGGGTTCGCGGGGGAAAATACGAGCTGGACCTTGTGCTGAGGAATAATATCACAACAGAGGAGCATCCGCTCGGCGTCTTTCATCCTCATGCGGAACTGCATAATATTAAAAAAGAAAACATAGGCTTGATAGAGGTTATGGGACTGGCAGTATTGCCATCACGGCTGAAGCACGAGATGGAGTTGCTGGCTGATGCCATTCTGAAAAAGAAAAGTATTGAGAGTGATGAAAACATTCAAAAGCATGCCGCTTGGTTCCGAAAGTTTGAAGCTCAATATACGTTTACAAAAGAAAATGTGGATGAAATACTGCAAAATGAAATTGGTAAAACCTTTGTACAAGTGCTGGAGGATTCAGGTGTTTTTCCTTATACTGAAAATGGTATGCGTCATTTCCGAAAGTTTTTAGGTACCGTGCAGGAAAAGCTCTGACAGCCTGAACAGAGTGATACAGCAACCTCGTGAAAAATCCAGATAAAACAAGAAAAACGGTGCTTTGGACGGGAGGATGCTTATGAAGAACAGACACGGGAAGCAAAGAGCGACAGCTTCCGTAACGATGAAGAATTTACACACAGATGCGGAAAAATGCATACAGAGAAAAATATGGCGTGGTCTTTTTGTGACTGCAGTGTGCATGACTTTGTTTGTCGAGCTTGTCCTGTGCGGTATTGAAGCTTATATAAAAAACGATGTGACACTTTATGTGTTGGACATCATTCTTTCCTACGCATGCGATCTGCTGGCGCCGGTAACCTTTTTCGCAAGCTGCGGCTTCGTCGGCTACAGTGTTTTGCGGTACGGTATATCCGCTTATAAGGCTCCTGTGTGGTTCATGGTGATTTCCGTGACGCTTACGCAGGTATGCAGAATCGGGCTCTCTTATCTGATGATGGCAAGCAGGGAACGAGAGATATTTCTTTCCTCTTGGCTGCCATTTGCCTTTGCAAATTATATACTGGTGATAATCGAAATTTTGTGTATCTTCGTTGTATGTGTGATTGTCAGAAACACCGCGTATACGGATCCGAAAAATCATAGATCTGCGAAAAACGAGAGTAAAAAACAGGCGCGCCTGCTCGACAGTCCCTTGCGGCGGGTATACTTTTCATTGCTCCTGCTGATCTCGCTTTTCAATCTGATTCCTGCAATATATACAGCAATCATTGATTATTTGGATTTGGGGTTCTTTAAGAACCTTTCTGAGTTTTTAACTTTTATAAAACCTTTTCTGCAGATCATCATTTTTGGTGCGGTCGGATTTTTCCTAATGCTTTTCATTGGAAAAAGGCTTTGCCGATACCAGAACAAACTGATACGAAGGGAACATCTAGATGCGGAATCAAAACAGTATGAAGAGACTATCCATGTTGAATCGTAGAGCCCCTGTAAAGAGCCGAATTCTAAAGGCATTTAAAAGTCCAACCGATCTTCTCATGGACAAATAAATGAGCACACGGCAGGTTGAACGCAGTTTAACGCCACGTAGGAGGTTTTGAGCACCGAGACAAGACGGATGTCATGATCCCTTTCACGCCGGAACGGCTATAAAGACAATGTTCCGGACGCTTTAGGTCTGATTTCGCAGAGAAATATAACGATGTAAACCTCAGCTGAGCGTTCGTATTTTTTCTTACAGAAATTCAAAAGAAAAGGGAGCTGTCCGTTCTATCAGCGGACAGCTCCCCTTGTATCTCTTTTATATCTGCAGACGTTTCTCTTTCAAATCCGATTTATTTGCTGGTTGAAGGGTGAACACGAACTCACAGTATTTTCCATAAGCGCTTTTTACCCATATTTCTTCATTGTGAGCGTCAATGATTGTTTTTACAATATAGAGACCTAGACCCACGCCTGTTTTATCAAGTCCGCGGCTTTTGTCACTTTTATAAAAACGATCAAATACATATGCTATTTCATTTTCCGGTATACCCTGGCCTTCATTGTAAACCGAAACGTAGACCTTTTTGTTTTGCTCCACAATGCGAATGCGGTAGAGACCGCCGGACTTAGAGAATTTCACGGCATTATCGCACAGATTATAAAAAACCTGATGAATTGCGTCTCGGTCAGCATAAACCATAACCTTGTCAAAATCGCATGCAAACACCACGTCAAGCTTTTTCTCTTCAATCCTCTGCTCAAATGAAATAATGATTTGTCTTGCCATTTCGCAGATATCAAAGACTGTTTTGGTGAATTTTCTGTCACCGGCCTGAATACGGGAAATATCCAATAGGGAGGATACCAGCCGCGAAAGCCTACGAACCTCGCTTGCGATCAGCTCCAGATAATACGGCTGCTTTTCCGGCGGGATAGCTCCGTCTAAAATACCGTCAATAAATCCAGCTATGGTCGTCATCGGTGTTCTTAAATCGTGAGAGACGTTCGCCAAAAAGGATTGTCGTAGATTTTCGGCGTTTGCCAAAGAATTCGCCATATTGTTGAATGCCATGGCAAGCTGGGCAACTTCATCTCGGCCGTTTACCGGAACACGAACATCAAAAATCCCGGCCGCATAATTTTTTGCCGCGCGGCTCATCGCCTTGAGAGGGCTGATGATCTTTTCCGTAATAAAATATACTGCAATCAGCGCAGCAACCATTACCCAAAGACAGGAAACAACGATCGTATTAAGAACGGATTCGGCAAGACTGCTGACGTCTGTCGATGAAGCGCCTACGACGACCATTCCGATCAACGCGTCATCTTCTTTGGTAGAATGAATCGAACAGCCCGATACCAAATATCTGGAGGGAAAGATACCGTTCAAATCATCTACGCCGGAAGCACAACCATTCTGTTGGATGTTCGCTGTGAATTCGGCGGGAATTTCATTGTTTGAAACCGTTCCGTGTTCTTCACTGCTGATGAGTATACGGCCCGTTGCATCCGTGATGAGAATGATAAGATCCTGCGTGTTTTGTGCCACCATGGAGAGAGACCCGTACAGCACCTCAAAATTATAAAAAACAAACTGGTTGAAATTTACTCTATGACCCTTTTCATAGGTATTTTCCATAAAATCTCTGACAGAATTTGCAGAAACACGGACAGCCTCTTTTTTCTCATTCGGAGCAGAATTGGTAATCATAGAGGTGACCATAACGATGACCGCTGTAAAGCTGATGGCAATGATCAGCATGAAAGCAGTGATATATTTGGAAAACAATCCTTTCAGCATTATACGCCTCACCGCAGATTACTGCAGAAGCTCGAACTTATAACCTACACCCCAAACTGTTTTTAAAATCCATTTATCGCTGACGCCTTCCAGCTTTTCGCGCAGACGTTTCACATGCACGTCAACCGTACGGGAGTCACCGAGATAATCGAAGCCCCAAACTTTATCGAGCAATTGATCACGCGTAAACACGCGATTGTAGTTGGAAGCTAAAAAATACAGCAGTTCAAGCTCTTTGGGCGGGATGTCCACACTTTTTCCCTTGAGCTTCAGTTCATACTTTTGGAGACTGATTTCAATGTTGTCAAATTTTATGACTTCCTCGTCGTTTTGATTTTCATGTGAATTGCAGCGGCGAAGGACTGCCTTGATGCGTACGGAAAGTTCTTTCATTTCCAGAGGCTTGACCATAAAATCGTCCGCGCCCAGCTCCAGACCTAAAACTTTATCGAATACCTCTCCCTTTGCTGTGATCATGATGATCGGCTTTGAAGAAATTTCCCGAATTTCCCGACAAACCTGCCAGCCATCCTTACGGGGCAGCATAATGTCCAGTAGAACCAAGTCTGGCTCATACATTTTAAAAAAGGAGACGCCCTCAGCGCCATCGTTGGCTGTTTTGATTTCATAGCCTTCATTTTCAAGATACAGTCGGAGCATTTCACAAATATTGACATCGTCGTCTATAACAAGAATTTTTGTTCCCATATAAACCTCCCAGTGTTTTTAAAAGTCTGAAAAAATCTCACGCAAGATGTTAAAATCGTTAAAACTTTGACTATGTTCATTATATTTTACACACATGATGTCCATATGTATGGTTTGTGAACGTTTGTTGAATTATCGGCAGAATTCGGCAAAAAAACCGTTGATTTCACACCTTTCCATAAACCAATTCAAGCCGCGCAGAATAAACACGATTTCCGTGTGAAATAGTAGAAAGCAGAGCGGCAGGATTGGGTGACTGCTTGAAATAAAGATAAAGGATAAATTCTAAAAAGATAATAATCATGTGAAAAATACCGTGATTTAAGCGGGAAGGGAAAGCAGATGAAATTGAGAGGCATATTCTTGGGGATGATCGTATTAGGGCTTTGTCTATGTCTTTGCGCTGCAAAGGAAGCGGAAGAGAAGAACACGGCGAATGAAGAAGAGCAGGAAGGGGCGGGCGACGAGATATCAGAGGAAACAAAGGAAAAAAACTATATCAAATGGGTGGATTTTGATGTGAGTTCTTCGGCCTTGAAGGAGGCTGCGCGCCTGGACATAGAATCCCACGAAAGTGAAATGCCTGTGAAATGGACCGAGCTATTGGCACTGTATGCAGCTAAAAGTGGCGGCAGTTTTGGAAAATATAAGGATGGTGCATTGGAAACAGTGTTGAATGAGGCGAAGGAAAAGTCCGTTTCTGTAGAAAGCGCAGGCAATTCACTGGCAAACGCTAAGACCTATAGATACTATAAGGAAGCTTATGAGGCAGTGCTCGGCGGTATGCTCGGGGAATATGAGGTTGACATCCAAAATGAGGATGGAACGGTTACAACGGAGAAAAAATATGGAATCAAAGCATTTTCTCCGATCGCAAAGGGCTATTATTATAACGATTTTGACGATTTCGGCGCCTCCCGGTCCTATGGGTACAAAAGAAAGCATCTGGGGCATGATATGATGGGGAGTGTAGGTACACCGATTATTGCCATGGAATCCGGATATGTGGAGGTAGCCGGCTGGAACCAATATGGGGGATGGCGCATTGGAATAAGGTCGTTTGATGGAAAGAGATATTATTATTATGCGCATTTGCGCAAGGATCATCCGTTCTGTGATATGTATGAGGGAAAACTTGTTACGGCAGGGGAGGTGATCGGATATCTGGGCATGACCGGCTACAGTTCGAAAGAGAATGTCAACAACATTAACATTCCGCATCTACATGTCGGAATGGAGCTGATTTTCAGTCCGGAGCAAAAGGACGGATACTGCCAAATCTGGATCAACATGTATGAGCTCACACAGTTTTTATCGAGCTACCGTTCGGCTGTGGTCAAGGACGCAGAATCCGGAGATTATATGGCAGTTTCACCGATTCGGGACCTTACAGTACCGGATTAAATAGAAATCCAATACGGTACGGCCAACGTGCTGTATTTGGTTATATAGGTATAGGTGCTGCCAGCACCTGTCAAGTCGGGATCCTGACAAATGAGTGTATATCAGCGGAACGGTCAACACGACGAAATCAAATACGCCCTCCCTTACTCCCGCAGATCCAAGATGCTCTATTATACCATAAAAAAATCGGAGGTTTGGGAGGGCTGAACTTGTTCGCCAGCATAAAACTGCGGTGCACGGTCATTCGTTCTCATGTGCAAAATTGCACATGAGGAAAAGGCTGGACCCTGTATGCACAGAGGTAAAGCTATGCGTACTGCTATATAAAACGGAAGAAATTCTTCAAAGAACGAGCATGAAAACAAAGTGAGAGCATCAGAGAAGCCGACGCGTTCAGTAATGTCGCCTCACGCCAACCGTATGAGGGACGCTATTTTCAAGGCTTAGAGCTGTATCAGCTGTTGTCAAGCGGGAATTTTTTGAAGGATATCATCATAAATTTCAACAGAATGCTGGCCTTTCAGCGCATTGTATGCCTCATTATAATTGTTGTTGGTCAGCAAATCTGATATGTCGGCATACCATTTTTCAGGACCGTTGCTTATAAAATACATAATATGAACACCGTATGTGGTTTCTACAAGACCGGTATCTCCGGGCTTTCTTGATTCATCAAAGCACCAGTTTTCAAAGGTTTCCACCATCTGACCCTGATAGACATGTGAATAACGCCCGCCGGCAGAACGGGAACCTCCATCATCCGAAAACTCTTTTGCCAGATTGGCAAAGGAGGTTTCGCTTTGGTCGCCGGACTGCCATTCCTCATACATGTTCTCTGCTGCCTTCCTTGCACTTTCCGGGGAACCGTACGTAGCATTGGAACAGAGTATATGACGGACATTTTTCGTCGGTGAGCTGTCGCGCTCGGGCAAAGAAACTAGAAGGTATACGGTGAACTTTTTCCCGGACTCATCGTGTTTTAGATAGGTATCCCCAACCTCGGCTTCAAACGCCCATTCCAAATAGTCCGTATCCTCTTTATAAGCGGCATTTGCTGTCAAGGTACCTTGTACAGCCTTTTCAACATCAGTCGTACCATTGTTGTTCATGTACGCTGTAATGTATTCGATAAAGGCCTGTTCGCCGCCGTCGCCCTCGCATGCGCTGCGAAGCTGCTCCGCATAGCTTTTGGCTTCCTCCTCTGTCAGGCCAACGCCGCCATCGGCCACGTATCCAAAGCTGTAGCTCCGATATCCGCACGTCTGATAGGTTAGCGCGTTTTTCTCATAATATGCATTGATTTCGTCCTCGGAGGCCGCATTGCGCTCGCGCAGGATTTCTTCATATTTTACAGCCAGGGCTGAGAGCTCCAGACATTTTTGCAGGTCGTCCGTCTGTACACCGCGACCGAACTCCGAAGTATCTGACCGTTCCGCCGTCCTTTGAATCAATTGTTTTTCGTCGTCTGTTAGGGTAATCCCCTCTGAATAGGCCCCCTCCGCAAGGACCAGAAGTTCTTCAACGCTTGATTTTGCGGCCGATGCAAAATAATCAAACCAAGTCATATTGTTGCCGTAATTCTGCTTCTTCAGTGATTTCGTTTGGTCCAAACCGTATTGCGCGAGGCTGTCACCATAATAATCTACAAAAGAAAGGTACAGGCTGTTAAAATAATAACTCATCATGGCATTGTCAATTTCATAGTGTTCCGAACTTAGCGATATTTTGTTTCGCAGAAAATACCCGCTGTCCTTCAAATGATTTGTTAAAAAAACGCTGGACAGCACAATGACAAGCAGCAAAACGCCGGCGATCAGGACTGCAATCAAGCGCTTTTTGTTTTTTCTCTTCCGTTCCATCTTTTCCTTCTGTTCCTTTTCAAACTGGGCGATATATTTTTCTCTTGCTTCCCTTTGTCTGTTTCCTTTTCCCATGTGCATTCTGCCTTTCTTTGTGGATTTTGTGTCGGTATTGGATATCCGAAATGCGTTCGGCTGCGACAAAAAACTGCCTGTCCGCTCTGACGGCAAATGGCCGTTGCCTCACTGCATCATGAATGTTTTGCCGTGATTTTCTGTTCATGTCTTGCATTTCGCATAAACCGCCGCAATGTGGAGCTAAATTTGTCTTGGGGCTTGACTTTGTGAAAAGAACTTGATATAATTAAAAGTATCGTTTAGGCAGACGGAAGCGTGCGTTTGGAGGCGCATCTCATTTCTGCATGCTTTTCGCAAAGAATAAGCGGTCAGGACATTGTGCCCCCGTAGTTAAATGGATATAACAAGCCCCTCCTAAGGGTTAGTTATCAGTTCGATTCTGGTCGGGGGTGCCAGTGGCGAGTTGCCACGGACAAACATCGGTAGCGTATTGCGGCCGATGTTTTTATTTTACGACCGTTTAGGGTGACATTTTCCAGGTTTCGTTTGCATCTTTTTTGTCAACTGTTTGCAAAACATCCTGAATGCGTAAGCGTTTGGATTTTTTACTTATTACCATTTCGCTTTTCACTCTTCACTAAATTTGCTTACGCTGATGAATAATGAGGAGTATATTGCGGATTCGCCGCAAATATATTATAATGAGCAAAGTGAATTCAAACACAATTTTCCTTAGGCAATTTTACCGAAAATTGTAGTTAAATATATACGAATCATCCTGTTTTTACCAGGTTTCATTTTAAAAACTTAAGTCATTTTATAGCGACCGAGGTGGATCCGTCAGCTGGTGACAGAAAATATCTATCATTCAGCAAAAATCAAGCTTTTTGCCAAAGCTTGATTTTTTTATTTACGGCTTTGGATACGCAGCTGCGTTTATACGCTGTCATCCGTATCTGTGACCGAGACCGTTTGATTTTTAGTATTATATCCCATCTGGTTCTGAATGTCAAGAGTACCGCTGATTTTACTGTGGAATCGCCGGGGCTGAAGGCTTTGTGCACAAATTTAAACAGCAGATTCGGGCGGTGCGTGGAACCATGTGTTTACGGGCGAGATATTATGCTCCTCTTTTCCCCCTTTGCATAGCAAAGGCAATTTGCAAAGCAAAAGCAGCTTTTCACAGGATGAAGCGGACCATTTCGGCTTTGTCTGTCCGCTCGTGAAGCACAGCGCACAGCAGTATTATGGGATAATCGGCCTTTCTTCCCGCACCAAATTTCACAGTGGTATTTCCGCCGCTACTCCAATAGATTTTATATTCCAGTACAGCCCTTTCGCTTCTGCCTGTTTTCTCTGCTGTAAATTTTCAAAAATGCCCTCTGGTTTTAGCATACTTGTCTTTGCAGGATCATATGGTGTTAACAGGAATTTGACCACGGAGAAAGGATGAATTTGATGAAAAGGTTAATTAGTTTTGCCATAGCCTCTGTTCTTCTGCTCATATGCCTAATTGGCAATGCATCTGCTGTAGAATTTACGGCTGAATCTGATGCAAAAAGCCTCATTTTGATGGATGCGGCTACGGGGACCGTGCTTTATGAGTTCAATGCGGACGAAAAGCTTCCGCCTGCGTCTGTGACCAAAATTATGACGATTCTGCTGGTGGTCGAGGCCATTGACAGCGGAAAAATTCAAAAGACAGATATGGTGACCGTAAGCGCTCACGCATCTTCCATGGGCGGTTCCCAGGTATACCTCAAGGAAGGTGAGACGATGAGTGTGGACGATATGCTGAAAGCTGTCGTTGTAGCCTCGGCAAACGATGCAGCAGTGGCATTGGCGGAGTATGTCTGCGGCTCAGAAACAGCCTTTGTATCAAGGATGAACGAAAGAGCGGCCGAGCTTGGTATGACAAATACGGTTTTTATGAATACAAACGGCTTGGATGATACTGTAGAGGGACACTTGACAACGGCGAGAGATATCGCCCTGATGTCCCGTGAACTGCTTAAGCACGAGATGATATTTGATTATACGACAATTTGGATGGATACCATACGGGACGGCTCGTTCGGTCTGACCAACACCAACCGTCTGATTCGCTTCTACAGCGGTGCGAATGGATTGAAAACCGGTTCCACGTCAAAAGCCAAATTCTGCATCAGCGCGACCGCAAAGCGTGATAATCTTCAGCTTATAGCGGTTGTCATGGCGGCATCCACACGCGACACCCGAAATCAGACGGCCGCGGCCCTGCTGGATTATGGTTTTGCCAATTTTGCTCTGAAAGAGTTTGAGGCCGGAACGCTCGACGATCTGTATGTAAAGGGCGGTGTCAGAGATTCCTGCAGTGTCAAATACGATGCGTTCCGTATCATCATGGAAAAGGGAAAAGAGAACAGCGTAACACAAAATATCAATTTGCCGGAGAGTGTTAGCGCACCGGTTGCGGAAGGCGATGTACTGGGGAGCATAACGTATACCTGCGATGGCGTAGAGATAGGCAGGACCGATCTGATTGCGGGTGAATCGGTTGAAAAGATCGGATTTTTCTCCCTGTTTTACCGTATGCTCTGCGAAGCGATTTTCTAAACTACAAATATTAAAAAATAGTTAACGAAATACCCATATGTTAGCTCTTGCATTCCAAGCCTGGTTTGTCTATAATTATGAATTGTTATATTTAGGCAATTTGCCAATCATACGCTTAAGGACTGACGGATACCGTTGCGAAGTGCGGCATTCATAAAGAAAGGAATGGACGAATCATGGCTGTATATCTTAATGACACATATCTGAAATCTTTTCTGAAAGAGGGGGCCCTTGACGGCATTCGCGGAGAAGTGACTGCCGCATATGAAAAGGTCAAAAACAAAGGCGGCGAAGGCTCGGATTTTCTTGGCTGGTATGACCTTCCTGTAACTTATGACAAAGAGGAATTTGCGCGCATCAAAGCTGCGGCAAAGAAGATACAATCCTCCTGCGATATCCTTGTGGTGATCGGAATCGGCGGTTCCTACCTTGGCGCGCGCGCGGCCATTGAGTTTGTGCGGTCTCCGCTCTATAACCAGCTCAAAAAGGATACGCCGGAAATCTATTTTGCCGGTAATCATATCAGCGCTCAGGCGCTCAACGAATTGCTTGAGATCTGTGAAGGCAAGGATATCTGCATAAACGTGATATCCAAATCCGGCACAACTACGGAGCCTGCGGTGGCATTCCGTATCTTCCGCGATCTTTTGATCAAAAAGTATGGTGAAGGTGCGCTTAAGGATCGTGTTTTTGTCACGACAGACAGACAGAAGGGAACCCTTAAGCAGTTCGCTGATGAGGCAGGATGTGAAACCTTTGTCGTTCCGGACGATTGCGGCGGTAGATATTCTGTTCTGACAGCTGTCGGACTGCTGCCCATTGCAGTAGCCGGTATCTCCATAGACGACATGATGTGTGGAGCAGGAGACGCCAAAAAAGCTTTTGCCTGCGACGATCTTGAGCAGAACGATTGTTTCCGATATGCTGCATACAGAAATCTTTTATACCGCGACGGGAAGAAGCTGGAAATTCTTGTCGGTTACGAGCCGGCGCTCGCCATGCTGAACGAATGGTGGAAGCAGCTTTACGGAGAAAGCGAGGGTAAGGACGGCAAAGGAATTTTTCCTGCGTCTGTTCTGTTCACGACGGACCTGCATTCTTTGGGACAGTACATACAGGAAGGTGAACGCACGCTGTTTGAGACGGTTCTGCATATAAAGGACAACATGTCTTCTCTAGAAATTCCGGACGATAAGACCAACGCTGACGGACTGAATTTCCTCAGTGGCAAAGCGTTATCCTTTGTCAATGATATGGCGTTCAAAGGCGCAGCCATAGCCCATGTGGATGGCGGTGTGCCCAATCTTGTGATAGAAATTGACAAGAGAGACGCGTATCACTTTGGATATCTGGTATATTTCTTTGAATTGGCGTGCGGTATATCCGGATATATATTGGGCGTGAATCCCTTTAATCAGCCCGGCGTCGAGGCGTATAAAAAGAATATGTTCGCACTGCTCGGTAAGCCCGGCTTTGAAGAAAGAAAGGCACAGCTCGAGAGCCGGTTGGCAGAATGATGAATATACGGCTGCTGGGACAGGTTTCGGTCCATATCGCAAATTATTGTGCAACGGATTGCGAGATGTGATCTATTCATAGACAGGAGTTTTCTCCGACGGTAGTCGAAGAAGCGCTGTTTTAACTTTTCATAACCAAAGGTCCATAAAAACAAATTTTTCGGCTACAGGGCATTGTACAAAACAGATAAACCTCCGCATGGCTGCGATCATGCGGAGGTTTATCTGTTCTATATTTATTATCTTTTAGAATATACAATTCCTATAGCCTTCTCCTCTACAAATTCGTATTTGTCTTGCGTTTCATCGTAAAGGACGTCAGCCAATGCGGGACATATGGTGAGGAGAGACGCCCCTATGTCTGAGAAAGCCTACGTTAAAGGACTGGCAGGCGCAAGATCTATTTTATATGCGGAGTTTTATCTTCTTAAAAAGAGAGGCATGTCAAAATCTGTAGGGGACGTTTTTTTGAAGCTTTGGATAGGGCGTCTGTATTTATATATTCTCATATAATATTTACAAAATTATAGTAAATGCCCCTTGATATTTTCCGCAATTTCATGTAAAATAGGAACAGGAGCACAGAAAGCAAAAATTGTTTGGCGAGGTTCGGCGGGCTTTGTCCACGCAGCTTTGTGTGCCGGAAAATCGTTTTTCGCCGGGAAAGGGAGTCGTTATGCTGAAATTGATAGTCGGTGTCAAAGGCACAGGGAAAACCAAAGCTCTGATAAACGCAGTCAACAGTGCATACGAAGCATCCAGCGGAGCGGTCGTTTGCCTGGAGCAGGGAGAAAAGCTTCGTTACGACATCAGGCATCAGGTGCGTTTGATTAACACACTGGATTATATGATCTGCGACGGCCAATCGTTGTTTGGTTTCATTGCCGGCATTTATGCCTCGAATCATGATATTACGGATATTTTTGTAGATTCCGCGCTCAAAATCTGTGAAAACAATTATGAAGAATTCAAAGTTGCGGTAGACGAAATCGCGCGTTTTGCAGAAGCAAATAAGCTGCGCTGCACCATAACTGCGTCAATGCCTTTGGATGAACTCGATGAAGACTTGAAAAAATATCTTTAATGTTGTTTAGAAAGTCCCCCTGCCTGCTAAAAATCAGCAGGCAGGGGTTGTCTTTTCGGTATGGTTACTGAACAACAAGCCGGAAGCTGCTAAAAGGAGCCGGTTGCAATTTGATGATTTGATGAGAGGAAAAAAGGCTGTTTTTTCTCTTCTTTTGTGCTGAATTTTTATCAAGCAAAATGTGTCAATTCCTCCTGCTGCGCATAAGATGATACAGAAGGTGAAAACACCTGTATTTCTACTTATTTAGGAGGATTCGACCAAATGGCAGATAACAGAAATTCCTGCTGCAACAATTCCGCAAACAATTCCTGCGGAAACGATCCGGTTTATATAGACGTCAACCGGATTTTGGACAGTTGTCGGGATAAAGACTGTTTCGAAGACGTCAGAGTTTATCTTACAGAGTTCGGACAGGAGGTCATTGACCGTTCCGGCTCCGTTAGAACCAAATGCGCAAAAATCGTTGGCTCAAACATCAGCGTTACGCCGCTTACCTTTAATCGCGGTTTTTATCAGGTCAATATAAGAATATTTGTCAAAATCGTGGCGGAGTCCTGTCTCTGTGGCGGCAAAGCCCAGGAAATCGAAGGGCTGGCTATCGTGGATAAAAGCGTCATCCTGTTTGGAAGCGAGGGCAGTGTTAAGATCTTCAAGAGCTGTGCCTGCGAAGATAATTTCTGTGCGCTCCCGGATTTTAACAATGAATGTGAGACCAATTTACCCACAGCCGTGCTTGAGATTGTCGATCCCGTTGTACTTTCAACCAGGATCATGGAGAAGTGCCATTGTCACTGCTCCTGCGCCTGCCTCTGCCCCGAAGAGCTTCCGGAATGCGTCTGCAATTGCCTGAACGGTCCCCTTTGTGATAATACCAATTCAGGCTGCGTGCTGACTGTTACACTCGGATTTTTCTCTGTCGTTCGTATGGAGCGTCCCGGACAATTCCTTGTAAATGCGACTGAGTACTGTGTGCCGGAAAAGGAATGTGTATTCGCAGAGGAAGACGATCCTTGCAGCGCCTTTAAGAAAATGTGCTTCCCGACAGATCAGTTTTGCCCGCCGTCGCTTGGCAGCAATAACTGCGGATGCAGATAAAACGGCTGATTTAATATCTATAGCTTCACCGGACGGAATCTTTTGATTCCGCCCGGTGTTTCTTATGTTATGTTTTGCGGCAGAATACAGGATGCCAGGGTGAAGTCTGAAAAATGCTTTGGATGAGAAGGCGAAATTATATGCTTGGGAAAAAGGAGCGGAACGGGATACTGTGAATGTATATCCGGTGATTGGCTGCATCTGTTGTTGAACGACTGATATTTATTCATTCTATCTATTCGACCGTGACTAGATATACCGAGGTTGGTCAACGATTTTCTCTTGTTCTGCGTATTGTGAAAACTTATTGATTTTTTTGGATTTTCATGGTATAATGTGCACGGCGTAGCATTACATCATCGTAAAAACCGCAGCGAGCCGTGCACTGCAGTTTTCGTCCGACTGAACAAGTTCAGTCATCCGAAACTGTCGGGATTTTCATGGTATAATATACACGGCGTAGCATTACATCATCGTAAAAACCGCAGCGAGCCGTGCATTGCAGATTTTGCCTTACTAAGCATGGTTTAGATGGTATAGTACAATTATTTAAAAATAGGTCCAAACAAAATTTTTCAGGGAGGTATGAAAATGATATATCCAATAATCGGCATTCGGCCGGTCATCGATGGCCGCCGGCGCGGCATTCGTGAAGGTCTGGAAAACCAGACAATGGCCATGGCTGAGGCTGCAAAAGACCTCATTTCCAGCAACCTGTATTATCCCGATGGCTCGCCGGTGCAATGTGTGATCGCAGATACCACAATCGGCGGCGGAGCGGAGGCGGCTAAATGCGCTGAGAAGTTTGCGGCGCTACACGTCTGCGCAACGCTTTCCGTCACCCCCTGCTGGTGCTACGGCAGTGAAACGATGGACCTTGACCCGATGACCGTAAAGGCGGTGTGGGGCTTTAACGGAACTGAGCGTCCCGGCGCGGTTTACCTTGCCGCGGTTATGGCGGCTCATGCACAGAGAGGGCTTCCGGCGTTCAGCATCTATGGACATGACGTGCAGGATATGAACGATACCGGCATTCCTGAGGATGTTGCAGAAAAAATACTGCGCTTTGCCAGAGGGGCTATTGCTGTGGGCTTGATGCGCAACCGGGCATACGTCGCGCTGGGTTCGGTTTCGATGGGTATTGCCGGCTCCTTTTTGGACCCGGTCTTTATGCAGAAATATCTCGGCATACGCGCGGAATGGGTAGATATGACGGAAATCCTGCGCAGAATTGATCTCGGTATTTATGATGCAGACCAGTACCGGAAGGCGCGGGCGTGGATCAAAGCCAATTGTCCGGATGGACTTGAAGTCAATGCACCTGAACTTCGTTCTACACCCGAGCAAAAGGAAGCGGAGTGGGATTTTGTTGCGAAGATGACGGTCATCTGCCGCGATATTATGGTCGGCAATCCGAAGCTTGCCGAAATGGGCTTTGTTGAGGAATCCAACGGAAGAAATGCAATCTTTGGCGGCTTCCAGGGACAGAGAATGTGGACCGATTACAAACCCAATGCGGACTTTACCGAAGCCATATTTAATTCCGGTTTTGACTGGAACGGAAAACGCCAGCCGCTCGTTCTGGCTACAGAAAACGATAATTTGAACGGCGTGGCAATGCTGTTTCTGCATCTGCTGACCAATCGCTCTGCAGTCTTTGCTGATGTCCGTACATACTGGAGCCCTGAGGCCGTGAAGAGGGTAACGGGATATACACCGGTGGGAGCTGCGTCAAACGGCTTTATTCATTTAATTAATTCCGGTGCAGCAGCGCTTGATGGCAGCGGCGCTTCCCGCGATGCCGACGGCAGACCTGTCATGAAGGAATGGTGGAATCTTACTGAAGAAGATATCAAATCTATGCTTAGCGTTACAAAATGGGCGCCGGCAAACAAGCTGTATTTCCGTGGAGGCGGTTTCTCTTCTCAGTTCAGCACAGACTGTGAAATGCCGATAACAGTGGTTCGCGTAAACTATGTCGACCATCTCGGACCGGTGATGCAGGTCGCCGAGGGCTATACGGTCAAGCTGCCACAGCAGGTCAATGATACGCTGCTCAACCGTACCGACCCGACATGGCCGTCAACTTGGTTCGCACCGCGTCTGACAGGGAAGGGCGCTTTTACGGATGTGTACAGCGTCATGGCAAACTGGGGCGCAAATCACGGCGCGTTTACATACGGACACGTAGGCGCCGACGTACTCACACTGGCGTCTATGCTCCGCATACCGGTATCCATGCACAACATCCCCGAGAACAGAGTATACCGGCCGCATAGCTGGTCTGCTTTCGGAACCAGCGATCCGGAAGGGGCGGACTACAGAGCCTGCGCAGCTTACGGACCTTTATATAAGGCATAAAAACACGGCCTCTTCGGCGCCTCGCTTTCAAGCGGATAGCCGAAGAGGCTCTTTTTCTACTTACATTGCTTTATAAGGTTTGCAATACACGCTTTCACATCTGAACGTTCCTTTTGTGTGAAATTGTGCGAAAGTCTGCAAAATCACCGCCGGTATGAAAGCGATTTTTTACCTCTTATATCGTATTCCAGAACATCGTCTGTGTGTTTTAGCCGTCCGGTGTACTTTCGAATGCGTTTTGGCGTTCACGGTCTGACACGTCGAGCTTCAAGCAGAGCTAATTTATTTTTTTGTCATAATCATTTGTATAAAAAACCTCAGCCGGGATTCAGGACAATAAGTCCTCTAAGCTGTGTTTCTCGCACTGTATAAGCAGCTGTTCGGTATAACCGAGCTTTATATAAAAATCTTTGCCCATGCCTGTTGAATCCAATGCTATAAACTTTATGCCGGGCCCTTTTGCACGTTCTTCAATCATCAGCATCATTTCACGCGCGATAACGCGCTTTCTGTATGTTTCGTCTATTGCCGCCGTAAGTATTGTGATATTTCCATTGTCCTCTGTATACCAGCACGGCTCCGATTATTTTGTTATCCGATTCGGCGTATCATAAAAGCTTAGAGGGGGGGACAGGCTGTCGTCAGCTTTGCTCATAGCCGATATCCGTTTTCGCCAAATATTTTTCTGCCAAACGCAAGCACCTGTACAAGCTCTGCTTCGTTCTGTACATTAATTCATAAATACTTAATTTTTTAACTTAAAGGGCCTTCGCCGTACGATCGTCCAATATTTCTGTATCTCTCGGCCGTGCAGCCGAAAAGAGATATCGCTGATTTTGACTTCGTGCGACTGAAATTCCTGTAGAGGGTTCCTGATGAATGAAACGATAGAGTGTAATTGTTACGTGGTACAAGGATTCAGTCGTGACTTTGCTGTAAGCCGGATATCCTGTTCTGCCGCAGGACTTCAAATGAGAGGATAGATGCTGCAGAGGCTGTTGAAAGGGCGGCGGGAAAATTTCTGCCGTACTCGAGCTGTACACATTGACTACAGGCCTGAAGCAGACCTTTAGAGATTCCTCGTTTTTCACCGCCTACAATTAGTAAAAGCGGTTTATGGAGATTCGCATCGAATACTGAAACCGAGCCGCGCTTGTCGGCACAAACAATTTGATAATGACAGGCCGAAAAGGCTTCAACAGCCGCTTCCCCTTCAGCAATAAAGGTTTCGAGCAGCTCGGACGCGCCGGCAGAAGAGCGGCAGACGACCCCTGCCGCGGACATCCAGTTGCGCGGAGATAAAACAACACCGTCCGCACCGGCGGCATAAACAGATCGCAGAGCATAACCGAAATTATAAGGGTCTTCGATGCCTTCGAGCATAATATAAAAGCCGGAAGGGCGAATATTGGATTTTTGCAGAGAGGAAAAGCTCCTCTGCGTACAGACTGCGAGAAAACCGCCGTGCGTGTGCCCGAGCGCGAGCTGGCTGATCACCTCGGAGTCAACGATTTGCACGGATGTCTGCATATGCTTTGCCCTGGCCGTTAAATTTAAATAGTTTTTATTTCCCTGATTCGCCGCCGAGCGATCAATTAGAAGGGTTTCTATACGACGGTCGTTGTGTCCCAGCTTTTGTGCATCCCAAACCGCTGAAATGGACAAAATTCCTTCGAACAACGTACTGTTTTTAAATTTTTCAATTTCCTTTTTCATTTATTTTTTTCCTTATTCTGGGAATAAACGCTTTGTGTAATAAAACGCTGCATGAGCATTTGCTGTGTTCATGCTCTCCTGTCTAACGTATAACGGAGAAGCCACTCATTTATTCAATACGATTTACCCGCATACAGATTTAAAATACAGAAGATGTTTTTTTGAACCGTATGTTAGTATCTTGCTGTTTCTGTCAGAGATACCTTCTGCTTACACAGATCCAGAGACCTCTCCTCTGTTTCCTTGAATGCAGATAATTCAATCCCCGCTCCGTAATTTATGATCTGAAAATCCAGCGTCGCAAGCCGGAATAATACGTAAAAAGTTTAAAGAGCCTACTATACCCGTACTATTATACCGTGAATCCACTTAGCCGTCAAGCTGAATTTCCAATCCGTACGGTTCCGTGTAACAACGATCGAAGGCTGAAAACAGCAATGTGATGATTTGGGCTGTTGAAATAAGTGTATTGCTGAGACATCCGATTATGTGCTCGTTTGCCGGAGAGATCACTATATCCATCTAATCGTTTCCGTTTTTCTGTTTGGCAAAAAATCTTGACAGGTATCTGTTTTCAGAATATAATTTTAGTGTACGTTTTTGCACGCCAGTAACGCATGTGCGGCAGGAGGAATGTCTCATTATATACACGGTCTTTGCCACTGCACCGCAAAGGTCATTTGCTGCAAAAGCACTGCTTTTATTTTGATTTTGACGATTTTGGCAAAATTTTAGATGACAGGAACCTCTGCTGTGCAGAGGCATGGTAATGATGATGCAGAACAGAAGGCTGGATTTGCTTGTAACGTTTGATGAAAACTATATCGGCCCTTTTCGGACAATGCTCACGTCCGTGATCATGAACAATCCCGGCGAAAAAATACATGTCTGGCTTCTGCACAGCGCTATTCCGCAGAGCAAACAGGAAGAGCTGAGGACTTACTGTGCCTTTCAAGGAGTAACCTTAACGCCTGTACGAATAGAACGCAGGATCTTTGAGCATGCGCCGGTTTCAAAACAATATCCGCAGGAAATGTACTACCGAATGCTGGCGCCGCATCTGCTGCCGGAATCTGCAAAGAAAGTTCTGTATTTGGATCCGGATATTCTGGTGATCAATCCGTTGCGTCCGCTGTGGGATTTGGATTTGAACGGGCGAACTTTTGCCGCTGCCGCCCACAGTGGTGTGACGGATATTATCAACGGGATCAATCGCGTTCGTCTGGATACCGAACATGATTATTTTAATTCCGGCGTCATGCTAATGGATTTGGTTAAAGCCAGGACAGTCGTCATACCGGATGAAATTTTTCAGTGCGTGCGCGAACATGAATCCGACCTCCTGCTGCCAGACCAGGACGTTTTCAACCGTTTATACGGGAAGCATACACTGCCGGTGGATGATGTGATATGGAACTATGATGCAAGGCGCTATTCCGATTACTTAATTCGAGGTGGCGGAGCATATCATATGGATTGGGTCATGAAGAATACAGCGATTCTGCATTTCTGCGGCAGGAGAAAACCTTGGAGACCGTCGTATACCAATCGTTTTGCCGCCCTTTATAAGAATTATATGCAAATAGCTCTTCGAGCCGGTGCGTCTCAGACAGAGAACGGATGTACCAAATAGGGTCTCCCGGTGGATGTTGCCTTCGCATCTTATGCCAACATGACCGGTATGCTTTACCGCCTGCATTTGCAGGAAGATATCTGAAGTAAATGTTTTTTAGACATACAGCAGCAAGGCAGAAGGGATGGGCAGTCCTTTGATAAAAGCAGCGGATGAAAAAACTCTATGTGAACATACACTGTTCACATAGAGTTTTATATTATATGCGTTAAATTGCCCTATATTTCAAATCTATTCCCATAGTAAATGACCAATAGAGTTTTTTCAGTCAAGGAAATTCTTGCGCCTTTTACATAACAAGGCTGAGATAACGTTGTGATTATATTTTTCGTCATCAGAAAGTTCAGAATGTGGAGGCGGTATGCCGAAAGGCCCCCATTCTTTTTCCGTTATCCTATTTTCGTGTAAGATCCGGCGAAGTTCGGAAAATGCTGGAAAATGGCCTCATTCCTTTTCGGCTTCGTCCGCCTGATAGCTTTTGACGTGAAAACCGGAGAAAGATAATTGAAATTTTATGGAGACATCGGTTTTACGGCGATAAAGTACCTCTCCGCTTCCGGGATCTGTACAGAGGTATGTATAACTGCAAAAGGCCGTACCTCCGGTGAAATGATGCCAGACCCATGGGAATGAAACCCGATAAGACTCGTTAAAGATCTGGTCCCCCTCATAGGTACGGCAATTCATGGCATCAAAATCCTCTTTTGATATGGAGGCCGACAGATCGTCTGTATAAATTCCGTCCGCATAATAGACCGCTTGAAACAGATTGCTCACGCAGAAGCCGTATACTACCGCTATACCTGCATAAATGAGCAGAAGAATTATCAGAGCCGCGGCAAAGTGCTTTAAGATTTTTTTCGATGCCATGAGTATCCTCTTCCTTTCAGGATTCACGGGATGGCTGATCAATTTTATGCCGGATAATTTTGTGCGAAGAAGTTTTGATAAAAGGCGTTTTTCTGAGTTCGATGCAGCGTATCTGCTTGAAAAGGGGAAGCTTTGTGTTGATCTGGTTTACTTCCGTATGAATCGCCTTGGAAATGGCGTCAATATCGGTCAGTCCTTTAGCCGCAGCCGAATCGAAATCCGGGTAGATAATAGCTGTCAAGTTGATCGTCTCGCCATCCTCTGCGGTTCTGCCCACGACTGCACATTCGCTTATCAGTTCGACCGGCTCCAGATATTCCTCGATTTCCTCAGGAAAGATATTTTTACCGTTGTGCAGGACAATGACATTCTTCTTCCTTCCTGTAATATACAGGAAGCCATCCTGGTCGACATAACCGATATCTCCTGTGCGGAACCAGCCGTCAGGGCTGAGAACCTCCGCTGTTTTTTCCGGATCCTTGTAATATCCCAGCATGACGTTGTCACCGCGCACAACGATTTCGCCATAGGTGACGCTGTTGTTGTCGGTGTCTATGCGGACCTCCATACCTGGCACGGGAAGGCCAACGGACGCGCCCTTTTTCCAGTCGAAAGGTGAGACGGAAATAAGCGGTGAGCATTCTGTAATTCCATAGCCCTGTGTCAAATTAATACCCAATGAATCAAAAGCCTTGACCAATTCCGGGTTCAGCGGGGCACCGCCGCAGACGATACGGTCCAGGCGACCGCCGAGCGCATCTAGCACCTGGCGGAAAAGCGTTTTGCGCAGGTCCAGACCGAAAAGGCGGGTTTTATCGCTTGCCGCAATCGCCAGCCTCAGTTTTTTGTCGAGGCCGTTGCGCTTTGCCGTATCCCATATTTTTTTATATATAGTTGAGACAAACAATGGAACGAGCACCAATATAGTTGGACGGTATTGCTGGAAGGAACGCATGGCATTCTTGATGCTGTCGTTGATGCCTATGGTACAACCGACCAGCAGCGGTACAAGGATAGTTGTGCTCATTTCATAGGTATGATGAATCGGCAGGACGGAAACCAGTACATCCTCCGAGCTGATACGAATCATTCGAAAAGCAGCGTTGACCGCTGTTATAATATTTTTTTGAGAAAGCATGACGCCTTTGCTGGTCCCGGTCGTGCCGGAGGTGAAAAGGAGGGAGCACATTTTATCTATATTGATGCTGTGCGCTGTAAAAGCTATATTGCCGCGGGCGAGCAGAGCCGCACCGCGCCGTACCAGAGCGGCAAACGGAATATAGCGCTCCTGGATTGCCGGTTCATCGCTGCGTTCGGGCGGGTACGGAAAGGTCTCTTTGGAAATTTCGACGAAAAGCTTGATTTCCGGCATGGTCTCTCCGATGTCCTGAAATATTCTGCGGTAATTGTGTGAATATACAACGGCGCAGACATCCGCTCGGCGAAGAAAGTTTGCAATTTCCTCCGGGGCAAGCTCTTTATCGAGGGGGACAATGACACCGCCGCCATTGACGGTTGCCAAATATGTCATAACCCATTCAGGCGTTGTTTCTCCGATTACGGCGACCGTTTTGCCCATGATGCCGCATTCAGAAAAAGCCGTGCCGATACAGTCGATCATCTGATCGAACACACGGAAGCTTACAGAGCAGTCCTGTTTGTTGCGCTTAAAGCACATGTAGGGCTTATCATTAAAGAGGGATGCGCCGATTTTGACCAGATTGCGCAAGTCTGTAGCCTCATATTCCTTTTCCGGCGGATACCGTTTCTTGGAATGAAACAGATTGATATTGACATTTATATTCATAAAACTAAAGAGCCACGCCTCTGCACACCAGAAGCTTCCTTTCATCAAAGTTAAGTGTCGGCTAAACGAAGAGACAATGTACGATCCTCACGAATGTCATTTACGCTGCTATTGAAGGCGGCTGTACGATTCGCTTTTGCCGTAAAATGATATCTCATAGTATTTATTATATTTATTCTATTTTACTATAAATAGACTAAGAAATCAATAGCTGATCACAAAAAAGAGGAGGAGCAGGTTGAAATTTGAGCGCATGATATACCTGGAATGATAAGCTTTAAAGACCGCAAAGTCTTGAATCGATGGAAGTCTATCTGTGCTTTTGAGGAGAATTCAGGGTTAGGGTGTCGAACGCGTGTCCCCGGCACGGGGGCTGATGAATCCCACGGGATGAATTGCCGCGGCAAAAGAGGAGCTGTCCCTGAAGCGGAAATCTGACACAGAATCGGGCTGGAATGCCTGCTCTGTAATTATACCGGCTTGACTTTTTTCAGGGGATATGATAAAATCACCCCAAAATGATAAAGGGGATGTGCGGCATGAAGTTGGTGAAGCGCAGCGGCAACCTGTGCCTTTGGGACGGCAAGTCGGGAATCACAGAGATCGAGGTTTCGTTAAAAGCGGAGCTTGACGGCGGTACTGTCGTTATTGTTCCCACGGGGGAATGGGATATTTCGGAGGACGGACCGACGGTGACCGCCTGCTGTGAGAATTTTAGACTGGAGACAGAGGGGCGTGACGGCGGTATCCTGCTCCGTACAACATATATACATACAGCAGGTAAGCGTATCCAAAAAATGCATACGCTTACCGTTCTTTGCGGGCAATGGAGCGCCGCTATCAATAAGTTGATGACGAATGATCTGTTTGCAGTCAATGGAAATGAGATCAACGAAATGCAGGCTATGGTGCACAGCGTGAAAATGGCGGAGACGGACGGACCAATTCGCGGCGGTGATGTTATGGCCTGGATTGACGACGATGGAAAGAATGTGATAGTGGGCTTTGCCAGCTTTCTCGAGTACTTTTCCGTTGTTACAGCGGAGAGAAACGGAAGGATTGCACTACAGCAGAATATGGAGAGTCATCCGCTTGAAGAGGGCGAGAGTGTATGCTCGGACGCGGTATGGCTTTGCGTCTGCAGGGACGTTCGAATAGGGCTCATAACCTATGCGGATGTGGTTGCCTCGCTGATGCAGGTCAGTCTAGGAAACTGGGAAACGCCGGTCGGCTTCTGCACATGGTATTACTATTTGCGCTATATTACACAGGATACAATTTACGAAAATTTAGAGGCTTTGGACGCAAACCGAAAATCGCTGCCGATAAAATACGTGCAGATCGACGATGGATGGTTTTATTACAGCGGCCATTGGGAGCCTACGAACTACTTTCCGGACGGTATGAAGCGTGTGGCTGACGAAATCAAGGCGCATGGCTACATACCCGGGATCTGGCTCTCTCCGTTCGTCGCCGACTTTGGCGAGGACGATCCGAGACGGGACTGGTTTGTCAAGAACTGGGACGACGATACCTGTTACAAGGAACCGGCGCTCGACTTTTCACACCCGGAGGCAAGAAAATTTTTGTTTGAAGTGTTTCATAAGGTTTCACACGATTGGGGTTACCGATACATCAAAATCGATCTGATCACCAATCGGCTTGCGCCAGGACGGTATTTTGATCCAAGCTTTACCGCACTGAAGAATTTCAGAGAAGGCATGAAAATCATACGCTCAGCTGTTACGGAGGATACCTTTCTTCTGGCCTGTACAGCGCCTCTGTCCTCCGCGGCTGGAATCTGCGACGGCATGCGGGTAAGCGGTGATATATTTGGCGAATGGAATTCGGTCAAGCATATTTACAACGCGGTTTTTAAACGGTATTACACGAATCGCCGCTGGTATATCAACGACGCGGACTGCCTGATTATCCGCAAGTCTGAAAATGAGGACTTGGAATGCCGGCGAAACTGTACGAGAAATGACGACGAGATTCAAACCTTTGTCACGGCGATGGCTGCAAGCGGCGGTATACTGATGCTGTCCGACAAATTGGGAAATCTGAGCGGAGAACAGATTCAACTACTTTCCAAGCTGTTCCCGCTAAATACCGAAACAGCTCTTCCGCTGGACCTTATGGACAGCGTGACGCCGGGATATCTGGACTTGGGAAGACGGGGACATATGCATATATATGCCCTGATCAACTGGTCGGACGAGCCGTGCAGCATGACGGTACAAACCGATGGCGGGTATGCGTTTGAGTTTTGGGGGCAGGAATATCTCGGTATGACAGAGGGAAGCTTTACGGCAGAGGTCGGTGCTCACTGTTCGAAGGTGATTTATATCACCGATATTACAGACGCCTCCGTCATCGGTGTCGATGATTGCATCGTGCCGACCGTGCGGCAGAGTATTACGGATGGCATACTGAACGGAGTGTTTCTGAAGGAATCAGAGCAGCAGACAATTGCATCGCCTCATACCCTGCGCGCCCTGGAAGGCTGTAAGCTTGAACTTCTGCGAGAAGGAGACGTCAAACTTTATACAGTCAAGGCGGCAGTGGATGAAAAGAGCTATAAAATTGCGATTATAAAAGAATAAGGCACGAAAAAATATAGTCCTTTTCGCCGGCTGAAAAAATAAAGCCGGAACGGTTTTGAGTCATACATCAGAAATAAACTGATGGAATCTGAGACATAAAAAGAGGCCAGCTCGCATGGAGAGCGTGCAGTTGTTGCACCTCTGTCCATGGAGCTGGCTGCTGTATTGTATGACACATCTCGTAGATTACATTATTCCATTCCGAGAATGACAATGCCGACCGCTGCTATGGCAATCACGAGATACTGGCCCCGTGTGAGCTTTTCGTGCAGTATAAGTTTCGCCCAGATCAAAGAAAAAATACAATAGGAGGAGATCATGGGGGCGGCCAGAACAGATCGGGCGCCGAGCGCATATATGTATGCGAGCTGACCGGCTGTTTCACACACACCGGCTGCCAGCTTCGGCTTTTCCGCTGAAAGACGTATCTTTTGTTTGCGTATGATCACGACATATACAAAGGCGAAAAGCGCCATCAAAAAAAAGGTGAGCTCATATGCGATATTGGCAGATTCTTCCGCTATGGTTTCAAGAATGACGGCGTCGGCAAAGGTCCCTAAACCGTCGATCAGACAATAGAGCAGCGGAAATGCGATGGCGATGAAGCTGTGTGTATATTTTTTGTCCGGGAGATCGCCGGCCAGCCGCCGTGTGACATCCTCTCGCCGTTTTTCCAGCAGAGAAAGCGCGAATACGCCGGCACATATCAAGAGAATGGCGAACCCCTGAAGCCAGGAAATTTGATTTTCTTCACCGCCTAAAAAAACAAAGCAGAGAATGGCAGCCACCGCACCCGAGGAATTGCATATCGGCGTAGAAACCGACAGCACAATGTAGCGGAGGCCGACATATCCCAAAATCATGGAAAGAATATAGAGTGCCGAGGCCGGCAGATATGTAATCATATCCTGCGGATGAAATTCTGCGCCGCACAGCAGCATAATAACGGCGTGTATACCCATGATGCCGCCTACGGACATAACCATTTTCCAATGACTATAAATATCTTTTTCATTTGATCCCATTTTTGAGAATAAGTCCGAGCCACTCCAAAATAAAATAGCAATAAGAGATAAAACAAACCACATAATAACAAATCGCTCCTTTATGAAAGTCTTTTCGAGTATATCATAAAATAAACGCTGTGTCAATTGTTGGAATAATAAGAAAGCTGTCGGATTCCTGCAAAAAAAGAGAGGACAGAAAGCGGGCTTTTGCATAATATGATAATGATATGTTCGGCCCGGAATATATGGATTCTGAACTGAAAAGGTTAGGGCTCAGCTCCAGTGAGGGCGCGGATATCGCATATCAAAATCTTGTGTAAGAAAGGGGCTTTTTTCATTACAGCAGATGAAAAGGCTATGGTTGCTATACTCATGACTGCAGTTGACAAACAACATGCTGAAAGCTGCCGGTATTTTGCAGCGGCAAATTCCGCTCACGGTTTTTACAGCTGCTTCCCCGATATTTTTTCACCCGCACGCCTGCAAAGGATCTTTATCGTCAAAGGAGGACCGGGCACGGGAAAATCCACCTTTATGCGCAAGGCCGCTGCTGCGGCTGCCGGCGCCGGGGAATCCGTGGAATATTACTACTGTTCCTCTGATACATCATCGCTCGATGGAATTGTTTTGAAGCATTCCGGAACGGCGATTCTCGACGGGACGTCTCCGCATACAACCGATCCGGCATATCCGGGTGCGGTCGAGGAAATCATAAATATGGGTGACTTTTTCAATACCCATGAGCTGAAGTCCCATACATCCGAAATCAAAGAATTAAACGCAAGGTGCTCTGTGTGTCACAGGCGGGCAGCGCACTATCTGCACGCCGCAAATGAAATACGTACGGCGGTCAGACAGCGTTTGGAGGAAGCACTGAAACGTGAAAAGATGAGTGCGGCAGCAGATAGAATCCTCCGCCGCCTAAAGGACAGCGAAATCGGCGAGGAAAACGTGCGTTTTACGACAGCGATTGGTACAAAGGGGATCATACACTTTGATACGGCTGAGAATGGTGCGGAAAACGTATATAAAATCACGGATAAACGGGGCGCAGCTTTCTTTTTTACCGATTGTGTAAAACAGCTGACTTCCGGCTGGAGTAGAATGCTCTATCCATATCCGTTGGATCCATCGGAAGCCGAAGGTATCGGCTTTCCAGGCATGAAAACGGTTTTTGTGACCGACCGGTATGATGATGAGCAAACGACGGCAGACGAGGCGCATATCGTCAATATGGATCGATTTCTGGACCGAGAGACGCTCGCTGCGCACAAGCAGAAGCTGCGTTTTTCCGAGCGCTGCTTTGACGCGATGATGGAAGGGGCGCTTGAGAGCCTCGCAGAAGCGGATCGGCACCACAATGCGCTTGAAAAAATTTATGTTTCGGCTATGGATTTTAAAGCGCAGACCCAATATACGGAGTATTTTATTAAAAAGTTCATTCTGTGAAACTTTGTTCGCCGGTTTACGACGGAAGTGTAACATTTCGGATAATTTTTGAATATACCGAGTGAATTTACTTGAGAATATGGCAAAATTATGCTATACTAATCTGTAATGATTTTTATTTACATGAATGAGGACGAGGAGAAAGTGCGGCGGACGGTGACGTGCAGAACTGAATCCTGCGGCGAAACGGTAAAGCGGAACATGTATACAGGAGTGTCTCCGGGTTATAGCGAAACCCCGCCCGCTTTTTCGCATTATTGAAGAAAATTCGTCAGGTATATCCTTCGGACGACAGAAAGGGATGGACAATGATGAAATACTTGGTTGTGATAGCGGATGGAATGGCGGACAGAGCTGTGGAATTGCTTGGCGGCCGAACGCCTATGGAGGCTGCGCGAAAGCCTGCCATGGATGCTTTGGCTAAAAAGGCCTTTTGCGGATTGGTTTCCAATGTTCCCGCTGGTATGGTACCGGAAAGCGACACGGCTAATCTCGCGATTTTGTCATACGACCCGCGCGTTTATTCGAAGGGAAGATCGCCGCTTGAAGCGGTCAGCATGGGCATTGATATGCATCCGGACGAGACGGCGTACCGATGCAATCTGGTTACATTAAGCGAAGAGGGAGAGACGCGGTATGCTGACCGACGTATGCTGGATCACAGTGCGGACGAGATCACGACCGATGAAGCCAGACAGCTTATTTATGCGCTGGATCAGGCACTCGGAGACGAGAACCGCCGGCTGTATACCGGAATCAGCTATCGACATTGCCTGATTTGGCGGGACGCGCCGGGTGAGTATCCGTTTGAACGCCCGCACGATATCATTGGGAAGTGCATCAGTACACATCTGCCGTCGGGTATAGAGGGTCTTCCGTATCTTGAAATGATGGAAAAGAGCTTTGAAATTTTGAAGAATCATCCTGTCAACCAGGAGCGCAGAAGGAGGGGACTGAAGCCGGCAAATTCTATTTGGCTCTGGAGTCCTGGCAAAAAGCCGGCGCTGCCTTCCTTTTCTGAAAAATGGAGTCTGCGCGGCGCTGTCATTTCAGCGGTTGATCTGATCAAGGGAATCGGCCTCTGCGCTTCTATGAAATCCATTGACGTGGAAGGCGCAACGGGCAATCTGTATACCAATTACAAAGGAAAGGCGGAAGCGGCGCGCAGCGCGTTCGAGGAAGGATATGATTTTGTATATGTCCACGTGGAGGCCCCCGACGAATGCGGACACAGAGGTGAAGCGGAAAATAAGGTTCTGGCGATTGAAAACATTGACAATATGATACTGGAACCGCTGTGGCAGTATCTTCAGGGACTTGGCGAGCCCTATAAAATCATGGTGCTTCCGGATCATCCGACGCCGGTTGCGTTGCGTACACATACGATGGATCCGGTTCCCTTTCTGATTTATAACAGCGCAAAAGCAGAGCAAGGTATAGCGATGTTTTCCGAAGCACAAGCGGCAGAAACCGGCGTTCTGATTACAGATGGCTGTCGGCTCATGGAATTTTTTATAGAATCGGAAAAAATATAAAACACAATAAAGGATATCAATTAGAGGAGGAACCGGAATGGAGCCGATAACGGAATATAATGGAACAGAAGGAAGCAGTGAGGACAAGCCGGCTTTCGATGATGTGCTGAATGAACTGATGTCGAATGAGCAGGAACCTGTCGGCAAAAAGGAGAGCAAAGGAAAAAAGAAGGACGGTACGGCAGCGCGGGAGATTTTCGATTGGATCGAACTGCTGGCGATTGCAACTGCGGTTGTAATCATTTTGTTTACCTTTTTTTTGAGGGTAGCGGTGGTGGTTGGGCCCTCTATGCAGAATACCTTGATTGCAGATGACGTCATATTGCTTTCCAATCTGTTCTATGAACCGGAGCAGGGAGATATTATTGTTTTCCAAGCCAAGCTTTCAGACGAATACGAGCCAATTGTCAAGCGCGTAATAGCAACGGAAAATCAAACCGTCAATATAGATTACGATACCTGGACAGTTACAGTGGATGGGGTCGAACTGAAAGAGGATTATGTAAAACGGGAAATGACGCATATGCTTCAGTCAAATTACCTGGAATTTCCCTATACAGTGCCGGAAGGAAAGCTTTTCGTTATGGGCGATAACCGCAACAGTTCTATGGACAGTCGCGACAATCGAATCGGTCTTGTAGATAAGCGGTTTGTTCTGGGTAAATTGCTGTGCCGCGTTTATCCGTTTTCAAAAATAGGCGTCGTACAGTAAGCTGCTGCCTTTTTGTCATATGGCAGAATAGGTTTCGTTGTCCCGCCAAAATTATGGTATCGAGATTCATCGTAGGCCGACGGTTTCACGGGCGGGAAGAAAAACGCGATGAAAGTAAATAGAGAAAAGGAGAGCGTCATGCCTTCACCTCTGATTCAATGGTTCCCTGGCCATATGGCAAAAACACGTCGGCTGATCGCAGAAAATCTGAAGCTCGTAGATCTTGTGATCGAGCTTCTGGATGCCCGGATTCCGATCAGTTCCAAAAATCCCGAAATAGATAAGCTTGTGGGACAGAAGCCGGTTCTTACCGTATTGGCAAAGGCATCCCTGGCAGACCCGGATTTAAGCCGGAGATGGCAGAGCTTTTACCGGCGGCACGGAAGGAAAGCAGTTGTAGCGGATTTTCTGAGCGGAATCGGCATACAGGAGATCACGTCATCCGCACGTGAGCTTTTAGCGGACAAGTTGGAGCGATACGATGCACGGGGCATGACAGGAAGGACACTGAAGGCCATGGTAGTCGGGATTCCAAACGTCGGAAAATCCTCATTTATCAACCGTTTAAGCGGGGGGAGAAAGGCAAAGGTTGAAAACCGTCCGGGCGTGACGCTCAACAAACAATGGGTGACAACCGCCGCCGGATTTGATCTGTTGGATATGCCGGGGGTGCTGTGGCCGAAATTTGAGGATCAGGCGGTAGGGGAGAATCTGGCTATGACCGGTGCCATCAAAGAGGATATTCTTGATCTTGAACGCGTCGCTGCGGCGCTGTGCGAGCGTTTACGGCGTATGTATCCTTCGCTTCTCTGCGCACGATATAAGCTTGGGGAAATGGACCAATACAGCAGTCTTCGCGGAGACGAGCTATTGGAGCTGATTGGACGAAAGCGAGGATTTTTGCTGTCCGGGGGCGAGGTGGATACGGAGAGAACCTCCCATATGCTGCTGAACGAATTTCAGTCCGCTAAAATCGGACGAATTACGCTGGAAATGCCGGAAGCAGAACGTTGAATTTGCTTTTCGTGACACCGTATTGTCCGCGTATACGCAGCAAACACTGTGCATCTGAAGCAATACTGTGAATTTCGAGATAGGCAGCTTGGCACCTGACGCTGTTCGGCTTGAAAGACAAATTTACTTTATAGCAGCCGGTAAACTGTCGACGGAAGATGCGGGTTCGAAGCTGTATAATTTTATTAAAAGTAGGAAGGGCTTCACGCGGCACTTTGTGCCGTATAACGGTTGTCGGGATGGCCGGCCGTCGGAAAGGCTATGAAAGATTTGAAAGAAAATTCTTTCAAATGCGTATTTTCTCTGTCGGGGCGGAGGAGATTTTTCCGTATTCCCGCAATTCCACAATGAAAGGCGGTCATATTTATGCTGGATTGGGTATGGGAAAATCATGCGTTTGAGGCAGGGTATCTCTCCGTTTGCGGCGTTGATGAGGCGGGAAGGGGACCTCTTGCCGGTCCGGTCGTTGCTGCAGCCGTCATTCTGCCGCGCGGAATTGAAATTGAGGGACTAAACGATTCCAAAAAGCTGACGGAGAAGAAGAGGGAGAAATTGTATGCCGTGATCTGTAAATCGGCTGTATCCTATGCGGTGGGAGTGGCCAGCGCCGAAGAGATCGATTCCATCAATATTCTGAATGCGGCGATGCTCGCCATGCAGCGTGCTGTTGAAAAATTACAGCCGCCGGCAGATTTTGCGCTGATCGATGGTAATGTTTCAAGAGGATTTTATATACCAACAAGAACAATTGTAGGAGGGGATGCGCTGTCTCCTTCCATAGCTGCCGCTTCCATTCTGGCCAAGGTGACCCGGGATCGTATGTGCATAGATTTGGATGCACAGTATCCCGAATACGGTTTTTTAAAGCATAAGGGATATCCGACGCCTGCGCATAAGCGCATATTACTGGAAAGGGGACCGACACCCGTTCACCGCAAAACCTTTTTGAAATTTCTGGAAGGCGGTAAATCATCTTGAATCATAGGAAATTCGGGAGTGAAGGCGAAACGCTTGCCGCCGCTTATCTGGAGAAAAAGGGGTATACGATTACAGCCAGAAATGTCTATATCGGCGGCGGGGAGATCGATTTGATAGCGGAAACGGACGATGCGGTTGTTTTTGTCGAGGTAAAGACAAGAACGCTGGGGAAAAGCATTGCAAACTACGGCCCGCCTGCTGCAGCTGTAACCGCAAAGAAAAAACAAACTCTGCTCAGGACGGCGGCGCATTATCTGCATGAGCATCCCACAGAGAAGCAGCCAAGAATTGATGTCGTGGAGGTATATGTCACACCGCGTGCATATACGCTGGGACCGAAGCATGCCGGGGATCATATTGTTCATTATGAAAACGCGGTGAGAAAATCCTGAAGACGGAAAGGAATACCGACATGAAATATGTAAGCACGAGAGATGAAAGCGAAAGCAGGAGAGTCTCTGCGGCAGAGGCTATTTTGGAAGGCCTTGCCGGAGACGGCGGATTGTATATGCCTCAGACCGTTCCGCGTCTTGGCAAAGGAGAACTGGAGCAGATCGGCAAATTACCCTATGCGGAACGTGCGGCACAAATTTTGAAAAAATTTTTGCCAGATTATAATGATGCCGTCTTGCTCGCGTCATGCCGTGAGGCTTATGCGGAGGATAAATTTCCGGGTGGCCCGGCGCCTCTGCACCGGCTGAGCGATCAGACGCATGTTCTGGAGCTTTGGCACGGTCCTACCTGCGCATTTAAGGATATGGCGCTGCAGCTCATGCCGCGTCTGCTCTCGAGTGCCTTGAAAATAACCGGTGAAAAGCGGACTGCACTGATCCTTGTAGCAACCTCCGGTGACACGGGAAAAGCAGCGCTCGAGGGATTCCGAGATGTTGAAGGCGTGAAAATCATGGTGTTCTATCCCGTGGATGGCGTCAGCAAAATTCAAAAGCTGCAGATGATGACGCAGGAGGGAAAGAATGTCTGTGTCTGTGCCATTCGCGGCAATTTCGATGACGCACAGAACGGCGTCAAGAGCATTTTTTCCGACAGCGAGGCCCAGCATGCGCTCGCGGAGTGCAATAGCTTTTTTTCCAGTGCGAACTCCATAAACTGGGGAAGATTGGTTCCCCAGATCGTTTACTATATTTCTGCATACTGCGATCTTGTCAACAGTGGGACGATTCAGAGTGGAGAGGCAATCAATATCAGTGTGCCGACGGGGAATTTCGGAAATATCTTTGCCGGTTATCTGGCAAAGGAAATGGGACTGCCGGTTAAGCGCTTCATCTGTGCCTCCAATAGAAACAACATTCTGACAGATTTTCTGGACAGCGGCGTGTACGACAGAAATCGGCGCTTCTATACTACCATGTCGCCTTCTATGGACATACTGATCTCCAGCAATCTGGAACGGCTTCTCTATTTAAAGGCCGGAGCTGCCAGAACAGCCGGATATATGCGCTCGCTGAGGGAAAAGGGAGCTTACCGTGTTGAAGACGAGGTCTATCAGAACATATCGTCCGATATCAGCGGACTGTTCTGTAATGAGGAACAGACGGCGCAGACGATCCAAAGAACCTTTGAAACGTATCATTATTTGTGCGATACGCATACGGCGGTTGGCCTGTTCTGTGCAGAAAAATTTCTTGAGCAGACGCAGGATAACGCAAAAACTCTGGTAGTGTCTACGGCAAGTCCCTATAAATTTGCTGTGGATGTCTATCAAGCTCTGACCGGAGAACGCGCGGCGGACGAGATGGCATCGCTTGACTTGCTGTCATCTTATACGGGTACTGCGGTGCCGAGACAGCTTGGATCACTGAAAGAAAAGGCTGTAAGGTTTGACCGGGTAGTAGATTCCGGAGATATGATGGCTGAGGTCTTGAACTTTGCAGGATAAAAGCCATAAAAGGGCGTGGGCAAAGAGTCTTTACTTCATGGATTAGCTTTAGCCTCCGTCAAACTATGAGACGAACAACAGGCTATTCGGAGACAGAAGGGGGCAAATGTTCGAAAGAGGAAGTTCGAATCTGTCAGGCGGCCCCATACGGAAAGGCAGTATTGATTTTGGAGGACATATAAAGAAATCAGCTTACAAGGTCTGACTTTTCGGAGGACCGTCCTTTCCTGCCGATTTGCCTTCCATTTCTGTAAGTCCATTTCATCAAAGTGAAAGCAATCAGCTGTCACTATGACACGGGTATTAGCGAGAAAAAGGGAACAGCATGGCTGTTCCCTTGTGAGCCGACTGTATGACATTGCCGGCGATTCAGATGTTTTTCTGCTTGAAGGTGGCGCATACGGTGTCTGTGCAGGATGTTGCGTAACTCGGACCTACCGCGATTTTGTCAGCCGTACAGTAATGGTCGCCGTCGTGGTACACACAGTTTTTTACATCGCATGCAATGCCTCTGATGTGCTGCGGCTTACCTGCTTTTTCGTTTGCATCATCTGTGCCGTTAAAGAATCCCATTTTAATTTCCATCCTTTCTTTTTCAGCTGATATCAGCTGACATGAATTTCCGGGGTCTGTCATTATTATTTGCAGGAAAGAGTTCTGCTATTCCAAACACGATTTTATTCTTTTCAATGAAAATCAACATTTCAAAGTCATGTCTTTGCTTTGATAACTTAGGAGGGAACAATGTCGCTTTTTGTCATGGCAGACACCCACCTGTCCATTGGAAACACCAAGGTTATGGATGTTTTTGGAAACCGTTGGCAGGGATATGTAGAGAAGATAGAAGAAAACTGGCGCAGTCTAGTAAGACCGCAGGATACCGTAGTCATTCCGGGAGATGTTTCTTGGGGGATGAAGCTGGAGGAGGCGCGGGAGGATCTGCATTTTCTGCATGAATTGCCAGGAAACAAGGTACTCCTGAAGGGAAATCACGATTATTGGTGGAGCACAATGAAAAAGCTGGAGGATTTTCGGGATGCAAACGGGTTTCATTCCATTCAGTTTCTGCATAACAATGCGCTCCGCTGTGAGCGTTATATACTCTGCGGTTCCAGGGGCTGGTATACGGAAGACAGACGTGTACTGTCACAAGCGGATGCCGATGCGAAAAAAATCATTGCCCGTGAGGTTGGGCGTCTGCGCTGTAGCCTGGAGGCGGGCAAGGCCATACGGGATAGGATTCTGAAAGATGAAAATACCCAATGTGAAATGGTGGTATTTCTGCACTTTCCTCCGTATTACCGTGGGTATATCTGCGACGAGATTGTTTTGGAACTGTATCGGTTCGGCATACGAAACTGTTACTTCGGTCATATACACGGTGTGTACAATGTGCCAATGACGCGCGAGTACATGGATATCCGTTTTACCATGGTTGCGGCGGATTACCTGAACTTTCGTCCTTTGCGTCTGCCCGATGCACCGGAGGGAAATTTATTGTAAAATATGCGGAAATACGTTGACAGAATCGGGAGTTTTCGATATAATATTATGAGTTTGGCAAACTGCCCTGTATGGTTGTAAGATAGTTCTGCGAGTTGCGTTTAAAACGTTTAAAATATATAAATATTATAGCCGGAGGACAAAAGAATGAGTTTGAAACAAGTGACTACGCCTGAAAAGAATGTACGCGTCATTGAATTTACGATAGCGAAGGAGATTTTTGACAGCGCTGTGAACCGCGTATACAAAAAGAATGTGACAAAGATGAATGTGCCCGGATTCCGCCGCGGCAAAGCGCCGAGAAGCATCATTGAGAAAATGTATGGTAAGGGCGTTTTCTATGAAGAAGCGCTGAACGAGGTGATTCCCGATGCTTACACGGAGGCTCTGAAGGAATCTGCGCTGGATGTAGTAAGCCGTCCGGAATTTGACGTGGAGACCATCGACGACGACGGCGTTCTAATGAAGGCCAAGGTGTATGTGAAGCCTGAGGTTACTATAGGCGTATATAAGAAGATACCGGTGGAAAAGGTTCTGGTTGAGGTTAAGGATGAAGAGGTACAGGCGGAGATTGACCGTGTCAGACAGCGCAATGCAAGGACCATCGATGTAACAGACCGCCCCGCAGCCATGGGAGATACCGTCATTATTGATTTTGACGGAAGCGTTGACGGTGTTCCGTTTGATGGCGGAAAGGCTGAGAAGTATAGCCTGAAGCTCGGCTCCGGACAGTTTATTCCCGGATTCGAGGAACAGATTGTCGGGAAACAAAAGGGCGACGCGTTTGATGTAAATGTCACTTTCCCCGAAGAATACCATGCAGAGGATCTTGCAGGAAAGGCTTCGGTTTTCAAGGTTGTCCTGCATGAAATTAAATTTGATGAGCTCCCGGATGCGGATGACGAATTTGCAAAGGATGTTTCAGAATTTGATACACTGGATGAATACAAAGCGGATATTCGGGCTAAAATGGAAGAGAGAAACGCAAAGACAGCGGAAAACCACATTGAAGAGCAGCTGATCAATGCTTTGATCGAAGGTATGGAAGCGGATATTCCGGATGCGATGATTGAAAATGAAGTGGAAAATCAGGTGAGAGACTATGACAACCGTCTGCGTCAGCAGGGGCTCGATCTGAACACCTATTTCAAGTATACCGGTATGACGCTCGATTCGCTCCGTGAGCAGTTCAAACCACAGGCCGAGCGTCAGGTAAAAACACGTCTTGCTTTGGAAAAGATTGTGGAGATGGAGGCCATTGAGGCAACAGAGGATGAAATTGACGAGGATTACAAGAAAATTGCCGAGGCCTATCATATGGAGCTGGATCAGATTCGTCAGGCAATTGACGCAGAGTCGGTAGCAAAAGATATCAAGGTGAAAAAGGCTGTTGATCTTGTCAAAGAGAATGCCGTCATAACCGAAAAGACCGAGGCTGAAAAAGCGGCGGAGGAAAAGCAGGCGGACGACTCGGCTTCCGGCACAGATACAGAAGAGAAGAAAGCCGACGCTGAGCAGAATGCAAAGCCTGCAAAGAGAACCAGAAAATCCAAGAAAGCAACGGATGAGGAATCAACTGAGGCTTGAATGCATAAATATAGAGGGATGAAAACCGATGATGTGAGAACGCCATGCCGAGCCGTATGTACGGAACGAGCGTCTGCGTTCTTCTATCTGAATCATTGGTTAAAAAAATGAAGAGGAAAGGGCATCTGCGCTCAGGCGCAGGATATAGAGGTGGCGAAAATGGCTGTGATTCCGATGGTCATCGAGCAAACCAACCGCGGAGAGAGGTCGTACGATATTTATTCGAGACTATTAAACGACCGGATCGTTTTTCTTGGTGATGAAGTCAACGATCAGACAGCATCGCTGGTGGTTGCACAGCTTCTCTTTCTGGAGGCACAGGACCCGGATAAGGATATCGATTTATACATTAACAGCCCCGGTGGTTCTATAACTGCCGGAATGGCGATATATGATACAATGAACTACATCAAATGTGATGTATCGACTATCTGTATCGGGATGGCTGCAAGTATGGGCGCATTTCTGCTTTCGGCGGGAGCCAAAGGCAAAAGAGCCGCCCTGCCGCATAGTGAAATTATGATCCACCAGCCGCTCGGCGGAATGCAGGGGCAGGCGACAGATATCAAAATCCATGCGGACAGAATTATAAAGATCCGACAATCCTTAAATGAAATTCTTGCAGCGAATACCGGAAAGCCGGTCGAAGAAATCGAGAGAGATACGGAGCGCGACCATTTTCTCTCGGCACAAGAAGCGCTTGAATATGGGCTCATTGATAAAGTCATTGAGAAACGAGGATAAAGAGTTCATGGCAGAAAATCAGACAGGTACCAATTCCACGAAACTTAGGGAGTGTTCCTTCTGCGGTCGGAATGAAATGCAGGTGAATTTTCTGATACCCGGCGGCAACGGCGCCTATATCTGTGATAGGTGTATCGATGCCTGTAATCAGATTATTTCAGAGCATACAGCGCCGGAAAGCATGGAGCATACCCTGCACGCAGAGGAGATACCGAAGCCTTCGGAAATCAAAAGCATGCTGGATGAATATGTCATCGGCCAGGAGGCTGCAAAAGTTGCGTTGTCTGTTGCAGTGTATAACCACTATAAACGGATCGTGCGCCGGGACAGCAGACGCCAGAAGGATGATGACGTCGAGATACAAAAAAGCAATGTCCTGCTTTTAGGTCCTACCGGCGTCGGCAAGACGTTTTTAGCTCAGACGCTCGCCAGAACCATGAAGGTCCCCTTTGCGATTGCCGATGCGACCACGCTGACAGAGGCGGGTTACGTGGGTGAGGATGTGGAAAACATTCTTCTGCGTCTGATACAGGCGGCTGATTATGATATAGAGCTAGCAGAACGCGGCATCATTTATATTGATGAGATTGATAAAATATCCCGCAGGAGCGAAAACCGCTCCATTACGCGCGATGTTTCCGGAGAAGGGGTACAGCAGGCACTTCTGAAGATCCTGGAGGGAACGGTTTCCAATGTACCTCCGCAGGGCGGACGGAAACATCCCAATCAGGATTTCATACAAATCAATACAGAGAATATTTTATTTATCTGCGGCGGTGCATTTGACGGTTTGTCGGAAATCATTGAGAAACGAACAGGCAATCAGACGGTTGGATTCCAAAGCAAGCTCAGGAAAAAGGAAGAGAAGCTGAGAGATGGGATCTACAGAGACGTCGTACCGCATGATATCGTAAAATATGGTCTGATTCCGGAGCTTGTCGGCCGCTTGCCTGTCATTGTCGGTCTGGAAGCCTTGGACGAGGATGCACTGGTTCGTATTATACAGGAACCCAAAAATTCTCTTCTGAAGCAGTATAGAGAACTTTTAGCAATGGATCATGTGGATCTGACGTTTGAGGAAGAGGCGATTAAAGAAATTGCATCATTGGCGATCAAGCGGGAGACAGGTGCGCGCGGCCTTCGTGCAATAATGGAGGAGATGATGCTGCCCATTATGTACGAAATTCCTTCCCGCACGGATGTACAGCAGGTGATCGTGACCAAAGACGCTGTACAGAAATTGGCAAAGCCGCGAATGATCTATAAAACCCAGGATATGCTGAGCGGTCAGGTGCCCAAAGATGCTTAAATGCTAAAGTACCGGGAACTTGGTATAAAAGGCTGAAGCAGTGCTTCATCTTTATCTCCAAATCGCTGTTATCTTTAATTATGAATAGATTGGTACAAAATCGGGGCTGTCATTTGAAAATGACAGCCCCGATCAAATTAGCTCTATTTTAAATGCATATATCCAAACTATATGCTTAAATTTACTAAAAAAATCTGTAGCTCATATGTATTGCGTTCCCGCTTAAAAGAAACGAAAATAGCAGGAAGTATTTTCAGGAGAGGCTCTATGCTAAATAATCCACCGGTGTCCGCCTTTCTGTTGAATATAGTCTGCTTATTCCCGCCTGTTTCTTTAATGGCAAGCTGTTGTGTGTGCTTGGCTCGTTCAAATTTTTCCTTTAAAAAGGTGTCGAAAGTAAATGAAGAAATGTCTTCTGAACAGCTTAACGCATGAGCGAAGCCCTCATTCAATGAGGTATAATTCAGATTTTAATATACGATGATTCACGTGGCAGGGGATAATTCCTTCGTCAGACACAGATGAATGAGTTCATGGGTTCAGACTCTTTAACAGTTTTAATTTTTTTAAAGAATCCTCGTAAATTGAATCAAATCGAAAACCATGGGCGCATTTCCGTCATGTTTTAAAAACTATAGCAAACTATAGCATCATACGGGGCGGGAAATCCGACAATCAGCCGAATTGTATAATCGGTAGCAATTTTAACAAAGTTTGGAAAAATCTGTTTTACGGTTTCATGATTCCGCGGGATAAAATCATTTATCTGATTTTTAATTTTTGTATATAATTTTGATACCCAATCAATATTTTTTGGTTCATATTTCTCAAACACTGAATTTTTACCAGAACATTGATATATCCAGTGTAATCGTCAAATGATTTCTGAAAACGAGACGGCTTTCTTTAAGAGTCTCTGGAATTCCGTAGTATTTTCATCATTTTATCGGGCATATACTCGGTATAACGGTGCTTTTTATAAAAAGCTTTCGATTCAAACCATTCCTGACCGGTGCCTAAATGGATATAAACTTTTTCTTTGCCTATCGATGAGATGTATTCTTCGGCCTTTTGCAGTAAGGCCGTTCCGATTCCCCGATGTTTCAGATTGTATTTAACAAACAATCGGTGCAGTGTTACCTCGTTTGGCTTTTCATTTGTACGGAAACCTATACTTCCGATCACTCTATTCCTTTCGTCTAAAGCAATCCAGAACATGCCACCCCTGTCAAAATAGTTTGTTTGTATATCCAGTAAGTCCTGATTCAATCCCGGAATGCGCCCCAAAGCGTTTTTGGCTTCCAGTATCATAAAAATCATATCATCACGATATTGGTCTTCATATGCAATAATTTTAAAGGGACTTATTGGAGGAGAAACGGAGCGGAGCCCAGTTGCACGCTGGCGGAGCCCTTTGAAAAAGGATTGTAGAAGCGCCCGGCAGGGTTTCTCAAGCAGACCGCCGCAGACTACAGGTTTGTGATTCAGGGAAAAGCTGTTCAAATCAATGACACTGCCGAAAGCACCAGCTTTGGGATCAAAGGCGCCGAAGCAAACCCGCAGAATACGCGCATTGACAATGGCGCCTGCGCACATGGGGCAGGGTTCAAGTGTGACATATAAGGTGCACCGGTGCAGCCTCCAGCCACCGAGATTTCTGCACGCAAGGTCAATGGCTTTGCATTCTGCATGCATCATGGCATTTTTGTTCGTTTCCCGGGTATTGTATGCAGCCGATACAATCTGCCCATCACATACAATGACTGCGCCAACGGGGACTTCACCCAGTCGGTCGGCTGCCTCAGCTTGCTGTATGGCTTGCTGCATGAAGAAACGGTCATCATCGCTAAAATTCTGCATTTAAAAAGATCCTTTTTAATTCTAATCATAAACGATGGATAAAATAAAACAAACGGCAGATTTCCAGCACCCCGGTTATCCGCCATCTTTGATATGCTTGTGTATAGATAACGTCAACACTTTGGATTATGCAGAGAAAACGTTTGCATAAATCATATAGAGCGAAAGAACGAGGTACATTGTCATCAGCGGCGTCAGGAAATTCTTTAACGCGGTCTGCAAAGCAAGCGGTGTATCTTCGGCAGAAGGTTCCAATGGCTGAAAAGCTCCTCTTGTGTGCAGATGTACCAGAATCAAAATGGATACCGCACCCAGGACGAAGACTGCGCATCCCGTCCATCGTTCCACAAAAAAAGAAATACTGCTGTCCGTACCGCAGATTTCGCGAACGGCTCCCAATATAAAGGATAGAAGATTGTTTGCAAGATGAATAAAAATACCTACCCACAGGGAACCGCCTTTAACGGTAAAGTAACCGATCAGAATCCCGGCGGCTGTTGCATAGAAAAGCTGTGAAAAACGGAGATGCATGATACCGAACAGAAGCCCTGATGTGATCACCGCAAACGCTTTGCCGTAGGGCAGAAGGGCTTGCAGAAAGATACCCCTGTAAACAATTTCTTCAAGAAATGCCGGTAGAATGACTGTAGCGACAAAACTGATGATAATACCGCCGGCGGAATGTGAACATAACAGAGTGGGTGAAGATTCCTGCATATAAGCGCCGAGCAGGAGATTTATAACATAGCCTACGGCATACAATATACCGACAGACGCACAGACTATGAGCGGAGTAAATGCTGGCAAGGCAGGCTTCATACAGAAGCTTGCATACAAAGGCCGACTCTTATGGATGAGCGTGGCGAGACAAACAGGAAGATACAGCGTCAGAAAATAAAGAAGCATTTGCCAGGCTCTACGTATATAAGGCGTCACCCATTCAACATTTGGGGAAATGGCAGAACCGAGGCTGTCGACGAGCCCGGACGAAAGCTGAAGCAACAGTATGAGGACAATCTGAAGCAGGGAAATCAAAGCGAGATGGTCGACAACCAGTCTAAGCGCAGAAATATTGGGTGAGGCAGAATCACCGAACCGGTTCTTTTTTAGGTGTTTTTTCATATTTGTCTGGGGAATCCCCCTTTTTCGCTTCTTTCATGCCAATTTTTTGTTAGAATCTCGAACATGCTATTGCATTTAATCTGCTTTATTTTTTTTAGACAAGGCCCTATGCAGCACAATTGTCAGGCGTAAATATAACCAACATCATATGTGTGAACTTTTTTCCAATTCGAGAAGATACGTGAGTCTCCGGTAATTTCGTATTTTTCCAGAACACCCGGATTGCCTGTAATGCGGTAATAGAATTCCCTAGTGGGGATACGGTCTCCGGGTTTTACATCGAATACGGACGGTCCGAAATTTTCAGAATCGATTCCTGCTAGCTGTACAATTGTGGCCGAAAAATTGTCATGTGACACGGGAACCTCGGAAACTTTAAGCGGTTCTCCCGCAGATCCTGACGGTTTTACAAAAAGGCCAACCGTGATTGGCTCCTCGGGACTGTAATAATCTGTGGATTCTCCATGGTCTCCGGTAATCAAAATAGATGCGTTCTCATACAGTCCCAGCTCCTTCATCCTCTGTAAATAATCTATGATAATTTTAAATACGCCCTTGTTGTTCTGTATACGTGACGTCTGCTCTTCCGGAACATTTTCAGCTTTTTCATTCAGAATATAGGGACTGTGGCAGCCGTTTAGATGATAAAAAGCAAAATTTTTCTTCTTTTCCGTAATGGAAAGGCCGTGCGTTTTTAAATTCTCGTAAAACCGAGGATCGTTGCAGCGGTATTTTGGTGTGGTTTCCACGGTATTAAACGAAGAGGATGACATCCAAAACGAGGACTTTAGAATATGCGGTGCATTTCGATAGGCGGCCAGGCGCAGCATTTTTGTTATCAGTTCGAATGAATCAACCTCTATGGATCCGTCTGCAATGTTATCTGCATAACCGGCTATTTGAGAAGCATCGCTGTATGTGTAGTAATCGGGAACATAAAGCTTTGTTGTAAAGCCGTTCTCCCGCAGTATATCCAACATACCGTTTGTATGGGTCCAGGCATAATCAAGGAATTTTTCGCCCGGTTTTTCGTAATAGGTGATATTTCCGGTGAGCATATAGGGGACAGAAGGATACGTGCGGCAGTATTTGGAAACGTGATCCGGAAAATAGGTGAAACCATCGAGACGATCAAAGAAAGTCGGATCGTCTTTCATAATTTCCTGAATGTATCTTCCATCCAGTCGGTCCACCAGAAAAACCAGGACGTTTTCGTCGCCTGACAATTCCAGAAGTCCTTCTTCCGAAACATAATAATCTGCTGCTTTCTCAGACAAATCATTGCTTACAAAAAGGGAAAACAGCGCTGCCCCCTGCATACAAATAAGCAGGGCAGGGAGGATATAAACGACTTTTTTCCATATACTTTTGCGAATAAAGTACAGAATCAGCGGCGCCGCGGAGATGAGTATCCATAATACGGTATTGACAACGGCATGAACCGTATATTTGCTCCAATCTATAGCGTCACCGGTCAGCTCGCCCAAATTCAGGTTCATGAAATTTCCCTGCAGGTAACCGGCGAGGAGAAGACCAGCACAAATCGAGAGTATAACCGCAAAGTATTTTCCGCGCACAGCTAGCAAAATCCCTGTAATAATACAGAATAATGCGGAGCTGCATAAAAGCGTTGGCCATAAAACATCATAAAATTCAAAAGGCAGTTCAGTCAGATTGCTTATGGTTAATTCAAATACAGAAAACAAAATAAAAGTAAATGCATAGGAAAATCCCATAAGCGCAGCCAAAGGAAAACGCTTTTTTATCGAATATTCGGATTTCTTTGGTAATTTAGCATTTGGGGGGTTCATTTACAACTCCTTTTCATGTGGCATATCCATAAAATCAATGGAACAGCAGATAAAATTTTAAAAGCAATCTATTTAGGATAAATGGAACATCAATATGAAAGTTCATATTTCATGAAATTTCATAAAAACATAAACATTATAGCATAGCATATGCGGCTTGTCAAATATAGGGCTATACGGAGAGGCGTTTGATTTGTGGAGATCACGTGAAGTCCGCATTCTTCGGCAACCATATGGAAACAGATCTAAAAAATGGTTTTTCCGAGGCGCTTTACCGACCGAAGTTCAGGTGCACGACCGGCGGAATACAAAACTTCGACGTTTACTGTGTTCAATCAAGCGTTTTTCAAAAGGAATTCTTCCCGTCTCAAGCAAAAGAAATGCTGCGCCATTGAATTTTATCTACATGTATTTCTGCCAGTTTTTATAAAACAGCCGACTTTTCCTACGTCAGAAATTCATGCTGTACAATTGAAATGAGAACCCGGACCCCAATTTCAGATATTGCCTTGACAAAATAGGAAATTTACGGTAAAATGCAGATTAAATACATAGGTATTATAAGATAAATGCCGTAATTTCCTAATTTTTGACCCGAACCGGACAGCGCAAAGTTCATTAAGATGAAACGAGGTACGGAAAACATTGATAAAAAGGAGTGAAGAGGCATGAAAGTTTATGAAAGCATTACGGATTTAATCGGCGGTACGCCGCTTATGAAACTGAGCAATTATTGCGCGGAAAAGCATCTCGGTGCAGATATTTATGGAAAGCTGGAATATTTCAATCCAGCCGGAAGCGTCAAGGACAGAATTGCCAAGGCAATGATTGAGAAAGCGGAACAAACAGGTGCTTTAAAAGAAAATGCTGTCATCATCGAGCCGACCAGTGGAAATACTGGAATAGGCCTTGCCGCGGCGGCGGCTTCGAGAGGGTATAGAATTATCCTCACCATGCCGGAAACCATGAGCATTGAGCGCAGAAATCTGCTGAAAGCATATGGTGCCGAGCTCATTTTGACTGACGGTTCAAAGGGAATGAAGGGCGCTATAGAAAAGGCAGAAGAACTCTCGGCAGAAATTCCAGGCAGTTTTATTCCCAGTCAGTTTTCAAATCCTGCGAACCCGGAAACCCATCGTCTGACTACCGGGCCGGAAATTTGGAACGATACGGACGGAAGGGTGGATATTTTTGTTGCGGGCGTCGGAACAGGCGGGACGATCTCCGGCGTTGGGGCGTATTTGAAAAGCAAAAATCCGAATGTTCGGATTGTAGCCGTTGAGCCTGCCGAATCGCCGGTGCTCTCAAAGGGCGTTGCCGGACCGCATAAAATTCAGGGCATAGGCGCGGGGTTTGTGCCGGAAACGCTTGATACCGGAACCTACGACGAGGTCTTGACTGTAGAGCATGAAGCCGCCTTCGAAACCGGCAGAAGACTGGCGAGACGTGAGGGGATCCTTGTGGGCATCTCTTCCGGCGCTGCCGTTTGGGCCGCTTCTGTATTGGCGGAGCGTTCGGAGTATAAAGGAAAGCTCATTGTTGCGCTTTTGCCGGATACAGGTGAACGCTATTTGTCGACACCCATGTTCTCAGATCCGTCCTAAGCATTTGGACTTGAATGAAGCTCCCTACCTGTAGAGGCCGTATAGAGCATCGGTTTTTTGTTCTGATTTGGTTATATATTAAACAATAGCGCCTACTGTCAGTGCCAGATGAAAGGCGTGACGCACAGGAAAGCAAAGGCTTGGAGCAATAAAAGGAACACAGCAGCTTGGTCTGATGCATAGGCAGCCGCCGGCAGGCGGCTGCTCTTTTTTGGTCGAGAAAAGAGAATACCGCCCAACTTCATTGGGCAGCATATGCTGAAAAGACGCTTACAGGCACTATATCCGGTTATTTTTCATTTTACATAAAAAAATCACTTTTTCCAGTTTTGTGCTATTTATAAAACAAGCTCTACCGTGATAAAGCTTTCGTTTCTCCATGCTTCAGTAAAGCCAGTATTTAAGAACAAAGTAACGCTTGGATTGTCTATTGCTATATTGTCGCACAATCTCGTGATGCCGTTTGCTTTTGCGGCTTCTATGAGCAGCCTAAGTCCTTTTTTACCATATCCTACTCCTCTATATTGTGCTTCGACAATGAGACTGACAATACATGCCTGATAGTTTTCATCATAATGATAAGCAGCTTCCCTGATAAACCGCTTGATTGTATCTGAAAAAAATAACGGAAATAATATTTTTTTCATCGGAGAGCAACCAATTTTTATACCACGATTCCCAATTTTCTTATGGAAAGCTGATCGCTCCGCCCCACTTTTCGTTGTAGGACATGGACTCCTTGTCTGCCAGTAAAAATTGACGGTATGCTAAATTTTTCAGTTAGGGTTTGTACAGCGTTAACATATTCATAACCTTATCAATGAAATTGAATTTTAAACAAAAAAGTCGGAGCCGTTGCCAGCGGTTGATGTAATAGGCGTTTGTTAAAACAGTTTTACTCTAAAGTCGTTTGAAAGCTTTCAGGCAATGGTACCTTTCATAACTTTCTATATACGCTCCATGATATACAGCGTCAGGGATTTCCCTCTCAGAGCCTCCTGCGCCTACAATTAAATTATATAGTTGTTGATATATTTTGAATTTGGCCGGTCCAGGATATCCTGTAAAGTAATGCTGTCAAGATATTCGTCAATGACCTTTTTTAAACCGCGCCAAATCGGAAGCGTCTCGCATTCCGCGCTGCGCTCGCATTCGACAGGATACCGGTCGAGACAGGCGACAGGAGACAGACTCCCCTCGGTCAGACGCAGAATTTCGCCCACTGTATATTTGTCCGGTGATTTTGCGAGGCGATAACCTCCCTGAAACCCACGCGTCGTTTTTAAAATGTCGCTTTTTTTGAGGATGGGAACGATTTGTTCCAAATATTTTTTGGAGATATTCTGCCGCTGCGCAATATCCTTTAAAGAGATAAAGCCGTTTTCCTGATGTTCGGCGAGATCCAGCATCATACGCAGTGCATATCGGCCCTTTGTGGAAATTTTCATGCCTGTTCACCTCGTAAATCGAAATAAACCTTATGAACAAGTTATAATAAGTTTTGCAAAAGAAGACAATACTTTTTCGATTATTGGAGAATGGGTCGACACAATGAAATATACAGGATTCTGTCATATGTTTCTTCATACAGGACAGCATTGGGACTACAGACAATCATTTCTCTATCGAAGCATTGTCATAAAGATATGCCGGGTATGAAAACAATAAAATACGCCCTCTTCCCGTCTTATATCGAAGCCTCACTGTCTGGATATGTGCTGCCGTCAGGAGCCTTATGACAGATCAAAATTCAGATTCTGCAGCAGAACCACGGCGTGCGCTGAGATACCTTCTCCTCGTCCGGTAAACCCGAGGCGCTCCTCTGTTGTAGCCTTGATATTTACAGCGTCCTCGGAGACGCTGTAAATACGGGCAAGATTGGTGCGCATTTGCGGAATGTATGGAGCAAGACGCGGGCACTGCGCCAGTATGGTGGCATCCGCATTGACGATTCGCATGCTTTTGGATGTCAGCAGTTCCGCTATATGCCCGGATAGCTTGATACTGCTGATATCTTTATAGGCGGGGTCCGTGTCGGGAAAATGATGTCCGATATCACCCAGACCCATAGCGCCGAGAACCGCGTCCATTACTGCATGCAGGAGAACGTCCGCATCGGAATGACCGAGCAGTCCCATGGTATACGGGATTTCTACGCCGCCCAATATCAAACGCCTGCCGGCGGAAAGTCTGTGGACATCATAACCGTGCCCAATTCGAAACGGGTATAGGGGTATAGCCATAGAAAGCTCTCCTTTCCTGTTTTCGCTTCTTGCAACCGATTGACATACAGGCTTATAAAACGCTAACGTCTTATCTCTGTTTTATGAAGATCCGGTATAGTTGCATTCAATAGTCAACATCAGCAAATCTTTTTTCAGCTCTGGCGGAGAGAATGGCGTCTGCAAAGAGCAGATCCTCAGGCGTTGTGATTTTTATATTCTGATAACCGCAGTCGACGAGCTGAACGGCAAACCCGAGCGCTTCCGCCAGCGCGCAGTCGTCGGTTGCCGAAAAACCATTCGCTTTGGCCGTATATGCGCAGGCGCGGTAAAGCTCCGTTTTGAACGTCTGAGGGGTCTGCACTTGCCAAAGATGCTTTCTGTCGAGCGTTTGCATGACTTTTCCGTTGGCATCGGCCAGTTTTGTCGTATCCTTGGATCGACATGCAGCAGCCGCAGCGCCTACTGAAAAAGCCTGACGCGCAACCTCATCGATTTGTTCAGGCTGAATGAGACAACGCGCGCCGTCATGGATAGCGATGAATTTGGATCGGTCAGATATGGCCTGCAATCCGAGCAGGGCTGAAAGCTGACGGGTTGCCCCGCCCGGTACGATTTTTTTTACCTTGCTGAGGCTGTACTGCTCTATGTACGGAGGGTACCATGCAATATCCTCCGGCCTTGCCACAACGATGATTTCTCTGACCAAGGCGCTTTTTTCAAACTGCTGCAGTGTGCGTATGATAACAGGAACGTCCCTTAGCGGTAAAAACTGTTTCGGAACTGACGAACCCATACGTGTCCCGCTGCCGGCGGCAACGATGACAGCGGAAAGAAAATAGCGTTTGGGGGAAATAGAAAAGATACTGCTTTTGGTATTTTTCATTACCGTTCCCTTCTCCATGTCGATTAGATCGTGCTCTGTGGATGATCTATCATTCAGTCACATTTGAGTCTGCCGACTGAGCATGGCCATCGGCTATTGTGCGCGATGCCGAAATGCTCAGACGCCGTTAGAGATGCAAAGCAATTTTAAAATTTATTGCATCATTGCGCCGCTGAGTTCTCTGACAGAGCTTATATTGTTTCGCCTGAGATAATCGGCAATGCCGTCAATGATTTCCATTGGACAGAGGGGATTCGAGAAAGCCGCCGTTCCAATACCCACGACATCAGCGCCGGCTAAAAGCATCTCGACCGCCATATCGGCATCCGCAATACCGCCCATGCCGATGATAGGCAGCGTAACGGCCTGCCTGACCTGCCAGACCATCCGCAGGGCGACGGGAAAAACTGCGGGACCGGACAGACCGCCGATGACATTGGCCAGAATCGGCTTCCTGGAACGAATGTCAATGCGCATACCGGTCAGTGTATTGATCAGGCTGAGCGCGTCGGCGCCGGCCGACGCTGCGGCACGCGCCGTATCCGTAATATCGGTTACATTGGGAGACAACTTAACAATCAGGGGCTTTTTTGCGTATTTACGGACTTCGGACGTAATTTTTTCTACCGTTTTCGGCTGTGTGCCAAACGCTACGCCGCCCTCCTTTACATTTGGACAGGAGATATTCATCTCGATGAGATCGGTTTCAGAATCCGACAGTATTTCGGCCATCCGGCAATAGTCTTCGATGGTGGAACCGGCGATGTTCGCGATAACGACCGCATTTTCCATCTTCAGCCGGGGCAGCTCGACGCGAAGAAAATGCTGAACACCCGGGTTTTGGAGTCCGATGCTGTTCAGAATGCCGGCAGGTGTCTCGGCAATTCGCGGCGTAGGATTTCCTGCTTTCGGCTGAAGCGTCAGTCCCTTAACAGTAATGGCGCCCAGGGAAGATGGCGCATAAAAGTCCGCATATTCCTGTCCGAATCCACAGGTGCCCGATACGGTAACTACAGGATTTTTCAGCAAAAGACCGCAGAACGGAACAGAAAGGGAAGGGGAGGTACTTTTTATTTTCATGACCATATGATCTCCTTTGCGTCAAAAACGGGCCCGTCCACGCAAACGCGTTTATAACGTTCCGTTGTCTCATCGTTTTCATAAAAAAGCGTTTTACAGACGCAGGAGAGACAAGCGCCGACGCCGCACCCCATGCGTTCTTCCATACTGACCTGACAGTGGACCTGAAATGTCTCCGCAAGAGCAGCCGCAACCGCCATCATAGGACGCGGACCGCATACCAGGACGGTATCCCACTTCTTGTTTGCAAGTTCATCCTGCAGAAGCTCGGTGACGCGGCCGGCTCTGCCGAAAGAACCATCGTCTGTACTGACTTCAACAGAGATGCCGTTGCTTTGGAAATCATCCGTCAGATGAATCAAAGACGCTGTTCGGAAGCCGAGAAGCGCTTTGACCTGCCCGCCGCTTCTCTGCGCGGCTTTACCCGCTGAAAGCAGCGGATATATACCGATACCGCCGCCCAGCAGAAGAATTCTGCCACCCTGCGGTATGCGAAAGCCGTTTCCTTTAGGCCCCAGTAAATCTACGGACATGCCGGGTCTAAGCGAGGACATGAATGCGGTACCTTTTCCGCGCACTTCATAGCATAAACGGACCGTGTCGCCATCAATTTCACAAATACTGATTGGTCGTCGGAGCGTCTGCGCATCTCCGCAGCGAACATGAACGATCTGTCCCGGACTTGCCGCACCGGCTATATCCGGTGCGAGGACTCGCATATCAAATATTTCTGCATCCGCAAGCATTTCTTTGTTTTGAATGATTTTTCCTTTGGTTAGCATATCTTACTGCGCGCATATCTGCGCATCTCCTGCTTTTATTTAAAAGATCAACATGATTTTTGGGATGTGAGCCGATCATAAGCGCGGCAGATCGGTCGGGCACAGTCTCCGCTCGAAAGTCTCTCTGTATGTCCTTCACGTATCAGCAGAGCGGGCAGACGCTGTGCAAATCGTCTCTCATTTTTATAACGGCTTTCCGCGTACACTCTGCAAAATGGAGCGGGTCGTTTTGAACTCGGTAGGCATATATCAGTCCCCGTGAAGAATTGACGATGGCACCGGAACCATCGGATGCAAAGGCATCCGCCAAGTCCTGTGCAGTTCCTCCCTGCGCACCGTATCCGGGGATGAGAAAAAAGGTGTGCGGCATAGCACGTCGAAGCTCTGTCAATTGCCGGGGATAGGTTGCACCCACCACAGCGCCGCACGGTGAATAACCTGATGGCCCTATCGCGTCCTTTCCCCATAGTTCAACTTTGTCCGCAACGCGGCGGTACAGCGGCAGTCCGCCTGTATCGATATCCTGAAAATCACCGGAGGAGGCGTTTGAGGTCTTGACTAAAACAAACACCGCTTTTCTGAATTTTGAAGCGACTGTTAGGAACGGCTCGACTCCGTCGAAGCCGAGATAAGGATTAACCGTCAGTGCGTCGGCGGGTGTTGCGCTTGCCTCCGAGGAAAAAAGGGGTGTTTTTCCCAAAAAAGCCGCGGCGTATGCTTTTGCAGTATTGCCGATGTCGTTTCGTTTGCCATCCAGGATCACATATAGTCCGGCCTCCGCTGCATATTTCATGGTACGGTCAAGAGCTGCAAGTCCAGGTAGGCCGTACATTTCATAAAAGGCAGACTGCGGCTTTACAGCAGGAATCAGATCTGCGGCCGCGTCAATCAGCTTCCTGTTAAACTGCCATATGGCTTCACCAGCAGCTTCAAAAGTATCACCAAAACGGTTGCGCGCCTCCTCGCGTATCTGCGCGGGAATGAGGGAGAGCTCGGGGTCCAATCCCATAACAGTCGGGTTCTTTTTTTTGCGTATCTCTTCAAGTAAATGCTCCATGGACATGGTTGTTTACCTCACTTCAATCTTTTATATATTGCTGGGTTCCCTTAACCATTAAAGATTCAACGGATGCATCCAATTTTATACAGAAATAGGGAGAATTGAAAGCTTTACTCCTGTTGTTTTCCTTCGTAAGCGTGAAAGCGGAATTCGGGCGGTAAAAAACAATATCCGCAGGGCTGCCGACTGTAAGCTTTCCAAGCCCAAATCGGGTATACAGACCGCTTATCCGGGCCGGGGCAAGCGTCATTTTGTCAATGAGCTGCGAAAGGGTGAGATGTCCCGGTTTTACGAGATAGGTATACGAAACGGGGAAAGCGGTCTGCAATCCGATAATTCCGTTTGCGCCCGCTGTGATGTCTTTTCCTTTATCCTCTGTCGTATGTGGCGCATGATCGGTTGAGATGCAGTCAATCGTTCCATCCTGAAGGCCGCGAATGATTGCCTGTCTGTCCTCCTCCGTGCGCAGAGGCGGATTCATCTTTGCCATGACACCGAACGTGAGCAGAGCATCCTCGGTCAGGGAGAAATAGTGAGGGCAGGTCTCACAGGTGACAGAAACGCCGCGTGCTTTGGCTTCGCGGATGAGCTGAACGCTGCCCTTTGTACTGATATGTGCCAGATGTATATGTGTCCCGGTTTCCTCTGCAAGTATGATCTCTCTTGCCACCATAACCTCCTCGGAGGAATTTGGTATACCGGAGACTCGGAGCTTCCGTGAGACCTTTCCCTCGTTGACGCAGGCGCCTGCTGCGAGAGAAAGATCCTCACAGTGCGATATAACAAAGGAACCGCATTTATTCGCTTCACATAAGGCTGTACGCATAAGCGAAGCCGATTCGACGGGCCGTCCGTCATCAGAGAATGCTGTGGCCCCGTTTTCTGCCAGTAATTGAATGTCACAGAGCTGTTTGCCGGCCTGACCGGCCGTGATGGCTGCGATGGGAAATACACGGCAGATAGCTGTCGCCTCTGCCTTTCTCAAGATATACCGGAGCGTTTCCGGATTGTCTGTAACCGGGGAGGTGTTCGGCATACAGAATATGGAGCCGAAGCCGCCGGCAGCCGCTGCGCGGGTACCGGTAATGATATCCTCTTTTTGAGTAAATCCCGGATCACGCAGATGCACATGGAGATCAATGAAAGCAGGAGAGGCAAAGCAGCCGTTCATATCCAGAGTCATGGAGGCGTCCTTTTTAAGGGATCTGCCTATGGCTGTTACAACACCGTCTTGAATAAGCATTTCACACTGGTAGGGCCTGTCGTCGCCGCTGTTCAGCAGCATGATGTTTTGAATGCATATGGATTTCATATTCAGATTCCTCACTCTCATAAATATACGATGTGCGGGTAAATCTTTAATTCTTATCTATCTCGGAACAGGTATTATGGAGATCAAAATATTTCGAAAAAATAACAAAACATGACCGAGATTGGGACAGAAATTCGAATATACCCAAAGCATCGGCATCTGAGGCGCGATATCACGAATACCGCAGCACTTGGCGCAGATAGACCGTTTATGAACCCGTATTTACTTTTTGATCATATATCCTATCCCTCTGACCGTATGTATCAGCTTGCATTGGAACTTTTCATCGATCTTTAGCCGGAGATATCTAACATAGACGTCAACGACATTCGTGTCGCCGAGATAATCGTACCCCCATACCTTTGCAAAGGCGTCGCTGCGGCTGACTGTGCTGCCGCGTTGCTGCATAAGATACAGAAACAGATCATATTCCCGTTTGGTAAGTTCGATAGGCTCCTCTCGGAAATAAACAGCGCGTGCATCCGTATCGATCCGAATATCATCCGCAGGCGTGTAGGGCTTTTGCATGAGCGCAGCAAAATTTTGCAGATGCAGAGCACTTTGTCCAGAATATAAGAGTTCTTTCATACAGCGGAGAAAGGATTCCATTAAAAAGGGACGCATGAATACAACACAATGTGCGTACGATTCATATATTTGCATGTATTCAGCCGACATCAGAGGATCCTCCGGGTACCCCATGAGAATGACAGGAATGCCGCCCTTAGCCGTTGACTTGAGAAGCTGATCCATGACAGGAATCGGACAGGATAAATCAATTAGGATCACCTTGTATTCCTCCGGATTTTCAAGCAGAATGTTTGATATAGCCGAACGGATTTCTGTATGCCGGGAATAAACAGATAATTCCAACGAGAGCATTCGCGCGAAGATCGGACTCTCTGAGCACAGGAGAATGTCAGCGGTCATATCTTTCCTCCAAAAATAAAATATAAAGCAAGCAACGGGGCCACATCCGGTCAGATGGATTAGGTGATAGAAAAGGCAGAAACATTAGGCAGTTTTCAGCGGCACAGCTTGACTCGGCTTCCCCAAGCGGTTAATCAGTTTACAAGTTCGTAATATTTGCTCAAGGAGACACCGGTATAGTAAGCGGTAATAATCCTCTCATAGCTTCCTCCGGCTTCTGCCAAGCATTTTGCGCCCCATTGGCTCATACCTATGCCGTGTCCCCAGCCTTTGCCAATAAAAATGAAGTTATTGTTGTTTGGATCGTTGAGGAGCTCGTTGGCTTCCTCCGGAATATCATAGGCATCCGGGGAAAGCGTTGTTTTTCCCTCTGCCGTGTAGATGGAAAGTCCGTCCTTTGCGGAAAAAGATTTCACGCCATCCGGGGTCAAAATGGGAATATCCTCTTGTGCTGAGAGGTACTGTTTGCCATCTGCTGTCAAAAGGGGATACTTTTTCAGCAGTCCTTCTATGGTTCCGCTTTTTCCGACTACGAAATTTGCACTTTTTACATATTTTGCAAAAAGAGAGTTCACGTTGTAGGTGCCGTTCTTGGTCACAGTGTTTCCGTTGACATCTGTGACGGTTACCTGGTAAACATAGGAGGAATTCGTAGCGTACCTGTCGATCGATATATCGGCAATATCACCCGTCAGTTCTGTGAAGCCTTTGGTATCGCGCAGGTAAGCGCCGAGATCTTTTGGGGAAACCTCGCTGACCCATTCGCCGTTTGCGTGAGAGGCATAATCCTCCCAAGGTGTTGAAACCGCACGAAGATAGGGATAATCGGTCCCATTCCAGACCTCCGAGGCATTGACTGTGCAGCCGCCTGTCACGGCACAGTACATGGTATTGGCTACCTTTCCGTTATAAGACGCGACAATGCCGCGTGTTTCCGACACGGCGGAAGCCACATTGTCGTTGAGACGGCTGATTCCTGCATAAACTTGGCAACAGGTACCATTGCACAAATCAAAACCGTATGCTTTCTGATGCTTGCCGAGCGTGGAAAGCGCGAAGGAACGGACGGCTATGGCAAAAGCCTTCTGTGCCTCATGGTGCCATGTAGAGCCGATTTCCCACGGGACGACACCGGCCACATAAGCTTCAATGGGGACGATATTCGTCACTGCGACGCCCTCTCCGTATCTGCTGAATTCAAAAACGCCTTCGTATTGATTATTGTTCGGTGAAACGATCGGACAGACGTCTCCGCCGCTAGTCTGCTGCGCACGGACGCCTGCTGCCGCCCCGCTGCTGTCAAACTCAAGCACAATCAGGTTGCTGTTCGTATTGACCAGTGTAACAGCCGAGGAAGAGGGACCGACGGAAGTGATGGCCGCATCTGTTTTTAAAGCATTGGCAACCTTGGCCTTGGAGGCGTTTGCAGAGGATGCAGAAGCGAAATCTCCGATACGCACGCGGTAGCCATCGGTACAATATAAGGGAAAAGCATAGAGAACGGACGAATATATACCGGCTGCGCGGAGACGACTGTTGGCATCGTCCACGGCTGCCGCCGCATCCCTTTCATTTTGATAAAGACTATTGATTTCCAAGTGGTAACCGCCTATAATAAAATTTGATTGAGCCGGCTTGTATATACCATCAACCAGAGAAAGATTGTTGTCCGTACAGGCTTCGAGCGCAGTGGCCTCCGTAGTCCATACCGCCTGGAACGAACTGTCTTCCGTACGGACAGCGCCGATCGTAAATCCCTTTTCCGCCTTTACACCGAAGCTGGCGGCGACGCCGTTTCCATACATCAAGCCGATGCGAATGGTCAAATTGTCATAATCTGAGGAACTAAGAGCGATGGCCTGAAAAACAAGGATCTGTACAATTAGTGAAACGCTGCCCAAAACCATAAGCGCGGCCAGAATAACGGCGATTACGCGAACTATCAACTTATTACGCTTGTTCATACGATGTAAATCCTTTCATGCGAACGAAGCAGACGCTGCGGCAATGGGAGAGGATATGTATATGGGAGACATAACGGTCTGCGTCGGTTTTCTTTGACCTCCGGCTTTGACACCGGTGTATGCTTCAAAATATTACTGAATGGTGTACTGGCCCCGGACCATGACCCAGGCATTATCAGATTCTACACGGACCGCTCTGTCGTCATCCCGCGGAATGGCAATCAGATGTTCGGTTTGGATTTGCACTCCGTCACGAACATCGGCGCCGGCCGTCATATCCGACAGGCCGTTGATTCCGGGGCATTCTGCGATAACAGTCCCGCCTCGGATAATAAATTCACATTGTCCCGACAGTTTCTGTCCCGCTTTCATTTCGAGCGGCGTGAAGGAAATGAGATCTGATCCGGACATTTGCTCTTTGATAATGGAGGCAAGCTCCTCATTGTCGGCCAGATTGTCCCGAACCGCATCCTTGATCACATCAGTATAGTCCTCCAGCATCACATCGTAAAGTGTGGACTGAATTTGAGATTCCATATTTTCGTTCAGGGACTGCTGTAAATTTGCAATCATTAGATCCACATAACTTTTTGAGACGGGCAGATTGTCGCTTTCAGAGGCGGCACTGCTGTTTAGCGCAAATACGGTAACGGCGGTAAGGGTCACGGCAGCAGCGGAAGCCATGGCAATCAGATTTTTCATTTGGCGTTTCATACATTTTGTTGGTTTGATTTCTAGAGAAAACAAACCGCTCCTTTCTCCATTTTAAACAGACTTAAAACAGTTATCTAAGCTTCTGTGCCGTCGGGCTCCTCCGGCGCAGCGGTTGCCTCCGCAAGAGCAGCCGGGTCAAAGGCGCTTCCGGCAGCAGGAAGGTTGGATTTTCTGAATTTTGAAGCATTTGCAATTCTGTCGGATACATCGGTAAGAACTTCTGTAACGGTATGCCTGCCGCGCAGCGTCATGAGCTGTACACCCACAGCGCTTCTTGTCGCTTTGACGGGAATTTGTCCGGACGATACAAGCAGCGCCTTTCCTGCGCTTGAGATCAGAAGCAGCTCGAAGGAGGTATCCGCTTCATAAAAGATACCTGTCACAGGTGATGCAGCAGAAAAGGCTCCGGTCAGCTTTTTGCGCTGCGATTTGGTTTGGTAGGCTGTAACGGGGACGCGCACCCCTTTGCCGTTTTCAAAGATAAAGATGAAATGATGTGCCGATGGATAGGCGGACAGCGCTTTCATCGCAACAACGCGTTCTCCGTCCTCAAAGCCGAGTTTAGCCGGGATGAAATCGCCCAAGGCAGAAGCCTTGACGCATTCAAAATCGCTGATTTTTGATTTGTAGACCTGCGCGTGGTCCGTAAAAAATAGTATTTCATCTGTATTTTCAGCATTTTCGGTACTTCTCACGGCATCGCCGTCTTTCAGCTTCTGTTCATCGCTGCCGCGAAGCGACAGCAGTGTGATTTTCTTAAAATAACCGTCACGGGTAAGAACGAGCTTTACATTATAATTTTCGACAAAATGTTCTTCCCTATATTCCTTTATATCCTCGTTGTAAATCAACTGCGTTTTTCGAGGCTTACCATAGGTTTCCTTGATTTCCCTGAGCTGCTTTGCAATCAGAGCACGAATTTTCCGCTCGCTGTTTATGGTGTCGGTCAGCTCGGCAATTTCTGTCTGCAGGTCTTCGATTTCCTTTGTCCGGTTGACGATGTATTCACGGTTGAGATTTCTCAGTCGGATTTCAGCGATATATTCCGCCTGTATCTGATCCAGCGAAAACCCTGCCATAAGATTCGGAATGACATCGCTCTCTGCTTCCGTTCCACGTATAATGGCTATGGCGCGGTCTATATCCAGCAGAATTTTTCCGAGCCCCAGCAGAAGGTGAAGCTTGTCCTTCTTTTTTTCGAGATCAAAGGCGAGCTCTCTCCGGACACACTGAATCCGAAAACGTATCCATTCTGTCAGAATCTCTTGAATGCCCATTTGCCTGGGAGAGCCGTCGACCAGAATATTAAAATTACAGCCAAAGTCGTCCTCAAGCGGCGTCAGCTTAAAAAGCTTTGTCATCAGTAGATCGGGATCGGTGCCTCGGCGTAGGTCGATGGTCAGCTTGAAACCGCTCAAATCGATTTCGTCGCGGAAATCTGTGATTTCTTTCAGCTTGCCCTCCTTGACAAGATCCGTTAGCCGTTTTAGAATCAGTTCAATGGAAGTAGAATAAGGAATCTGCAGAATTTCTATGCAATTGGCGGATTTGTCGTACGCGTACCGCGCGCGCATACGGAAGCTGCCTCGACCGGTTCGGTATATATCCTTGAGCTGTGCTCTATTGTAAATGATATAGGCGCCGCCGGCAAAATCCGGCGCCTTGATGAGATCCATAAGTTCATTCAGTTCAATGTTCGGGTTCGACAGCATGGCAATTGTACCATCACAAATTTCAGCCAAATTAAAGGAACAGATCGAGCTGGCCATACCCACGGCGATACCAATATTCGGAGATACCAGAACATTCGGAAAGGAAGTTGGCAGAAGCACCGGTTCCTGCATGGTGCCGTCGTAGTTGTCGATGAAATCTACTGCATTTTTGTCGATACCGCGGAACAGCTCCCGGCAGAAGGCATCGAGCTTGACCTCTGTATAACGCGACGCGGCATACGCCATATCACGGCTGTATTGCTTTCCGAAACTGCCCTTGGAATCCACAAAAGGATGCAGCAGCGCTTCATGTCCGCGCGTCAGACGTACCATAGTTTCGTAAATGGCCGCGTCCCCGTGCGGATTTAGACGCATGGTCTGCCCCACGACATTTGCGCTCTTTGTCCGCGCACCGGTCAGCAGCCCCATTTTATACATGGTGTATAACAGCTTGCGGTGAGCGGGCTTAAAACCGTCAATTTCCGGTATGGCACGCGAAATAATCACTGTCATAACATACGGCATATAGTTTTTTTCAATGGTATCCGTAATAGCCTGCGGCGTTATCTCCGCAGGGGGACCGCTATGCCGTTCCGGCGTCATCTGTTTTTGTCTTTTTGCCATATAGCTCTCCTCTTTTGCCGGCAGAATGTAATTGTACACAGGCGCTGTCTCCGGTAATCCGTACCGAAACGTACAAATCGCTAAAAAACCAATGAGAAGCATGCACCCGTGAATTAACGTTATCCACTCTTTGTCGAATGGTAAAACAGCCTCGGACCTCCGGCACGGATGCGTTAGACCGCAGCGTATTTACGAGGCGGCACACAAGGCCGTTCTTCGTTGTATCATCGGCAGTCTCTCCTCTATTGCGGTACAAACAGAATTCCGCTTCCCATGTTCTATTTTCCAAAAGGCACATTGATTCGTCAGATCGGTCACGACTGAATATAACCTGCGGAATCCGGAAATGCGGGTGTTGTTTGCGCTAAATGTCGGCTTCGCTGATATATTCCGCTCCGTGTTCTGCGATAAAGCGTTTGCGTTCTGCAAGGTCGTCTCCGAGCAGGGTGTCAAACATCCGTATGGTTTCCGCTTCATCGCAGGCCTCCACTCGGATCAGTCGTCTGGTGGCAGGATTCATTGTGGTTTTCCACATCATATCCGGTTCGTTTTCTCCGAGTCCTTTAGATCGCTGAATGGTATATTTTCCGGTAATACCGCTGAGAATTTTCGTCTTTTCCGGTTCGTTGTAAGCAAAATATATGTCATCCTTTACCGTGATTTCATACAGCGGCGATTCGGCTATGAAAATTTTTCCGGAGGCGATCAGTGTGGGAAGCAGACGGTAAAACATCGTTAAAATCAATGTGCGTATCTGAAAACCGTCTTCATCTGCATCTGTGCAGATGATAATTTTGGACCATTTCAGCGCGGACAAATCGAAAGGCACCATGTCGCTCTTGCTCCGTGACTTGATCTCCACCCCGCAACCGATGACCTTGAGCAAATCGATAATGATATCGTTTTTAAATATTTTGTCATACGAACTTTTCAAACAATTGAGCGTTTTGCCGCGCACAGGAATAATTGCCTGGAATTCGGCAGCCCGTCCCAATTTACAGGAGGTCAGAGCAGAATCGCCCTCCACGATATACAGTTCGCGTATTTCAGGATCCTTTGACCGGCAGTTTACAAATTTTTCTACACGGTTTGAGATATCCGTGTTGCCGGACAGTTTTTTCTTTAGATTCAGACGCGTACTTTCAGCGGTTTCACGGCTACGCTTATTGACCAATACCTGTGCGCAGATTTTATCCGCATCGATGGGATGTTCGGCGAAAAACACCTCGAGCGAGTGCTTGAGAAAGTCGGTGAGGGCCTCGGTGATAAAGGCGTTAGTTATCGCCTTCTTTGTCTGGTTTGCGTAAGAAGTCTGTGTGGAAAAGCTGTTGGTAACGAGGATGAGACTGTCCTCGATATCGCTGAAGGCAATGCGTGTTTCATTTTTGTTGTATTTACCGTTGACTTTCAAATATTTGTCTATAGAAGAAGTAAAGGCGCTGCGGACCGCCTTGTCGGGGGAGCCGCCATGCTCCAAAAAGCTGGAATTATGATAATATTCCAAAAGATGAAGCTGATTAGAGAAGCAGAAAGCGACCTCTGCCTTGAGCTTGTAATCCGGCTTGTCCGCCCGGTCTCGTCCAACGGTTTCCAGATGCCAGAGCACAGGCGGCGTCAAAGCCTGCTCACCTGAGAGCTCGCCGATATAATCCTCGATACCGTGCGCATAAAAGAACTCTGACGTTTCAAAGGAACCGTCGTCCGTTTCCCACCGGAAGATAAACTTCAGCCCGCCGTTGACAATCGCCTGCTTCTTGAGGATGTTTTCAAAAGCTTCACGCGGAATGCTGATATCAGTAAAGACCTCCAGGTCCGGACGCCAGGTCACTATGGTTCCGGTCCGCCGCTGTTCCTTTTTATCGGGATCACGAATTTCAAGTTCGGAAACCGGCTCTCCTTTTCGGAAATGAATGGAGTACACCTTGCCTCCGTTATAGGAGACAACATCCATATATTCCGACGCATACTGTGTGGCGCAGGCGCCGAGACCGTTGAGACCCAGTGAATACTCATAGGCGGCGTCCTCGTCGTTGTTGGCGTATTTTCCGCCGGCATACAGTTCACAGTATACGAGCTCCCAGTTGTATCTTCCTTCCGCCTCATTATAGTCCAGCGGAACACCCCTTCCGAAATCCTCGACACAGATCGAATGATCTCGGTATACTGTTACATAGACGACCGAACCGAAGCCCTCGCGGGACTCGTCTACTGCATTGGACAGGATTTCAAAAAAACAATGTTCGCAGCCTTCCAGCCCGTCTGAACCGAAAATAACGGCCGGACGTTTGCGGACACGGTCAGCGCCCTTTAACATCGTAATGCTTTGATTTCCATATGTGTCCTGCGCTTTAGTTTTTGCCATAAATTCGATTTTCCTCCGAGCACGGCAATGCCGATTTTATTAATTCTTCTTTTGCAATACGGAAAATTTTAAGAAAGTGGAAAGAGCAGGGCCGGCCTTTTGACATATTTCCGCAGAGCCCATACCGACATAAATATGATTTTTCAGACAGGTCTTTGCCGTTCACTGCGGTGATGTTTTTTTACGCAGGCTCAAACGCCTTAACGATTCTGCATCTATTTTTTGCGGATGAGAACATGCTGAAAGCTCCAAAAAAAAGATCACTCTAAATCTGCACATATCTTAGTAAAACACCGATAGCGTATCAATGCGTCATTGCGGCGACGGAAATACGCAGGCCGAAAACTTTACGTCCGTCTGAAAAAAGTATATCTAAAGTATATCTGAAGAAAATAAAAAGAAAGCCATTGACGATGAAGCTGAGGAACAAAGCGTCATATGGCCATGCTGCTGAAAGCAATCGCATTTGAGAAGTCGTGATGACCTGTTGCCGACAGCGGCAAAGATATCTCTGAGGAAAATCATTCTCCGTCACAAAAGACTTTGCCGCACAGGATGATTACCTAAATATTATAACAAAATTCATGTCCAAAGTCAAGAACAGTCCCTAAAACCGCTGAATAAATATATTTTTGGGCTATCGCGGCGGTGGAAAAAATACATGTTCCCGCAGATACTATCAGCTCACACGAACCAGGAGTATGGAAGTGTGAAGACGGTGTGGATGTGATATAACATTTCAGAAGCTTTCATATAGTGGGAAGCAGACATAGGGCGCTGCAGAACGGGCACCTGCCTTGAGTCGGACGCTGAGGGACAGCAGAAAACGAAGATGCATATATTTTCGCGGAGATTGAGTTGTAAACAGAATATGTCTATCTGTTTAAAAAATATTTTGTGGACATTAGGGGTTGATTTTGTGAAAGGCTTTTGTTATAATAAGTAAGTAACAATATGCTGGCGGCACTGTTTTAGGAACAGCCAGCCTTTGAAGAAATGTGTTTCAGATAGGAGATTGATGATGATTTCTCGTGATATTACCATCCAAAACAGCGTGGGTCTGCATGCGAGACCGGCGACATTTTTTATTCAAAAAGCAAACTCCTACAAAAGCTCCATATGGGTGGAGAAGGACGAGAGACGCGTCAACGCCAAAAGCCTTCTCGGCGTACTGTCGCTTGGTATTACAAAGGGAATGACTGTGACACTGATTGCAGACGGCGCAGACGAGGTAGAGGCGCTGAACGGCCTGGAGGCGCTGATCGATTCCGGTTTTAACGACTGATGACAGACGGCGGGGCAGACTGCAAAGAACAAAAGGCGGATCATACATGCGCACAGACGCTGACGGCAATGAATTCGGACAGCGGATTGCCGCTGCGCGGGTATGTCCGTCTTTTTTTGCATGAAAAAGAGCTGCATTGGGTCGAAGCCTTCAGAAAGCGGGGACGAGGATATGGAGGACAGAAAGGAAAAGCTTCGGGAGAAAGCGGCGAATTTACCGCTGCGCCCGGGTGTCTACCTTATGCGCGACCGCACAGGTAAAATTATATACGTAGGAAAATCAAAGGTCCTGAAGAATCGCGTTTCACAGTATTTTCATGAAAGTGGGAGCATGTCATTGAAAACGGCCAGAATGGTGTCGCATGTCTGCGATTTTGAGACCATTCTGACCGATTCCGAAATGGAAGCGCTGACGCTGGAAAACAGTCTGATCAAGCTGCATGCGCCGAAATATAACATTAAACTCAAGGATGATAAAAATTATCCGTATATACGCATTACCGTGCATGATGCATTTCCGAAAATCATGATGGTGCGCCGCAGGGCGGCTGACAACGCAAAGTATTTTGGACCGTATTCCAGTGCCAAAGCCGTCTATTCCATTTTGATGACCATTCGCAAAACTTTTAAAATCGCCGCATGCAAAAAGGAGTTTCCGCGCGATGTCGGTAAGGGGAGGCCGTGTATTTATTCTCAGATCGGACAGTGCTGTGCTCCCTGTACGGGAAATGTAACCTCAGAAGAATATCAGGAAATTTTCAGGCATATTGTGGAGCTTCTCCGCGGCGACTTCGGCCATGTAAAGAAGTCTATGGAGGAGAAGATGTATGCGGCATCTGAGGCGCTGCAGTTTGAAGCGGCGGCGCAGTGGCGAGATCGTATGAATCATCTCGACGCATTATGGCAGAAGCAGAAGGTGGTTTCCTCACCGGACACGGAGCAGGACGTATTTGCCCTATATCAGGATGATACCTGCGCCTGTCTTTCGGTATTTTACATCCGGGGAGGGTGCCTCATTGACTGCGAACCGATCCTGTTTGGCGCCGATCAAATCGTCGAGACCGATGCGTTCGATACATTTCTACTGGAGTTCTACCAAAAGCGTCAATACATACCGAAAGAGATCCTCTTAGGCTTCTCTCTTGGAGAGCCGGAAAGAGAGGCGCTTGAAGCATTGTTGACCGAGCAGGCCGGACGACGCGTGAGAATACGTGAGCCGGAAAGGGGACCGTCGCGGTCTCTTTGTCAAATGGCACGAGAAAATGCAGAGCAGAATGCGAAGCAATACCTGCAGGAGATGGAGAGGGATAACCGAACGTTGATCCGACTGGCATCCCTTCTGCATCTCGAAACCGTGCCGGAACGAATAGAAGCTTATGATATCTCCAATATTGGTTCTGAACATATCACGGCAGGCATGATTGTGGTAGAGCAGGGAAAGTTCAAAAAAAAGGATTACCGGACATTTACCATTCGAGAAACCGCCGGTCAGGATGATTATGCTTCTATGCGGGAAGCACTGCGCCGCCGGCTTGAGCGTCTGACGCGAGAAGACGCCCGCTTTGGTGCGGAAGCGCCCGATCTTATTCTGCTTGACGGCGGCAAGGGGCATGTTTCGGTCATTCGTGCATTGCTTTCAGAGCTGAATATGGATATACCCGTGTTCGGCATGGTCAAGGA
>DXYE01000030.1 GCA_019415985.1 Clostridiales bacterium
ATAAGAGACAGGTAATATATAATAAAGGCACGATAGGGCTTTTATCAAATACAGAACACAGAACGAAATTATATAAAAACAGAAGGGAAAGTTATATATGAAAACGATTGGCAATGATATTGCTTATTTTCATAAAAAGCAGTGCTTACACAGGAAGAGCTTCTGAAAAAATAAACATTATATTGCAGGACATCTCAAAATGGGAAAATGATTTGTCGTACCCTGATCTTCCAAGCGCCAAAATACTTGCGAATATTTTGCACGTTACAACCGATAAACTGTTCAACGGCTAAGCAAATATCCTTTGGCAACGGACGCTGAAACAGATCGAATCGCCCGCCGTACTTTAGTGATACGCGTTCAAACCGAGGCGGACGAGTCAAGCCGGTATCCCGGCTACAAAAGTAAGCGTTCGCGTCCCCGTTTCGGTATTGCTGAATGCACATGAACACGGGACGCTCGGAGAACTGGTTGGCGAGTGTGATGTTCCGGCTGTTGATATGGCTATCGGCATGATTCAGAAAGGCGTAACGGGGCCCCTAGTAGAGACGCAGGCAGAAGGCAGTTCAACACAAATTGTGGTGGAAGACTATGAAAATTGATATAAACTGCCACGGTCAGACCGATACGATTGATTTGTCTTCTGACATCGATTTGTGAGCGTTATGCTTGGAAATCAAATCCAAACCAACACAGGACTTCCGGAAGCATTGTGCGGAGCTCCGGTTGAATATAAGACAGAGCAGAAAAATTTGCCCGATGGCACGATCTGACAGTCTATCTTTATAGATTAAACGGATCTGCACAAGCCCTGTCTATAAAAAAACATACAGGCTTGAGCTTCTCTGATATACTGTATGGTAGCTGCCTGCGGATCAAGATCACGGTATAAGTGCGCACGGCATGCCCATTATTACATCACCGTAAAGCTGCTGGCTGCGTACCGCATTTTGGATTTATTCCAAACTGCCGAAATCTTCTCGATGCAAAATGGCCGCCGTATTTTACAAAGTTCATTTTATATGTTAAAGCAACAACCAACGGCAAGGAAATCTTGCTGTTGTTTCTATTATTTTCTTTGCCGTACAGAGGCGCCATCATGACCGTACCATTATTTATAAAACCGCTATAAATTTGGCACGATACAAAAATGCAGCAGTCCCTTAAAATGTGCCGCTACATTTATTTCCCAACACATTTTTTATATGAAATTTTTTAAGAGTCAGCCTTCATACTTATGACCATAGCTTTCGCATGAGGGAAAGCATCCTTCTTTCGGAATTGTGTATGGGTTTGCGAAGCAAAATCGCTGCTCCGTTGGGCAGCGAAAGCCACAAAACGGAGTTTGAAAGATTTATCTTTCAAACTTTTTCTCCCGAAACAAAGCCTGATTTCGAAGATCCGCACTTTCGCCTGCACCGGCCTCCGGTTCCGGACGGCAGGCCGGAGGCGGTTCCGGTATATCAGGGGTATCTTTTTGCACCATCTTTTCCGAATCAATATACCGTTTTGCTTGTGTGGAAAACAAAGTATAGTATCGTCCGTGGCGCGCCATAAGCTCTGCATGCGTTCCTTCCTCTGATATGGTGCCATTATCCAGTACTATGATCTTTGAGGCAGTCGTCGCGCTTGACAGCCTGTGTGAAACAAAAATGGTGGTTTTATCTTCCCGCAGCTTCTCGAACTGACTGAAAATTTCCTGTTCCGCAATAGCATCCAGCGAGGCTGTCGGCTCATCCAAAATCAATATATCGGAATCGCTGTAGAATGCCCTTGCAACCGCAAGCTTCTGCCACTGTCCGATCGACAGTTCCGTACCGTTGTCCTCAAAATACCGCATCAGCGGTGTCTGATAACCGTCTGACAGTCTGCGGATAAAGGCGTCAGCGCTGCTTTGACGCGCTGCCTCCTCGATTTCTGAGGCATCCTGCTCCCGGCCGATGTCTCCGAATGCTATATTTTCGGACACTGTAAAAGCATATTTGCCAAAATCCTGAAAAATAATGCCAAACATTTTATAAAGCTCTTCCGTACTGTAGTCACGAATGTCGTGGCCATCCAGATAGATGATCCCTTCCGTAGGATCGTACAGACGCGTCAGCAGTTTGATCAGCGTCGTTTTTCCAGCGCCGTTCAGTCCAACAAGAACAGCTGTATCACCAGCCTCCAATGTAAAGCTGATGTCACGGAGCACATCTCGGTCCGTCCCGGGATATCTGAAAGATACATGATCAAAGCGTATGGTATGCGCACAATGGCGCGGAACCGAAAGCGGTTTCTCAAGAGCCGGGACAACTGTTCGTTTTTCCTTCATGAAAGCGATCAAATTGTCGATAAACAATGTCCCCTCATAAATGGTCGCTGTCGTACCAATCAGCGATGCCACACCTGTTGATATGGAATTTAGGGCCCCGGTATACAGTGAATAATCTCCGACCTGCATTTCACCGCGGCACACCCGTGCAGCTATGTAAAGAAACAGGGTGCAGTTCACTGCTGTTGTTACAACGGTAAGGGAAAGATTCCATACTCCCTCGCCCGCAATTAACCTCTTCAAGCCGCTGAAGTATTTGGCGAACACCTTGCGATACCGCTCGATAAAAAGATCCGAGAGACCGAACAGACGTATCTCCTTTACCGCATCCTTGTCGACCATGGTCTGCGAATAATAAGACATTTGCCGGCGTTCCTTGGACCTGTGGCGCATATACATCACATTTTTTTTGCGGTATATAAAATTGACAACGGCTGAAGGAATCGCCAATAGAATCACCAGCAGCGGAGCTACAGGGGAAACGGCCGCCAATATTGTCACAAAGCTGACCATGGATATCACAGAACTCAAAACCGTAAAGCTGGCGTTCAGGATCTGCACCGGGCGCATGCCCGCTTCCCGGCTGGCGTTTTCCAGCTTCTCATAAAAAGAGGGACGGTCAAAGCTCGCTAAATCCACCTCTTTCGCTTTGTTCATGATCTTGATCTGAATATGATTGGTGACGATCTCCCCAGACATACGAGTCACGATTGTATTTACTTGTGTTACGAGACTGCTGACAAACAGATAGCCAAATTGGATCAGCATCAGCACCATAATCTGTGAAAAATCCTTTTGTCCCAGAAAAGCCTCGGCAAGCCCGTTCAAAAGATTTGCGCTGATGTACGCACCGATCACCGGCATGACTCCGTTGAAAAGTGCCATGAACATCATTAGAAAAAGAATGCCGGGATTTGCGTCCCACACAAGCCGAAAAATATAAAACAATCTGGAAAAAAAAGCATTCAGCACCCGTTTGACGAATCCGGGCACCTCCCGCAGCGTTTTCGGCGGCTTCTGCCGGTTTTGATCGTTTACAGACTGCCGCGGCGGTCCTCCCATTGGTCCAGGTCCCATAAAATCCCCCTTTCAAGCGCAGCGCGGGCCTACGCCGTTTGTTTACAGATGGTGACGCAGCGCTCTTCCGTTTATTTTCAGCATAATTGTGCAGACGCTGCCTTTGAGGTTTGAGAAACAAATGCATACGACACCGCAGAGCAAAAGCCAAAATTAAATGACGAAAATTGAGGAAAGCGGTTTGATTTTGGCTCTTTCAACTTTTTGATGTCCGGCAAGCCCATGCGTATTGTCTGCCTATCATTTATATACTGTCCGATCGACAGTTCCGTACCGTTGTCCTCAAAATACCGCATCAGCGGTGTCTGATAACCGTCTGACAGTCTGCGGATAAAGGCGTCAGCGCTGCTTTGACGCGCTGCCTCCTCGATTTCTGAGGCATCCTGCTCCCGGCCGATGTCTCCGAATGCTATATTTTCGGACACTGTAAAAGCATATTTGCCAAAATCCTGAAAAATAATGCCAAACATTTTATAAAGCTCTTCCGTACTGTAGTCACGAATGTCGTGGCCATCCAGATAGATGATCCCTTCCGTAGGATCGTACAGACGCGTCAGCAGTTTGATCAGCGTCGTTTTTCCAGCGCCGTTCAGTCCAACAAGAACAGCTGTATCACCAGCCTCCAATGTAAAGCTGATGTCACGGAGCACATCTCGGTCCGTCCCGGGATATCTGAAAGATACATGATCAAAGCGTATGGTATGCGCACAATGGCGCGGAACCGAAAGCGGTTTCTCAAGAGCCGGGACAACTGTTCGTTTTTCCTTCATGAAAGCGATCAAATTGTCGATAAACAATGTCCCCTCATAAATGGTCGCTGTCGTACCAATCAGCGATGCCACACCTGTTGATATGGAATTTAGGGCCCCGGTATACAGTGAATAATCTCCGACCTGCATTTCACCGCGGCACACCCGTGCAGCTATGTAAAGAAACAGGGTGCAGTTCACTGCTGTTGTTACAACGGTAAGGGAAAGATTCCATACTCCCTCGCCCGCAATTAACCTCTTCAAGCCGCTGAAGTATTTGGCGAACACCTTGCGATACCGCTCGATAAAAAGATCCGAGAGACCGAACAGACGTATCTCCTTTACCGCATCCTTGTCGACCATGGTCTGCGAATAATAAGACATTTGCCGGCGTTCCTTGGACCTGTGGCGCATATACATCACATTTTTTTTGCGGTATATAAAATTGACAACGGCTGAAGGAATCGCCAATAGAATCACCAGCAGCGGAGCTACAGGGGAAACGGCCGCCAATATTGTCACAAAGCTGACCATGGATATCACAGAACTCAAAACCGTAAAGCTGGCGTTCAGGATCTGCACCGGGCGCATGCCCGCTTCCCGGCTGGCGTTTTCCAGCTTCTCATAAAAAGAGGGACGGTCAAAGCTCGCTAAATCCACCTCTTTCGCTTTGTTCATGATCTTGATCTGAATATGATTGGTGACGATCTCCCCAGACATACGAGTCACGATTGTATTTACTTGTGTTACGAGACTGCTGACAAACAGATAGCCAAATTGGATCAGCATCAGCACCATAATCTGTGAAAAATCCTTTTGTCCCAGAAAAGCCTCGGCAAGCCCGTTCAAAAGATTTGCGCTGATGTACGCACCGATCACCGGCATGACTCCGTTGAAAAGTGCCATGAACATCATTAGAAAAAGAATGCCGGGATTTGCGTCCCACACAAGCCGAAAAATATAAAACAATCTGGAAAAAAAAGCATTCAGCACCCGTTTGACGAATCCGGGCACCTCCCGCAGCGTTTTCGGCGGCTTCTGCCGGTTTTGATCGTTTACAGACTGCCGCGGCGGTCCTCCCATTGGTCCAGGTCCCATAAAATCCCCCTTTCAAGCGCAGCGCGGGCCTACGCCGTTTGTTTACAGATGGTGACGCAGCGCTCTTCCGTTTATTTTCAGCATAATTGTGCAGACGCTGCCTTTGAGGTTTGAGAAACAAATGCATACGACACCGCAGAGCAAAAGCCAAAATTAAATGACGAAAATTGAGGAAAGCGGTTTGATTTTGGCTCTTTCAACTTTTTGATGTCCGGCAAGCCCATGCGTATTGTCTGCCTATCATTTATATACAGCGCGTTCTCCGCCAATATACTTTGGTCGCGTTTTCGCGCACAGGAACCTTGCCTGACCTATAGTGTCAAAGGGCAGTCTCACCGGCACAGCCACTTCTCTCAAATGCATGCCGATCAGTGTACCGCCGATATCTATACCAGCATGCGCGCGAACTCCTTCCACAACAACCGGTTCCCGCAGCCTGCGGTATACGGCAGTTGCAAAGGAACCTCCCGCCTTAGGCTGTGGAACGACACAGACGGGCGTATATCCATAACGATCAGCGGCTTCGCGCTCCAAGACAATAGCTCGGTTCAAATGCTCACAGCATTGCGCCGCCAGATAGATGCCTTCCGACTGCAGGACGGGATAAATTCCGTCGAGAATAGCTGCCGCAGCATCGATATCCGATCCCTTGCCAATTGTTTTTCCCACGACCTCGCTTGTCGAGCACCCAACCAAAAAAATACTGCCGGCTGAAAGTCCCGATTCCTCCAATAACTTCCGAACAACCCTGCGAGCTTCTAATGTAATCTTTTCCATATCACTTCATCCTCTCTGATATTTATATAATTTCTCAAAATTTTCAAAAGCATCACTCGTCTGCACAACATTTAAGAGTCACGCACGGGCTTCTATCCTCCTCACTTTCATCACGCAAGTAAAGAATAAGCACCAAGCACTTCGTCAAGGGACTTCTCCAAATCCGAGGTTCCGCTCGAACAAAGAGGAGCCCTTCAGTCCCTCCAAAAGCTTTATATAGTGCAGTTGAACGGCAGCCTCAATTCTCTATTCTCATTTTACATTATACTCTTTCCAGTAAGCAAGCTACTGCGGCAGCCCAAATCCCTATCCGTACGTAAATGCATGGAGTGCCAATCTTTTGGGCATAAATACTCCCCCCAACGCTGTCTATTTCTTCTTGAATTACTGTCTCTACCGGTTTTCCAGTTATTTTACAGTATAACACACTTTTGTGACAGCTATTTGAATTTTCGTGTTTTTTTCGCAGAAGGTGTATTTACTCACCGACATATCTTGTATTCTGTGAAATTTTTGTTTTTGTCAGCATATAATCTTGCGTCTGCTTAAATTCTATGATATAATAATTTCGTGATTTGCCTGTAAAATTAAATATCTCCAGTATCCCTGCGTATGTATCTTTACACCCTTTCGTTTCCGTCGGTTCGGCCGGTCCTTTGCAGACCATGCTCTGCCATACGGGTGTAAACATCCGCCTTTTTGCCGTACGAGGCTCCAAGCGGCAGCGTAGTATCAGCGCCTCTGAAACATTCTCAGTTCATTCAACAGAGGAGGATCTTTTTGAAATTCAGTAATAGGAAAATACAGTTTTCGGCTAGCCGTTTCTCACCGCTGACAATTTTCAATGGGAATCGAGACCGAAGCATCCTGGATTCTTCATTTTCCGCTCTCGCAGTTCTGTTCTGCCTTCTCTTCCTTCTGCCGTGTTTTACCGGCTGTACAGAAAGGGAGGCGGTCAGCGCTTCCTTCGATTCCGGAACGGGTGATGAAGCACAGCAGGAGACAGATTCCGTTAAACAGACACAGGACGCAGGTACCTCCCCCGCTGCGGATTCAACGCCCCCGGTTATTTATGGCGTCAAGGATAAAAAAATCGCCATTGGGGACCCTGTTGCCTATAAGGCCGGCGTGTACGCTATTGATGACCGCGACGGTACGGTGCCCGTGCAAGTGGACAGCTCCAAGGTTGACAGAAATACAGCGGGAACGTATCCGGTTATCTATACAGCGGAGGATTCCGCCGGTAACATTGCCAGCGTCGAGTCCCGAATTATTGTTGAATACATATCCGATGCTATGATGAACGAGGCGCTGGACAATGTACTGAAGGAAATTCTGACAGAAGATATGACTTTGGAAGACAAAATCTATCAAATATGGTATTGGACTTCACGCAATATACGCTATACCGGCTCGTCTATCAAGCTGGACCTCAAGCTGGCGGCATATGAGGGGCTTCAGAGCGGACGCGGAGACTGTTATACCTACTTTGCGGTGAACACCTTGCTCTTGGATCGTGCAGGTATTGAAAACAGAATGGTCACCCGAAAGGACGATACGTCAAACCATTGGTGGAATCTCGTCAATTTCGGAGAAGACGTTTGGTATTTTATTGATTCCTGCCCGGTTGCCGCAGCATTCACCTGGCGGGTAGACCGTTTCAAGATGACCGACAGCGATCTTAAACGCTACACCACCATGATGGGACGCAATTATTATACCTATAACCCTTCATTGTATCAGGATATCACCATAGCCTCATGAAGTAGCCGTCGACTGTTTTTCGAATGGAAGGACATGTCTGAATCTTTTATTCTGCTGCTACCAAAATGATGAAGTGTGGACCTTGAACAGATCTCACTCTGCATGAAAGGAAGCCTTTTACCGTTTCATCCGGTCAGTATAAAGGCGCGCTAGATAAACATGACTTTAAACCTACTTGAATATCTTGAAGAGACGGTGCGCCGGGAACCGTCAAAAATTGCATTTTCCGATGGAAAATACAGTCTTACCTTTCTTGAGATATATACCAAGGCTCGCGCCCTTGGTTCATATTTAGCCGCACAGGGTTTATATAGAGAACCTATTGCCGTTTGCATGAAAAAGGGACCTGAAGCTGTGACCGCCTTTTTCGGCGTGCTTTACAGCGGCTGTTATTATGTTCCTATGGATACGGACATGCCTCTGGGCCGCGCTAAAATAATCCTCACCTCCCTTCGTCCCCGTGCCGCCGTTTATGACACCTCTTCCGAAAAACTGTTGACCTTAGAATCCTGTTCGGAGATCATACGGATTCCTTTCGGTACAGCATCTGTATCTTCCTGTGACGACCGCCTGCTTGAGCAAATTCGGTGCGCCCATATCGATACAGATCCTGCCTACATTGTATATACCTCCGGTTCTACCGGCATGCCGAAGGGTGTATGCGTCTGTCACCGCTCTGTCATTGATTATATCGAACAGCTTTCCGCAGTGCTAAAGGTGAATGAAAATACCGTATTCGGAAACCAGGCACCGCTCTTTACCGATGCCTGTCTGAAAGAAATCTATACCGTTCTCCGGAACGGGGCAGCCGCTTACTTTATTCCGCGCATGCTGTTCTCCTTTCCCGTCCGTCTGATCGAATTTTTAAACGATCACAAAATCAACACCATTTGCTGGGTTTCCTCGGCTTTAACGCTCGTATCCAGTCTCGGTACCTTCGAAAAAGTCAAGCCCGAGTTTCTGAGGACAGTCGCATTCGGCAGCGAGGTTTTTCCCACCCGACAGCTAAATCTTTGGCGCGATTGTCTACCTTATACACGTTTTATCAATCTCTACGGCCCGACAGAGGCTACCGGGATGTCCTGCTTCTACGAGGTGGACCGCACGTTCGCTCCCGACGAACCCATACCGGTCGGACATCCCTTTCCCAATACGGAAATTCTTTTGCTTCGAGAGAACAGTCCTGTCCCTCAGGGAGAAGAAGGGGAAATATGTATTCGCGGAACCGCGCTTGCGCTTGGTTACTACGGAAATTTCGAAAAAACGGCTGAGAATTTTGTCCAAAATCCGCTTAACGACAGATATCCGGAGCGGATCTATCGGACAGGTGATATTGGCAAATACAACAGCCGGGGAGAGCTTCTCTTTATCTCCCGCAAGGACAACCAGATCAAACACATGGGATACCGTATAGAACTGAGTGAAATCGAGGCTGCTGCAAGTCTGTGTCAGGGGATACAGTTATGCTGCTGCCTGTACGATTTTACCCGGCATCAAATTCTGCTGTTTTATACCGGGATGACAGACGAAACCGCGCTGACCTCCCATTTGAAGGATAAGCTGCCGCGATATATGATGCCCGCAGAACTGCACCTTCTTTCGGAAATGCCGCTCACAGTTAACGGAAAAATTGATCGTGTCACACTGAAGAATCTTTATATTGCTGACAAAGCTGACTCTGCGGCCGATGCTGCAAAATCAGTCTGAAAAGAACTTCAAAGCCCACGTTTTCATGCCGACCGAGAAAATGAAAGAGTTGACGCCCTTTCATGGATAAAATGGGTAAATTTGAAAAATAAGCTATAAAGAAAGGACTTATATATGCTGAACGATATCATTGATATTCTTCGTCATCTTCATCCCGATGTTGATTTTGAGCAATGCACAAGCCTCGTCGACGACGGTATACTCGATTCGCTCGATATCGTTTCCCTGGTAGCTGAAATTTATGAGGCTTTTGACATCATCGTACCGGCTGACGAAATTGTACCGGAACATTTCAATTCTGCTCAGGCTATAGCTGACATGGTAGAACGTCTCCGAAACGAATAACGGTGGCGTCATGTTTTTTACATCTTATGCTTTTATCGGATTTCTTTTGATTCTGCTTCCTCTTTATTATCTCCTTCCGCGAAAGGGACAGTGGCCGCTTCTGCTCGTCTCAAGTTACTTTTTTTATGCTTTCGCGGGCATCTGGTGCTTTGCTTATCTGCTCACCACAACGCTTTCCTCCTATCTCGGTGCGAGATGGATCACCACTCGCTGCGTTCGATGCCGATATGAAATTGAACAGCGGGGCGGTGAACTCTCCAAAGACGGTGCAAAGGCTCTGCGGCGGCAATGCAAATCCTCCTGCCGTCGTGTGCTCAGCCTATGTCTGATTTTGAATTTCGGCATTCTTGTCGTATTAAAATATTCAAATTTCGCTCTTTTCAATGTTAATGCCATAATCGGCCTATTCGGTATACAGCCTCTGCCCTATACGCAATGGCTGCTGCCGCTCGGCATCTCCTTTTACACCTTTCAAACCATGGGATATCTGATCGATGTATACTACGAAAAGTACGAAGCGGAAAAGAATCTCGGAAAATATGCGCTTTTCGCCGCCTTTTTTCCTCAGATGATTCAGGGGCCTATCGGCAGATATCCGCAGCTTTCGGAAACGCTTTTCGCACCGCACGCTCCTTCCGCACGCAATATCGGCTTTGGACTTCAAAGAATTCTTTGGGGATATTTTAAAAAATTAGTCGTCGCGGACAGAATTCTCATTGCCGTGCAGACCATAACGGAGGCGCCCGATCTGTATGACGGCATCTATGTCTTTTTAGGCATGCTGTTCTATGCCATTCAGCTTTATGCGGACTTTACCGGCGGTATTGACATCGCCATTGGAACAGCAGAGGCTTTGGGCATCCGAATGAGCGAAAATTTTATGCGTCCCTTTTTCTCAAAATCCATAGCCGAATATTGGCGGCGCTGGCATATTTCCCTGGGGACCTGGTTTAAAGACTATATGTTCTACCCCTTATCTACCGCAAAAACCATGATGAAGCTGACAAAATGGGTTAAAAAGACTATTGGTCCGGCCGCCGCGCGGCGCGCGCCTGTTTATCTTGCCTCCATAATCGTATGGTTTACCACCGGCGCCTGGCACGGTGCAAGCTGGAATTTTATCGTTTGGGGACTGCTCAACTGTTTTTTCATTTTGGCAGCCCAAGAGTTTCAGCCGGTTGCACGGCGTTTTCACGAACGTCTCGATATAGCGCGTCATTTTTGGTACCGCGCCTTTACCGTGGCGCGCACCTTTCTTCTACTATGTTTTCTTCGTACGTTGGATTGTTATGCATCTGTCGGTGAAACCTTCAGGGCGGTCCTGTCTGTTTTTACGGCACCGGGCTTCCGCAGGCTGATCAACGGTACGCTCCCGCCGTCAACCCTTGGTCTCTCAGTAGCCGACGGCATTCTAGTTTTCGCCGGCGTCCTGCTGATGCTTGCCGTCAGTCTGAAGCAGCGAAAGGGTTCCGTACGGGAATCCCTGTCACGCTTGCCATTTGCCATTCGTTATGCCGTTTTTGTCCTTCTGTTTTGTGCTATACTGGTTTTTGGCGCTTACGGTCCCGGCTATGATGCGCATCAGTTTATCTACAATCAATTTTAAATCTGCGTCTGTCAAAGAGTTGGATGGATATATGAAACGACGATTTTTCACGCTTGCAAAATGGCTGCTGGCCGCCGTACTGCTTTTTTTCGTATTGTACTTTCTTCAGCGTATTCTCATGCCAAAATATTTAGACGAGGCTTTTGAGGGGCGGCTTGTTGCGGAATATTACAGCGAGGAATTCAAGCATCACGACGTTCTGATGATCGGAGACTGCGAAATTTACGAAAACTTTTCGCCCGCTGCACTGTGGGAAAATTACGGTATTCCCAGTTATTTGAGAGGCAGTCCGCAGCAGCTTATCTGGCAATCCTATTATCTGCTAGAGGATACGCTTCGATACGAGACGCCGAAGGTCGTTGTCTTCAACGTTCTGGCTATGAAATACGGGACGCCGCAGAACGAGGCCTACAACAGGCTTACTCTGGACGGTATGCGCCCCTCCCTGTCAAAATGGAACGCCATACAGACCTCCATGACAGCAGACGAAAATGCGCTGACCTATCTTTTTCCCCTGCTCCGCTTTCATTCCCGTTGGAGTGAGCTCAGCGCTGACGACTTTACTTATGCATTCCAGAATCTGCCGGCGCTTTCGCACAATGGCTACCTGCTCCGCGCTGATATTCGTCCGCTTGAAACCGTTCCGACAGGACAGATTCTGTCAGATGATCGTTTACCGGAAATCTGTTATGAATACCTGGACCGCATCCTTCGTCTCTGCAGAGAAAACAGCATCGAGCTTGTACTTGTCAAAGCCCCTACAGTCTGGCCTTACTGGTATGAGGAATGGGATATGCAGATTGCAGAATACGCGGAAAAAAATAATCTACTGTATCTGAATTTTTTAGACTTCACGGACGATATCGGCATTGATTTTCAAACGGATACCTATGACGCCGGCCTGCATCTCAATGTTTACGGCGCTGAGAAACTTTCCGTTTATTTCGGAAGTATTTTAAAAGAACGCTTTGATTTGCCCGATCGACGCTCCGACCAGCGCTACAGCGAAATATGGGCTGAAAAAATTGACCGGTACGAAAGGGAAAAGGCAGAACAGGCGGAGGAATTCGAGAGAACCGGCACACTTCAAAAATTTCAATCCAACAGCACCACTCCCTGATTTGCTCTTATAAACGGAAAAGACAGGAGGACCGAGTATGAAAAGGTACAATACAAAGCGCTGCCGTATATTTCTTGTATTTATGGTTGTTTTTATGATGTTTATGACCGCCTGTGATACAGCGGCCCCAACTTCTGTGAGCGATACCGACCGTCCTGCTGTCTCACAGGACGAAGCTGATCACGAAAATTCCGGTTACCTTTTCACCTTTGATGGAACAGAAATTGCCGTCGACGCCCCGATTACACCGCTGTTCGAGAAGCTGCCGGCATATCGCAACAAATTTGTCTCCCAAAGCTGTGTCTTTGAAAGTCAGGAAACGATATATTATTTTAACAGCTTTCAGCTCACCACCTATGTTGATGAAGAAGGTACCGAGCGTATTTTTTCCATTTATCTGGAGGATGATTCCGTCGCCACTGCCGAGGGAATCTCAGTTGGGGCTGCGGAAGATGAGGTCACGGGAGCCTACGGTGAACCGAGTGACCAGACCGGGCAGTCACTCGCCTATACAAAGGACCATATGACATTGAGCTTTGTCATAAAAGAGGAGGCTGTCGCCTCAATCTCCTATCAGCTTCGGCTGGATAATTGATATTTTCATCGATGCTAAATGGAATTCTGCGCGTCGGCCTCAGAGATAAAAAATTGATTGCCCGATCCAAGCGGTCTCCCTTCAGTGGGCAGAGATCCAATAGAGCAGCACTTCATACGCTGGGTGGGGTGAATCAGACAGTTGAATCCAACAAAGCAAAGGAACAAGCAGATCAAAGCACGCGAAGGTACCTATGCCGCGCGCCGGAAAAGCTTCGTGGATAGCGAGATCCGGACAGTACAAGATCGTTTCCGCTCCAGCGGATGCTAAGGACCGGCTATGGTCTCCCAAAAGCTGTTTCTGCATCAGAAAATATTTTTAGGGCAACGAAGGAGCTACCGTGAATTGTATGCGTACGAGCCTTTTCTTTACCTCCTGACAACCCAAAGTTTGGATTTCAACAAAGCTTTACTGCGTATTTTAGTCCATGTGTGCTTGGATAATACGGCAGAGATAAATCTCATCACTAACTGAAGTACACGATGGGTATTTTCGCTTCCCCCGCATATTTCATAATGAAAGGTGGTCACAGATAAAATGGCATACCGTACAGAACACGATACCATGGGTGAAATTCAAGTCCCTGCTGACAAATACTGGGGAGCTCAGACGCAGCGCAGTCTACAGAACTTTCAGATCGGCGGTGAACGCATGCCGTTGGAAATTCTTCATGCCTTCGGCATTCTTAAGAAGGCTGCAGCTCTGACGAACCGCCGTCTCGGTAAGCTGTCCGCCGAAAAGGCCGATGTAATTGTCGGTGTCTGCGACGAGATTCTTGAAAATAAACTAAACGATCACTTTCCTTTGGTCGTCTGGCAGACCGGAAGCGGAACGCAGTCCAATATGAACGTAAATGAAGTTATTGCCAATCGAGGCAATGAACTGCACGGAGGCCTGCTGTTGCACCCGAATGACGACGTCAATAAGTCGCAGAGTTCGAACGATACTTTCCCTACAGCCATGCATATAGCGGCCGCTCTTTCCATTCACAGAGACCTCCTTCCGGCAGCCCGGGCACTGTGTAGTACATTTCTCAGACTTGAAAAGGAAAACGGCGACGTTATAAAAAGCGGGCGTACACATCTCCAGGATGCCACGCCGCTGACCTTTGCCCAAGAGATCAGCGGATGGCGCGTCATGCTGGAATCAACCGTAAAAATGGTTGAAAATGCTTTACCGCATATCTATGAACTGGCCCTCGGCGGTACTGCGGTCGGTACAGGACTCAATGCCCCAAAGGAGTTCGGACAGCTTTCCGCTGAGGAGATTGCACGGCTAACCGGGCTTCCGTTCAGAACCGCTCCAAACAAGTTTCACGCTCTAACGTCAAAAGACGCTCTTGTATATACCCACGGCGCACTCAAAGCCATGGCGGCCAATCTGATGAAAATCGCCAACGACATCCGCTGGCTGGCCAGCGGCCCCCGATGCGGCCTCGGTGAAATTTCCATTCCCGAAAACGAACCCGGCAGTTCGATCATGCCGGGTAAGGTAAATCCGACGCAATGCGAGTCCCTCACCATGGTAGCAGTCCAAGTTCTTGCAAATGACACGGCAATTTCCATAGCGGCCTCCCAAGGGAACTTTGAACTGAATGTATTCATGCCTGTATGCATCTATAATTTTCTTCAATCCGTAAGGCTGCTTGGAGACGGTATGACTTCTTTCCGAAAAAACTGCGTAGAAGGGATTCGGGCAAATCGTGAAAAGATGCGCGAATATTTAGAACATTCCCTGATGCTGGTAACGGCTTTGAATCCTCACATTGGGTACGAGAATGCCGCAAAAACCGCCAAAAAAGCTTTCTCAGAAAATATTTCTCTAAAAGAGGCATGCGTTTCTCTCGGCTTTTTGCGTCCGGAGGAATTTGACGCCATACTTCGCCCTGAGCAGATGGTCTAAAGACCCCGGTATTCCGGCCGATGAACCTCGCCAGACGAACGGACCCTATCCATTAATATTTTCTGCGATATCCTACAGAAGTTCAAACAAATATAAGTATTGCAGAAGGAATATAGGCAAAAGGTCTAACATGTGTTTACCGTTTGATTACAAAAATTCCACCATACAGCCATGCATTTATGTTATTCTGTGTTTTATTAATCAGTCCAGCATTGTTGAATATAAATGAGGAGAAGACGAAATAAACATGATAGCTGAGGATGGTTTGATAAAAGCAGGAAAAAATCTAACATATAGCAGTACGGCGCTGGCTTATTTGGGAGATGCCGTTTTAGAGCTATTGGTTCGAGAAATGCTGCTGCGAACCGGTATTTCCAATTCCGGTACACTGAACACAATGGCGCAAGATTATGTACGAGCCACAGCTCAAAGCCGCGGAGCCGAAAAGCTATTTCCGTATCTTACGGAGGAAGAAAAAACGATTTACCGAAGGGGGCGGAATGCGGGCGGCAATCATCCCAAAAGTGCGACTGCTGTCGAATATCGAAGAGCAACCGGATTCGAAGCACTTTTTGGCGCATTGTACATAAGAGGCCAGCATAACCGCATTCGTGAGCTTTTTAATCTCTTTGCAGACCGGGAGGATGTGCTTCATGACACCGAATACGAACAGAAAGAAAAGTAAAAAGATGGTAGTTTGTGCCATTCTCTCGGCGCTGGGCGTCGTCCTTCTTTACTGCGGTTCATTGCTGGATATGATAGGACCATCTATTGTGGCGCTTGCTTCATTTTTAATCGTGCTGGTTCAAGTCGAGCTCGGCGGCGCATATCCCTGGATGGTCTATGCCGTAACCGCGCTGCTGTCTCTGATCCTTCTGCCAAATAAATCACCGGCCTTTCTCTATCTGTGTATCGGTGGAATATATCCTATATTAAAGGTCTTCTTTGAGCGTATTCCAGGCATCTTCAGATGGATTGCGAAAAGCGTCTATTTTATTATCGTGCTTGCCGCATACATTCTGATATCGATCTTTGTTCTGCTTCTGCCGAAATCACAGTGGGGTTATTTCATTCCCATTTGTCTGCTCGGTGCCTTTGTCTTTTTTATATACGATATTCTTCTGTCTAGAATTCTCATTCTTTATATTGTAAAATTCCGCAAGCGACTCGGTCTGCGCAAATTTTTGGACGATTAGCATTTTCTACAACCGTACAGGCTGTTATAGGCTACCGTCCCGTTAGAGGAAAATGAATGGACCTATCATATGTACGGTGAGAATGCTCGTTATCCTCACCGTATTCTTTTATTGCGTCGACAACAAAATTCCGGTGTACACGCTCGCTATCTTCGATAGCGTTAGCAGGCCGTTTTGTTATTTTGGCGATTGTCTCTCCTCTACCCTTTCCTCCGATAACTGCTCGTTATCGCTCCAATGCATAGCTCATTATTTCAATGATAGTACCTGTGAACAATGTGAAAATGCGAAAAAAGCATTTTCAATCATACATTCATCGATTTGAGCACCTGAAAAATAAACGACTGCATTTAAGAGCGACCTCCATATCGTTCCTGTCGGAAAATGTCGCCTCCTCATCGAGTATTTTCAAACTATATTGATTTTTGTTACTTTTTGGGCCGTGGAATAGAGACTATATTAAAACTTTTATAATGACAAAAAGGCATATCTATCCTGTTTGCCTTATTGATAAATGAGTTTTCCTGTGGTATACTGTACACGGCATCACATTACCATAAAGCTTTCGAGGGCCGTACACAGTAGATTTTTTCTGACTGAGCAAAGCTCCTTATGCAAAACTGCCGGGTTTTTCATGGTATATTCTATTCGATGAGGGAAAAATATGGAACTTCGTGTATTGAATTATTTTTTGGCGATTGCACGGGAAGAAAACTTTACAAGGGCCGCAGAGCAGCTTCACGTAACGCAGCCCACTTTATCAAGACAGATTGCCCAGCTTGAGGAAGAGCTGGGGGTTGAATTGTTTGTGAGAAGCAATCACAATATCATTTTGACTGAGGAAGGAATGATACTCAAACGCAGAGCACAAGAAATTTTATCTTTAGCAGATAAAACAAAACGGGATTTATTACATAAGGCCGAAAATCTTGAAGGCACCATTTCAATCGGCAGCGGAGAATTTTTAGCTACCCGTTATTTGACGGACTGTATTGCAGAGTTCTGCCAAAAATTCCCTCTAGTACGTTATGAACTTTACAGCGGAAACGCCGGAAATATCCGTGACAATATTGAAAGAGGGCTTTTAGATATAGGGCTTATGTCTGAACCGATTGACATACGAAAATACGAATTTATATCTTTGCCAATAAAAGAAAAATGGGGGGCGTTGGTTCAAAACAATTCACCTCTGGCAGAAAAAGATTTCGTCACACCGCGGGATTTAGCAGGTATTCCTTTAATTTCTACTTTGGGTGAATTTATGGAGAGTAATATCGGCAAATGGTTTGGAGAGTACGCTGAGCAGATTCATATCATTGCAAAAGGCAATTTGCTTTATAATGAAGCGATGTTGGCTCAAAGCAATATCGGTACAGTAATAGGTATCCAATTAAACTGCAGTTACGAGGGATTGCGTTTTGTACCGTTATCACCCACGCTTGAAAGCGGTACAGCATTGGCATGGAAAAGAGATCAGATTTTTTCTGCAGCTACTTCCTCATTCATAGATTTTGCAAAACAATATTTAAAAGGCATAACTTGTAATAAATTATAAGTATTAGACATTTTAAGCAGCCAAATGTATAATAAAGGTGGTCCAAGACGGAGCGCCTTTATTTTTTGATCGAGTTGAAGGAAGATTAAAATGACAGTTCAAGAGGCAAGTGAAAAATATAATATTTCCATTCATATTTTTCAAAAATATGAAAGCTGGGAGCTTTGAGCGAGGCAAAAAAGAACGGATTCGTGGCATTATAAGGAAAGCGATATCGAACGGTTGAGTACCATTATGACGCTCCACGATATTGGATTCACCCATGAAGCAGCAGAGAAATTGTGCGATTATTGCTTAAAGGAAAATCCACCGAAAAAACAATGGAAATACTTGATGACAAACGGAACGGAACACTCGTTAAAATTCATTTTAAGGAGAAGCAGTTGGACTGTTTGGATTATCTTCCGTTTAAACTGAAACAGGCTAATCATATAAATTTATAAAAATTTAAAAGGAGAATTTTTAAAAATGAAAAAAATAGTTTCAATTCTCATAGTTTTTACACTGATGCTCACATTTGCATCCTGCGGCAGCAACAGTACGCAAAGCGAAGAATTCTCCGAACCTATACCTCACAATAATGAATCAAACTCTGCACCTGCAGGAGAATCGGATAATCAGGGCAATTCCTCCAAAGCACCGGCTCCGGAATCTGATCCTACTGAAGCAGACTCAAAATCGTTAGTGGTATATTTTTCCTGTACCGGAAATACAAAAGCTGTTGCAGAAAAAATCGCCGATTTGACAGGTTCAGATTTATATGAAATTGTTCCCGAAGTAACCTATACCGAGGATGATTTGAATTATAACAATGAGGATTGCCGCGCCAACAGAGAAATGAACGACGCGTCTGCACGCCCTTCTATCGGAAGCGAAAAGATTGATGTTTCTGCCTATGACACCGTTTTTATCGGCTATCCGATTTGGTGGGGTACAATGCCAAGAATTATCAACACTTTTCTTGACGACTATGACTTATCCGGTAAAACGCTTATGCCGTTTTGTACGTCAGGGGGCAGCGGTATTTCACAATCTGTATTGGATATCAGATCCGCGGAATCGAACGCCGATGTCAAGGACGGCCTTAGAGCAAGCGGAACATCGGACGGCAGTATAACGGAATGGCTTGCCGAAAACGGCCTTGCAAAGTAGTAAAAAATATTTATTTCTATAAAAGCGCAGATATTGTTCCAGGACGAAGCAAAATAAAGACAGTTTGAACTCGGATTCCATCTGGAACGCAATGCATCACCCGGGTATGGTCATTATATCGGAAACTGACTCTAAAAATACATCTAATCACGAAAACGGTAATATTCCGATCACCTTATTTCTGTGCCCGGCGCCTCTTTCCTTGAAAAATAGGATTTTTTTAATCAAAGCGATTGTTCCATCCTGTTCTCACGGCGGCGGGCATTTCGGACAGTTCACGGTTGAAAAAACTTATGCCGGACGCCGCAATGCGTGAAGCGCTGTCAATAATAATTATATAAAGTAGAAAGGCAGAAAAATATGAAATATTTATCTTATGAAGAATTTGAAAAAGCAAATCTGTTTGAAAAAGGCAATTTAAATAATGCATTTTCACAGTATTTTGTTGGAGATTCCTTTTTAAAGCCCTTAACCGATCCAAAAGAAACGGCGGTGTTTTTGGCAAATGTAACCTTTGAACCGGGCTGCCGCAACAACTGGCATATTCATCACGCAATAAGCGGAGGAGGACAGCTTCTCATCTGCACAGCGGGCGAGGGCTGGTATCAGGAGGAAGGCAAGCCTCCCGTTTCTCTCACTGCCGGAATGGTTATCACGATTCCGCCTGAGGTTAAACACTGGCATGGCGCAAAAAAAGATAGTTGGTTCTCACATATCGCAGTGGAGGTACCGGGCGAATGCACCTCTAACGAGTGGTGTGAGCCCGTGAGCGAAGAAGAATACGATAAATTGGAGGGGAAATAAAATGCGTAAAAAGTTAGTTGCCTATTTTTCAGCAAGCGGGGTTACAAAAGCTGCTGCCGAGTGTTTGGCAAAAGCAGTAGGAGCAGATTTGTTTGAAATCAAGCCCAAAATACCATATACCCGCGCAGACCTTGATTGGACAAATAAAAAGAGCCGCAGTTCTATTGAAATGAGCAATCCCGATTCTCGTCCTGAAATTGCAGAAAAGTTATCTAATATGGACGAGTACGATACAGTCTTTATCGGTTTTCCCATTTGGTGGTATGTTGCACCGACTATTATCAATACGTTTTTGGAAAGCTATGATTTTTCAGGAAAGACGATAATCCCCTTTGCAACCAGCGGCGGCAGCGGACTTGGAAAAACCGTTGAGATATTAAAACCCCTCTGCTCTGCTGGAACAAAATGGGAAAACGGAAAAATGTTAAACCATATGTCAGAACAGGATTTGAAAAATTGGATAAATCAGTTTTAGGAGAAAACAAAGCAAATGACGGAAAAAGAAAAAATGCTCAACGGCGAATTTTACGATACGAGAGATTCAGAACTTCGTACGCTGAGCAATGATGCCAAAGACCTAATGAAAATTTATAACAGCCTGCCTGCTGAAAATATGGATTTGCGAAATCAGATTATCCGCTTACTGTTTGGTTTCTGCGGCGAAAATGTGAGAGTAAACCAGCCGATCTATGTAGACTATGGCTGTAATATTTCTCTTGGCGGAGGCAGCCTTATCAATATGAATTGCACTCTTTTAGATACAGGGAAAATTACAATAGGTGATAATACTTTAGTCGGCCCCGATGTGAAGATTTACACTGCAATGCACCCTCTTTCAGCAAGAGAACGTCTATACACAGACGAAAGCGGTAAAACCGCAGTACGTACGAAAACCGCACCTGTTGTAATCGGACATAATGTGTGGATTGGCGGCGGTGCAATTATTCTGCCGGGTGTTTCAATCGGAGACAATTCCGTCGTCGGTGCGGGCAGCGTTGTCGTAAAGTCGATACCTGCAAACGCGGTTGCCTGTGGAAACCCCTGCACAGTTAAAAAGATGTTAGATGAACTTGATGAATGAGGAGCTAATTTCTGCCACATATTTATATTACAATGATTCCCGGGCGGGATGATAAGGCAAAAAAGGAAATCGCCTAAAGGAACAACAGTTTCTTGCGAAAGAACTAAATATTGACGAAAAATTTATTTCAGTTTCAATCGAAAATGTAGAAAAGAAAATTAGAATACCCATATGGAGAATAGAAAGAAAAAATGCTAATTTCTCCGGGGACGTAAAGAGGATTCGTTATGCAGTACACAAAATTAGGAAATTCCGATCTAAATGTATCTCGTATCTGTATGGGCTGCATGGGATTTGGCGACGCACAGAACGGTCAGCATAGTTGGACGGTCAATGAGGCGCATTCCCATGAAATTATAAAGCGGGGTTTGGAGCTTGGCGTAAATTTCTTTGATACGGCGATTGCCTATCAAAGCGGTACGAGCGAGCAATACCTCGGCAGAACAATCCGGGATTTGGCAAAGCGTGATGAGATCGTAATCGCTACAAAATTTTTGCCACGTACAGCGGAAGAGATCGAGCAGGGCGTTTCGGGGCAAAGGCATATTGAAAAAATGCTTGATAAAAGCCTTGAAAATCTCGGTATGGATTACGTAGATTTATACATTTATCATATGTGGGATTATGCAACTCCCCTTTATGATATTATAGAGGGACTTAACAGCGCGGTAAAAGCAGGTAAGGTTCGGTATATCGGCATTTCCAACTGTTATGCTTATCAATTGGCACAGGCAAATGCACTTGCCGAGAAAGAAGGATTCGCAAAGTTTATATCGGTGCAGGGACACTATAATCTTATTTTCCGTGAAGAGGAACGGGAAATGGTGAGGCTGTGCCGTGAAGAAAATATTGCGATGACACCATACAGCGTCCTTGCAGGCGGACGGCTTTCCAAGCGCCCCGGCGAAACCTCAAAACGCTTGCAGGAGGACAGTTACGCAAGGCTGAAATATGATTCTACCGCCGGACAGGATAGCGTTATCATTGACCGAGTTGCAGAACTTGCCGAAAATCACAAGGTATCTATGACAGAAATCGCCCTTGCGTGGCTTTTAACAAAGGTAACGTCCCCGATTGTGGGTGCTACAAAAGTATCTCATATTGAGGGTGCAGTGAAATCTGTTGATTTGACTTTAAGCAAGGAAGAAGCCGCTTATTTGGAAGAGCCATATATTCCTCACAATCTTGTTGGTGTTATGGCGCAGAATACGCCCTCTGCTACAAAAGAAAAACACGTCTGGTCAACAGGAAATCAGCAAATTTGAAAGGAGAGTTAAAAATGGATTTACATATGACGGATCCCGAATTTGCAGAACGCTTTGCGTATTTTGCTTTTCATGAAGTTCCGAACGAGGAAAGCCAACAATTAGATGAAAAGACACGCTATATGGTGATTTTGGCGGCGCTCATCGGCTGCGGCGGTGTGGATGCTTTCAGAGAAATGCTGACGAAAGCGCTGAAAAACGGCATTACGCCGGTAATGGCAAAAGAAATTGTTTATCAGGCAACCGATTATTTAGGCTACGGTCGTATGCTTCCATTTCTAAATGCCACAAATGAAATATTTGCGGAAAGCAGTATTGCACTTCCTCTCGACGGGCAAGCAACCACTACTCCCCAAAACAGGCTGGAAAAAGGAGTCAAGGTGCAGGCGCAAATCTTCGGAGAACATATGAAAGAAGCGTGGAAAGCTGGGCATATCAACCGCTGGCTTGCTGAAAACTGCTTTGGCGATTACTACACCCGAAAGGGGCTTCCCCTTGCGGAGCGTGAACTGATTACCTTTTGCTTTCTTATGGCACAGGGTGGCTGTGAACCGCAGCTTATAGCTCATTCCAAAGGGAATATGAATGTGGGTAATGACAAGGATTTTCTTACCCGCGTTGTTTCGCAATGCCTGCCCTATATTGGTTATCCGCGTAGCTTAAACGCCATTTCCTGTATAAACAAGGCGTTGGAGGAATGAAGCAAAAATGCCGTTGAATGTTGATACTCTGTTTCCGCTCAAAAGTAATGCTTTATAATCGGTATGAAACTATCCCAATTACCACAAAATTGTACAATCCTGTAATTCCGAAAAGGCGGTCAATATTTATATATTTTTTCATAGCCGGCGTCTTTGCTCCAGTATTTTATAGTTTTATTATTAACTTGATTCTGGTGAGCAGTTCTTTACCTCTCCATAGATTCCTTCAACATGAGTTATTTGGCTGCGATATGCTTTGCGGAAATTCTGAGGTGACGTTTGTTATATTTTATGAAACATCTTAATGAAAAAAAGGAGGCTGCAATTCCTAATAAATTTGCGATTTTCGCTATGGTATCGCCTGATGACTTCAGCCGCTTCGCCGCTAGCGAAACACGATAGCGGTTCAGATAAGCAATCAGTGAAATACTATAGTTTTTTAATAAAGAATAAAGATTGGATTCCGATATATGCTTGCTGCACCAGCTTTGAAACACTGGTCGAAAAAGGATATTCTTTTCAATTTACTCCAGCACAGGTTTCAACGCTTTATAGCACCGAACTTTTTTTGGTCGAGCATCTTTCAAGCAGCAACTCCAAAATCCGGTAGCAGCAAAAATATTGCTTAAAAAATATCATCATAAGCAAATAATTCATTAAACAGCGCATTCTGTTGCTTTGATATAACAGGCAGCAGAGAAAAATCATACAAATAATCCAAGCTGCAATCGTTGTTAATCAATACATCCAAAAAACTCCAACGACAGTGTAAGTGCCCGCTCACGGGATCGGCATGATGCACAATTGTTTGCTGCATACCGGACGATACATTAAAAATCCACAATAGCCAGTCGACTTAGCAGGTTGATTTCTTAGAGCCATATCATAGCTGCCCTCCTGTGCCTGTACAACAGAAAAAATGGTAGTATCTTTACATGCCGCATACCATCCATATCTGCCGCATGCAAAACATCTTTTCTAAAATAGCGTATATTAACTTTTTAGACTTTCATTTTATCACCTATATAGTATTTATACAGGTATTTTAATAAATAACAATGAGGAGATATACATGACATTTGACTGCGGCAAACGGTATTAAGCGACCAATTCGGCTCAATAAAGGCACATGCCAATTTGCTTATGAATCTTTAAATCATCGCTATGGCTTGGATACCCGCCAAACGCCAGCCATTTCCTTAGACCATCTTGCAAATTATGAAGCAATGTCGCCGTTTCTGCGCTACGCACCGCCATTGCCGAAATTGCTCTTTTATTGCAGCATTGTGAGGGCGTGGAGTTCATTCCCTATCACGCTTATGGCGGCCTTAGATATGGATAATACAACATTGCCAATTCCATCCAAATTATCTGATGCTGAATCTGGTATATCGATATTACCAACACTGAAAAATTCCATAAAAATTGATAATTACAACTTCAACATTTGCGGGTACACCGTTACTGTTATTCCACGCAGATGTAAAAGCTTTTGTATCTGTTATTAATCATTGCGATATTACATATCTGTTGGTGCTGTCTTTTGTCGGCTCTTCCGATATGAGCCCATCTGTCTCCGAATCATAGCACGGTATCAACTATATCGTTGAGATATAATGCCAATTTGTTGCATACCATATTGTATATACGCATTATAGAGCGCAAAACCTTTTCATCCGTATAATCACAAATCACTTTAATGGCGGCGAAATGGATGCCATTTGTGTGTGCAAACCGAGCTATTCCACTGCTTTCCATCTCTACACAAACGGCGCCTGTTTCATATTTAATCTGCACTTTTCATCGGGATTGTTTATATATTCGTCACTGCACAATATCGGTCCACGTTGAATATTTTGATTGATCATGCTTTGAACAATCTGCTCCGCTATTCCTATCTTTTTCCAGCCATTGTTTGTCTTATCTATGATTGTATCTACAACTACAATGTCTTCCGCATCTAACCGTACCGAAAACGCTCCAGCAAGACCGGCTGTAATATACTCTGTAATATGTGGTAATCGAGTATATATCGCCTTTGCATATCCTTCTGCGTTTTCTTTTCCCCCCTGATTGTGCAACAATTATATTCCTCTCTGGACATTCGGCAATTACATATCTATTCATTAAGCTGATAGTGAGAAAAGCGTTCTATATGAAAACATTCTGTAATATCCAAAAACTCTATGTCCATGGCTGTAATAATACAAATAACTGATTTGGGCTTCACTATACAACTTCCGATATTTAAAAACGGACTAAATCCGTATTTTTTGAGTGTACCATATTCTTCTTTGTTCATTTGTAAGTGAATATTTTATCATATTGTCACCTTCTTATTATTTCCTATAGTTTTAGAAAAACGAACCAAATCTGGACATGATGATTTGGTTCGTTTTCTATGAATTATTTCATTTTAAACGGCAAAACTATTTTATTTAAAACTCATTTCACTCATAAGCTTTGAGAATATCTTCACAAATGCCGCCCATGCATTGCAGAATATCAGCAATTTTTGCCCGGAACTCATGCATCCTAAACTTGTCCATCGATGGGAAAAAATCGCCTTGTAAATCCCAAATCTCCTGCCTATAATTTTGCATTTTTTCATATAACGGTAATAATTTTACAGCCATTGTCAAATCGGGATATTGTTCAACCATATCTTTGAAAAAATCATACGCCGAAGTTGTGCAAACACTGCAATAAGGACTGCAGTGTAAATTCCAGCAAATTTTAACAAGCTCCTCATCCGTTTTGTTTTCAAAATATGAATCCGTGATGAGTGTGTTAGCCCACGTTTCAAACGCCGTTTTGCCAAAAACATATTTACCGCCAAGGTAGCTATCAGATGGGTCAAGCGTAAGAAATGCGGGGATTGAATCAATCACACTTTGGTAGACCTGACGCATATTCACTTCCTTTAACTTTTCACCCGCAAAAAACAGGCCATTTGTGGTGTCGAGTCCATGTGCGATTGTTGAATATCCGTATTCATCAACGGAACCTTCCGGCAAGCGCTCCGGTCCACCATAGAGGTTTACATATAAATTATCGTTCTCATCATAGCCACCAATTAGACAAGCCTCCGGCAAGGGATCGTACCGAACACCGTCTCCCAGCGTCACATTGCCCATGCCCCAGGCTAAAACGGGAATACCTTTATCAACAGATGCTTTAATGGCGTTCATGGTCACGTGAAAATCTTGTTTTATTTGTAAATTTGAAAGATAAATACAGTCATATCCAAAAACAGCATATGCCTTTTTTACAAGCTGTGGAATGAAAAAGTAATTTGTCACACCACTGTCGCATTGTAAGTTATCCGGGTTGCCCGCTTTTTGAGAGTACATATAGGTAAACATATCACCGGTAAAAGCAGCATAAAATTGGTAATCATTAAATTCGGAACCGAGCGCTTTACCCACTGAGCAGATAGCGGAACAAAGGAAATAATTTTCCCAGTTCTGAATCTGCCGATAATTAACAATTTTATTTGATGAATAAGGAGGTTTGCTACCCATAAAAGGGTCATAGAGAATGTCCGACTCAAAAGCGTTAGCTTGTCCCAGATCAATAATATCCGGACAATTCATTTGGAAGTAACTCTTTAAGGCTTGTTTGTTCTTTTTAACTAATGAACTCATGGTAACCATCCTTTCATTTTATTATTGTATTTATATTATATAAAACACAGACTTTTTTTGTCGATTTTTGATAACATTGAAAGAATAAAATAAGAGTTCATACAGATATTAGAATATGTTTGCCGTTTACTATTTCGATAATAGCATATTTATCAAGAATATCACAAATATAGAATAGCTTAATTCAATGTTGGACATTTCCAATTGTTAAATGATAAATACCTTATTATTATATCACAAATATCCCTGTCTCTTATACA
>DXYE01000031.1 GCA_019415985.1 Clostridiales bacterium
TTTTTTTTATGAATTTTATTTTCACTTTTTTGAATGATTCTTTCAATATTTGCAGATGTCGTACATTTATTCAATGGATTTCAGGGATTCTGCCATGGGAATCCGTTTTAGCTTATAGGACATAAAAATGCTGACAATACCGGTAAATACCATAGTTAAAAGCAACGACAAAACATAGCTGGAGGCGGCGATACGGATGTCAAAGGCTACCATATCGACGTTGATCTGTGACATCACAAATGCATGAAGTAGGACTCCAAACGGCAATCCAATCAAAGCAGAAAGTACAGTCAGCAAGATGTTCTCGCGGAAGACATAGCCGGCAGTTTCCAATGGATAGAAGCCCAGCACCTTGATGGTTGCAATCTCTCTGATCCGCTCCGTTATATTGATATTCGTCAGATTATACAATACGATAAAAGCCAGTGCGCCTGCGCTGATAATGACCAGACCGACGATATAATCCAGGCTTGACATCATATTATACACGCGTTCACGCATGTCGGCGTTCACTGATACGCTCGTGATGCCTTCCAAACCCGTCACAGCAGCAGCCGTTTCATGCAGATCCGCCGTCTCATCTGCGTTGAGATAAGCTGTCTTGTATTCTGGAGGCACGCCAAGCTGATCTGTATAGGTATCCGTACTTATATAAATATAATGCGAAACATAGTTGTCACAGATCCCGCTGACCGTGAACTGTATCCTACGCAGTTCACTGTCATGCACGGCAACTTGATCCCCTATATTCCACCCCTGACTTTCCGCAAGCTTTTTACTGACGACAGCTTCCCCTCTGCCCGGAAATGCGATTTCCGTTTTACCGGTGTGCAGATCGACAAAGCCGGACATATCCGCCTTTTCCGGCGTAACCAGATAAACAGATGACGTCATACTGCTTTTATCGTCCATTTCCACTGCACTCTCCTGTACAAACAGGCATCCGGTGATGCTGGAAGGAACAGAAGCTAAAAAGGATTTCCGCATCTCCTCATCCTGCGCTTCGGAAAAGCTGACCGAAATATCGTACAGTGTGATTTCATCAAATTGATAGGATGCGATATTCTTTATAGAGTCGCCGATGCCGAGGCCCGTCAGCATAAGCGCCGTACAGCCGCCTACGCCCAGAATCATCATAAACATGCGTTTTTTGTAGCGCAGGACATTTCGGATGGACACCTTTTGAAGAAACGGCAGGCGCTTCCACAGAATCGTGATCCGCTCCAACAGCACCCTTTTTCCGTTTTTCGGCGCTTTGGGCCGGATCAGTTCAGCCGGCACATCGGCTAGCGTCCGATAACAAGAGAGTAAGGTCGCACCGACGGAACAAAGAAGAGATACCAGAGAGGAAATCAGCAGCAGGGTCCCGTCAAACAGATATTCAAGTTCTGCAAATCCATACAACATGCCGTAGGCGCTCCATATGACCTTGGGAAATAGATAGGATCCGACACAGAAACCCGATACGCAACCTATGATGGCCGCGCTGCCGGAATATACGGCAAATTTCATAACCGTTTGAAGTTTACCGTAGCCAAGAGCCTTCATCACGCCAATCTGCGTTCTCTGCTCTTCTACCATACGAGTCATCGTTGTCATACAGACGAGGGCCGCCACCATAAAGAAAAACAAGGGAAATACGGTCGAAATACCTTCGACGATACTTGCGTCGTTTTCAAAGCTAACATATCCCACATTGCTGTCGCGCGTCAGTGTGTAGCAATTCGGCAGCTTCAAATTTTCTGCATCGACTCTGGCGGATTGAATTTCCTCTGCCGCTTTTTGCAGTTCTTCTTCTGCCTCTGCAAATTTTTCCTCAGCCTCGGCCTTAGACTGTTCATATTGCAGTTCTTTTTCAGTCAATTCATCTTTGGCGCTTTCCAACTCTGCCTTTGCATCGGTTAGCGCAGCGCGTCCCTCCTCAAGCGTCGAGCGCGACTCCTGTATGGAAGCCTCAGCGGAGGTTAATTGCGCCTCTGTCTCCGCAAACAAAGCATCGCTTTTCTGCTTTTCCGTTTCCAGTACGTTAACCGCCTCTTCTATCTGTTTTTTTGCTGCATTAAGCTGCGCGGCGATTTCTGTAAGGCCGGCAGCCTCTGCTTGCCTTAGGCGCTCCTCAATAGTTGCCTGCTGCTGCGTCAGCTCCGTTTTCTTTTCTTCAAACGAGGATGCCGCTTCAAGTTTTCCCTCTTCATATTGGCGCTGTTGGTCCGCCAGCAGTTCCTCAGATTCCTTCAGTGCCAGTTCCCCGTCCGCCAACTCCTTTTCCTGCCTTGCGGTTTCTTCCGCAGCTGTCTCAAGCTGTACCTTTCCATCGGCAATTTGTTGCGCTGCATCCGCTAAAGCTTTCTCTGTTTCCTGCTTCTGAGACTGATACGCGTCGTCAGATTCTTTCCATTCCGCCTCAGCATCTGCAATTTCAGCCAATGCATCCTCCCGTATGGTCTGATAGCGCAGATCCGCCCTTGCTTCGCACAATTGGGAAACCACAGCTTCCATATTGGATATGGCTTGGTTGTAAGCATCGCTGTAGATAGCCTCGCTCTCCTCGATTGCAAGCAGGATCTCTGTATAATATTCCGTGTCAAAGCTCGCCTCAGGCAGATAGAGAAAAGCAGTTACAGAACCATTCCCTAAGGAGGAAATCCCGCGTTCCGTGTTCAGATAATTGGGGGAATGGATAAGTCCCGTGATTACATAGGTATCATATGCCAGCATTTCCGCGCCATCCCAATCGCCGTCCGACACCACCAGCGCCTTTCCAATATCCTCCTCGGAAAAGCGTCGTGCATCTGCCAGGCATTCATTGGCCTCGCTCGGCATCTCCCCACTGACAAGCGATGGGGTGTTGATGCCTTCTGTCAGCGAATGCAGCTTATATACGGCTTCCGCCCCTTCGCTGTCGATCAAAAGCGCATCTGTAGATATGCTGCCGGCCGCCGATTTGATTCCTTCAAGCTCCGCAAAGGCCCCGACATCCTCAACAGTAAACCCCAACGTTGACAGCAGACGGAAATCGTACAGCGCATGATCGGTTATATATGTTTCCGCCGTCTGAATCATTGCCGGTTTGGTGACGCGCAGTCCCGCAAAAAAGCCTACTCCAAGCGCAACAATGGCGAGAATAGCCAGATAACGCCCCGGACCGCGCCTGATCTCCCTGAATACCGTTTTACTGATAACAGAACGCATGTCGACTCCTTTCACCATTCAATGTTTTGAACCGGAACAATCTCCGAATTCTTCTCAACAGAATAAACCAACCCGTTCTTTATTTTTATAATTCGGTCAGCCATTGCAGTCAGTGCCTGATTGTGGGTTATGATCACCACTGTCATCCCCTGCGTCCGGCACGTATCCTGCAGGAGCTGAAGGATGGCCTTACCTGTTTGATAATCCAAGGCGCCTGTCGGTTCATCGCAGAGCAAAAGCTTCGGGTTCTTCGCCAGAGCACGGGCAATGGCTACCCGCTGCTGCTCTCCGCCTGAGAGCTGCGCCGGGAAATTATTTACCCGTGCGCCGAGACCTACATCCTTTAAAACGGTCAGCGGATCCAACGGTTCCCTGCTCAGCTGCGTGGCAATTTCCACATTCTCCAGAGCTGTCAGATTCTGTATCAGATTATAGAATTGAAAGACGAATCCGATATCGTACCTGCGATACTCCGTTAGCTGTCTTGCATTGTATTTTGAGATATTGGCACCGTCAAGGTAAACCTCGCCGCCGGTCAGAGTATCCATCCCTCCGAGTATGTTGAGCAGCGTTGTTTTTCCGGCGCCGGAGGCGCCGACAATCACACAGATTTCCCCCTTATCGATTTCAAAAGTCGCGTCTCTGAGAGCCTCGATTTCAACCTCTCCCATTTTATATGTTTTTTTTACCTTTTCAAAAATTACAAACGATGCCATTTTATGCCCTCACTTTCCCTTTACATTCCTTAGCGAACATTGACGCAGGTTTCCACATATTTGTTCAAAAATACTACCGGCTCATCAAACGATTTGCATCCATACGTTGACGCATATTTCTTTTAAGAGAATTTTGAGCGTTCTTTTTTGTCTGTTCTGTTATTGGGGCCCATCCGGCAGGCAGTATTTTTCGATTCTTAAGGTAGGATACAAACCGATTTCATTGCGTTCGTAATAAGTTCCTCCGCAGCTTGCAGATGTTTTCGGGCGGTTTCTATTTCTTTTGAGCCTTTAAAAGAATTCACCGGAAAAATACGTTTCGATTTCTGCGCGCGTGCATCTCACACTGCCCTGAAGTAGATTGTCAGAGCCCCCGCCGCGGCCGTTCAGTGCTGAAAGAATTTCTCCGGCAGCCTGCTTCAGCGGAAAACCATTGCTGCCGATGACAAAACGGTACCCTGTGAAATCATCTCCCGAGAACACTGCGCAGACACCATGACATTTTTTACTCCCGATTTCTGCCAGCTTTTGCAGGTATCCGGTATCGTTTATTTCTTCAAACAGGCACAGCGTCCCGTTTTCTGCGTATAGTGCTGCTAATCGTGCCTCCGCCAGCGATTCCTTCCAACGCGCGTTTTCCCTCCTGGCTTCATTCAAATTCTCCAGAAGTCGTTCTGCGGCGCTGTACAGGTTGTCCTGCGGTGACGAAAGGAGATGGGATATTCTTTCTGTCTCCTGCAGTCTTCGTCTGACAGCATCGATGGCATCAAAGCCGCATAACAGAAACAGACGCGTGCCGCCCTTATACCGCATATGATCCATTATTTTTATCAAACCGATTTCACCCGTTCTCCTCACATGCGGCGCGCAGCAGGCACACCGATCATAGCCGGCGATCTCCACGATTCTGACATGCTTAAGATCATTTCTCTTACTACGGTAGGAAAGTTTTTCCAGCATCGCCTTTTCCGGATAAAAGGCGGTCACTTCAACATTACTGCATACCGCCCGGTTGGCCTTCTCCTCTATCTCTAATAATTGGTCTGAGGTCAAAGTACCATCGAAATCCACCAGCATCTCTCTGCACCCCATATGAAAACCTACGTTGTGATACCCGAACTGCTGTGCCATCAGCCCCGATATCAGGTGCTCCCCGGTGTGCTTCTGCATTCTTCGAAAACGACTCTCCCAGTCGATTCTTCCTGAGATACGGCTCCCAATCTCAAGCGGCTGCTCTGCCGTATGCCATATTTCGCCCGATTTTTCCTGGACATCCTTTACCGCAACACCCGCAAGGATACCCGTATCCGAAGGCTGGCCGCCACCCTCAGGAAAAAATGCTGTGCGGTCGATTGCAATTTCATAGCCATTGTCAGATCGCCGGCATGCCCTCACAACCGCGTCAAAGCTGACAGTATAGGCATCCCTTTCATAAAGTTTTTCAGTCATCTTATGTAAATCCTTTCAGGAAAAAACGCTTCTGTGTTTAATAAATATCTGTGATAAATATGCATGGCATTCTACAACACAAATCCCCCGGAATTGCGGCTTTTATGGAGTAAAATTGTGGGCCCGGCGACAGCAAAAGCGGCGAAATCCGTTGTGCTCAAAACAGTTTGAGAGCAAAAGTTTTCAAACCATGCAACGCAAATCTGTCAGCCTGAGCTTTGCTCAGTCATTACAAACTGCCAGGCTTTTCATAATAATAGATAATTCAAAAGGCTCTTAAAATTACGGTTTCGGCCTCCAGAGCCTATTTAGAAATTGGTTGATTCGACCGGTCTTTCGATCTCTAACCGATGAGGTTTCCTTATATATAGACCGTTGATCCGCCCCTTCTCATCCTGGCCGTACAGCAGAAGCCCACCTGTCCGAATCTTTGCAGACCAGTGGCTATCCTGCCGTTATTTTTCTGTCTTTTTGTCCTTTACTTCCTCAACAGGCAAGTGCAAAGAACTGCAGGCTTACGCCCTCTATCCCGAAAAGGTACATCCGGAACAGATGTACCTTTTCATTTACTCCACATGCGGAATACCATAATGAATTTCAGTGATGTTTCCTTGCTCTGTATAGACACGCGGCACACGCTTTGTAATGCCGCAGACCAGCTCATAGCCTATGGTCTGCGCTAGCGCCGCAACGTCGTCGGCGTAAAGAACAGCATCCCCATCCCGGCCAAAAAGAGTAACCGTATCCCCGACCTCAACCTCCGGAATATCCGTAACATCAACCATAAACTGATCCATGCAGACACGTCCGATAATCGGAGCGCTGAGACCGTGAAGCAGCACATGGCCGCGATTTGACAACAATCTCGGCACACCGTCCGCATATCCCGCGCTGATGGTGGCGACGCGTGTGGTATGGCCGGTGACATATGTACAGCCATAGCTGACGGGAACCCCCTCCTCAAGCTGCTTTAAATGAATGACTCTGCTTTTCAGCGCCATTGCCGGCCGAAGTCCGTCTATCTTCGCCAAATCTACTGTCGGGGACGGATGCAGTCCGTAAAGAATTATGCCTTCGCGCATCATATCGAACAAGGGCTCCATATCTATCGTCGCAGCACTGTTGTATAAATGTCTTATGGGGATCTCGATCCCTGCATCTTTAAGCCTCTTATCGAACGCGGAAAAGCGGGAGCGCTGCAGGTTTGCATATGTTTTGTCGGGTTCATCCGCCGAAGCGAAATGACTGAACAGTCCCTCGATACTTAGATTCGGCAGCGCGGCAATTTTCCTTACGGCATCCAGTCCAGCATCAGTATCCGGAAAACCGATTCTCGACATACCGGTATCCAGTGCCAAATGGACATTTACACTGGCCTTCAAACGTGCGGCGCTTGACTGAAGCTGCTGTGCGTCCTCCAACCTGTATATTGTCGGTCTGATACCGTATCGTATCAAGGCGTCAAAGGTGGAAGGATGCGCATAGCCCAAGAGCATGATGGGCGTCCGAATCCCAGCTTTACGCAGTTCAATGGCTTCATCTGCCATGGCGACCGCAAAAAAATCCGCTTTTGCCCCGTTGTTTGACTCTAATGCGCGCGCTACCTGTACCGCGCCATGTCCATATGCATCTGCTTTGACCACAGCCAGCAGCTTGACCGTTTTCGGAATTTTCTTTCTGATGCCCGCAAAATTTCCTTTGATCGCATCTAAATCGATTTCAGCCCATGTTCTCAATGCAGATATCCGATTCATTCCCTGTACCCCTTCACATCTCTGCCTCCGACAAACTGGAGCAGACACCGGATCTTCTCCCCTTCAATTACGAAAGACATGTGCAAACTCCTATCCTTACTTTTCACAAAATCAAAACAGTCAGAAAAATTTCCCCAACGGAATACAATTACAAGCCGGCTGTCTGTGACAGCGGGGCGATTCCTATACCGGCATTCTGCAGAGCTGCGCGAATTTCTCTGACAAACGCCAGCGCTTGAAGATTATCCCCGTGCACACAAATAGAATCGGCCCCCACCTCGATTTCCTTGCCGTTCATGCTTTCCACTTTCCCTGTTTGAACCAACCGTACAATTCTGCTGACAGCCGCATCGCGGTCTGCTATCACGGCTCCCGGTTTGGACCGTGCAACCAGCGTCCCATCATCCTCATATGCGCGGTCCGCAAACACCTCTCTGGCACAGCGGAGCCCTATCTGGTTCGCTACAGCACACATCTCGCTGCCTGAAAGCGCAAGAAGAATCAATTCATCGGAAACCGATGCAATGCCCTCACAGACAGCACGGGCGAGCTTTTGATCCACAGCCGCCATATTATACATGGCCCCATGCGGTTTGACATGCTGAAGCGCAATTCGATTGGCCCGACAAAAAGCAGAAAGCGCGCCCACCTGATATTGTATATAAGCCTTCAGTTCTTTTGGCGATATCGTCATATTCCGTCGGCCGAATCCGATCAGATCCGGATAACCCGGGTGTGCACCGACAGCAATTCCGGCTTCTGCAGCTCTTGCAACCGTGTCGCTCATGACAACCGCGTCGCCGCCGTGCCAACCGCATGCGATATTCGCTGAAGTGATCAGCGGTATAACCTCCGGGTCACTGCCGATACGGTAAGCACCAAAGCTTTCCCCCAAGTCGCAGTTGATGTCTATTTTTCTCATTTATCCTACCAAGCCCGAGCTTAACAGGCTGCCTTTCCTTTCAATATTTAGACTGCCGAAGCCGGCATACGCTGTTTTTGTATAACTTTTTTCTTTTTACAGTGCTGCGGAAGCTTTTGCGTCTGTTTGCGCTCTTCCTACTCTGCTCTCTGCGGCAGCGGCCGACAGCCTTAATATTTCAGCGCCGTATTTTTCAAATCCGTGATCAGCATATGTCCCGGCGCATGTGTAATCGCCAGCGGCGGTTTTGCCGCCATCACAGCCGCCTGAGGCGTCACGCCGCAGGGCCAGAACACTGGGATTTCGCCCTCGCGGATGGTCACAGGATCTCCGAAGTCTGGACAGGAAATATTCTGGATACCAATCTCCTCCGGATTGCCGAAATGTATCGGAGCTCCGTGTACCCGCGGCATTTCCGAGGTCACCTTTATCGCTCGGATCGCCAGAGCCGGCGTCATCGGCCGCATACTGACCACCATATTGCCATGAAAAACACCCGCGGGCACACAGGGGAGATTGGTCAGATACATCGGTACATTGCAATGCTCCTCGATTTGACGGACGGGGACCTCAGCCTCCAGCAGTGCCGCCTCAAAGGAAAAGCTGCATCCGATCAAAAAACTAACGAAATCTGAACGCCAGATATCGGAGACATCCATCACCTCCCGAACCAATTTTCCGTACTCGTATATCCTGTATTTCGGTATGTCCCGCGCAATATCCGCATTCTCAGCGATATATCTCAGCGAACGACTTCCCTTGTCGCAGACCTCAAGCAACGGACAGGAGGTGGGATTTCTCTGTGCAAACAAAAGGAAATCATAGGCCTCCCTGTATGGCAAAATGACCAAATTTGCCTGCGCATACCCCATGCACATGCCTGACGTCTGTGTCGTGATCTCGCCGTTCCGAATTTTTTTTCTGATTTCGGACGGACGGGCGTTTGCATAATCCATCTCCATTTTTGTCTCATCCTTCAACGGTTTTATTCTTTTTGCAGCCCCGCGTCCCGCATTTTTCAGCGGATATACTCGCAAGCCGCTGCGGCTGCATGTTCCACAGCTTTTTACATGCTGTCTGCCAAACATATTCGATTATACATTAAAAGAAAATGGGATTGCTCCATGCGCGGCGGCCGTTTTTATCCGTTACCGTAACCCTGATGTATTTCAAAAAGTCAGGGACGTGGCACTCATGACGGCACAGATCAGCATTGTCGGAATACAGGCTTCGGCACGGCATCCGTCCCGCACGAAAAGAAATTTCCGCACAGGGTGAGCATTCAACCACCGCCTTGCCATCCTCAATCCTGAAATCCTTTATCTCGGGGCCGCATGACGAATAGAAGGCTCCGTTTTTCAGAGCGGATAGAATCGCGTCGACGTTGCGATCTGCATTTACACAGACCCACCCCTTGCAATGCTGATCCATCGGGTGTCCATCGTCCACAGCACAGCCGTAAATTTGCTGTCCCTGCATAAGTAAATCATCCCAATACGCCGCGTTTGCATCCAAGCCGTTTTCGAGGACACAGCCGGTATTCCATATTTCCATCGCAAAGTTCCCCTTTAAACGGTCGAATTCACACACCGGCGTTTGGCTCCACTCCGGGTGACAATACATTGTCAAATGCCCCGCCTGCTGAAACGTATCAAGATATTTCTGAAACTGCTCCTGGTTATCGATCTTATCAAAGCTGAATCGCTGGTCCTGTCTATATGGGTTGCCCTCGGCGGGTCCCAAAACCACTGTGTGGTAGCAGGGATACGGAGCTCCGTTGATGTCACTGTCTATCTCCATTCCCGGCAGTATGATCATATCCGTATCCGGTGCATAATTCTTGTAATTATAAATCCGATGATCCGTGATCGCCATGAAGTCATACCCTTCGCGCTTGTGCAGACGTATGACGTCTTCCGGGGAACCCCGACCATCCGAGCGCGTTGTATGACAATGCAAAGCTCCTTTTAACAGACTTCTGTCTCCTGTAAATGCGGCCTGTCTGAACATATGATACCTCCTCATAATCTTTTGTATAAGTATTTATATGAAGTTCTTTTATGCTTCTGTCCAAAAATCCTTTGGATCTCCGCCGCTTCTCCCGCAGGATGAGACTGCGTTTTTTATATAGTCTCCCTGCCTCTCTCCTCCGCGACTATCTTCTGCGCCTGCTCGACGGTTACCGGTATAAATTTCAGTGTATTTCCCGGAATAGCCTGAGCGGCGGCCGGAATATCCGTGCTGATGACCGTTCCGATTTTGGCGTATCCGCCTGTTGTCTGGTGGTCAGCCAACAGAACGATCGGCTGGCCGTTCGCCGGTATCTGAACAGAGCCCAAAGCGATGCCGTCAGATATAATATCTACACCGCCTAAAGCCTTTAACGCACACCCCTCCAGGCGAAGCCCCATGCGGTCGGAAGCCGGCTGCACACGATACGAGCCGGAAATGAAGGAGAGTTTTGCCTCTTCGTCAAACAAATCATCCTGTGGTCCCCACACAAACCGCAGCGAAATTTCCGACGGATATTCTGGCTTGACCAGCGAAAAGCGCTTTTCGAGCAGCCCGCTGCCGTCCCCCTTTCTAAACGGAATCACATCTCCCGATTTCAGCTTTCTGCCATCAAAGCCTCCGATACCGCACTTCAAATTTGTTGACAGACTCCCCATGACCGGCGGAAGATCAAAGCCCCCGGAAACCGAAAGGTACGTACGGCAACCGCTTTTTGCAATACCACAACATAGATAATCGCCCGACTCGACTTCAAGCGTACGATAAGTGTCGACCGGTTTGCCATTGATATGCGGCTGCATATCGGCGCCCGTCAAAGCAATCAGACAGCGGCTGGCGAACTGCACGGCCATTCCCATAAGCGTCATCTCCACTACCGCTTCTCCGCTGTTGTTGCCTACGAGGAAATTTGCCTGTCGCAGCGCACGCTGGTCCGCCGCACCCGACGGCGAAAAACCCAGCGCCTGATAACCATGCCGTCCCGCATCCTGTATCGTCGACAGCGCGCCGGGTATAATGACCTTTAAGCTCATAGTTATGACCGCCTTTCCCGTGGAAATAGGTGCCGCATCAGCGGCTTATAGCACAGAACACCCTTAAAAACGAAACGGATCTCGCAAACTTTTAACTCAGAAAAGATCTCTCATATACAGCCGCCCATATAGCTTTGAACCGCTCTTCCGGTAAAAGTACGGTCCTTTGTACCGCAATAAAGCTCCTCAAAAAGGAATATTCCAAAATATTTGACTGTATCCCCTTCTCTTGCATACCGCACACGCCAACTACACCATAGACAGATACAGCGCCGTAATGAAGTAGGAAAAAGGAAATTTGTCTGCTGGTACCGCCTTTGTCATTACAATAAATCGGATAGATGCGGAGCAGACTCACAGACAAATTCCAATTTATATCTATCATATATCACGGTTTTGTTGGTGATGTGATAAAAAGCGTCTTATTTTGTGAACACTGCAAAATGTTATAAATCATGCATCGCCCCACACGTTTTCCGTTTCACATTGATATTCTCCGCGGCTGACAAGCTCGGAAATTTCCCGAAAGGTCTTTTCATCAACGGAAAAAAAGCGGATAGCATCGCCTGCCTGATACAGAATAGGCGGCTGACGCTGAGGATCGTAGGGGCGCACCGGCGTTCTTCCGATAAGATTCCAGCCGCCGGGAGACGTGAGAGGATAAATACCCGTTTGTTCTCCGCCGATACCGACAGCGCCCGCCGGTATCGCTGTCCGGGGAGACGGCAGACGCGGTGCCGCAATTTTCGAATCCAGCCCGCCCAAATAAGCAAAGCCCGGCAGAAAACCAAGCATATAAATAAGATAGGTCCTCGCCGTATGATGGTGTATAACCTCGTCCTCCGTCATTTGGGCATATCCGGCTACAATACCTAAATCCGGACCGAATTCGCCGCCATAACACACAGGAATCCGGTATATTTTCGCTGTACCCTCATCCCTGCTCTGCAGGGACCCGGCGGCAGCCTTGCAAAGCTTTTCACTCAGCTCCGCGTATGAAATTTTCAGGGGATCGTACAGAACACTTAAGGAGCGAAACGTGGGAATGGTTTCACAGATACCATCAATCGGATGCAACGACAAATAATCATTTAAAGCCTTGACAGAACGATTGACAGCCGGTGAAATTTCGTTGCCGAACTCAAAGGTCAGTGCGGAATCACCCGCCGGCAAAATTCGAAATGCAGCCAATCAGCTCATCCTCTCATCTTCGAAATAACCTAAATGAATCACCTTTTCAAACCATGTGCTACAAGTTTCACGCAGACTCAGAGCATTTTCTACGCAGCTTCGCATCAGCGAAACCAGGGAAACATTGATCGTCCAATCCATGCCGTCGATGGCCGGTACAAGCCAGCCATACATATCGATCATGCCCGCACGCGACGCGGTATAGATCATTTCCTTCTCCATCTCCGGCGTTGGCGTCAGGTCCAACTGTTCCGTTAAAAACGACATTGCGGACAGCACCGCATAGGTCCCCCAGTCGGACACGGTCGCAGTCAGAATATATTCAGCCGACGTTTGTGCTGCAATGCCGCCCAAGCAACCACAACGGCAGCTTTCCGTATCCTGCCCCTCACCGATGCCGGCATATGGAATGTATGTCAGAAGCTGCTCGCGTAGGGTTCCCATACCAATTTCATTGCCGAGGTCCCCAATGGCAAAGGTCGGTACGCCCATACACTTGAGCTTTTCAAACAGGATATCTGATTTTGCCTCCAAACAGGAAACATCAAGACCCGTGGCATTGTGATATACGCCTTTTTCATTCGCACCAGGCGCTTCAATAGCCACCACAGCCGCAGGCATACCGTGCTCCAACATACGTGCTGTCTGTTCTTCCGCCTTTTCAGCATCCTTTGTAAAGGTTATGGCGGCCATGGAGATCGGATATTTGATGACATCCGCAATATCTGTATAGCAGTGAATTCCGGCCACTGCCGACAGCTTTTTCGCAGCTTCCAAATTATCCTCCGGGATTACCAGCACCGGCTTTGTACCACATTTGACCAGCGCACGTGCCAGCAGGACAGAACCGATAATACCATCCATCTCCGCTTTCCCGAACGGAAGAAGAACAAAGCCCGTCAAAATATACACCAATGAATCCGGTTTTATCTTCGAGAGAAGCGCTTCTGCGAAGCGCATGGAAAGAGGCGCTTTCATATATTCTCGCGCGGCTGGATATAAAATCCGGCAAACGCCATAGCCTCTGGGGTCCAAATTCATCAAGTCGTCGAGATTCTTTCCTATATTATATTTAGTAAGTTCAGCCTGGGTCATTTTGTCCCGTCCTTTCCCGCACTTATGCGGCAATCATGCTTTGTCGGCGCATCGGCCTTTCAGTTCCGAATGCGCCGACTGATTTGTGTCCGCCGAGCAGCTCGGAGGTCGTCTTTTATTAAAGTTAATTTGCGACATAGGTCCTATTAGCTTAACCAAATACAAAAACTGATGTACATAGCATGCGACATAGCTGCATGGACTCTGCGGTCTTACGGTGAAATAATGTTATGCCGTGCACATTATACCGTAGTTTCACGGATATAATCTTCTACCAGAGCATCCTGCAGCTTTTTGAGCAGTTCCGGCGCTTTGCCCCCAACCGGCTTGCCATCGATTTCACTTGCAGCCAAGCAGAAGGATCCCGAACTGGAAACGATCACTTCATCCGCTTTCATCATTTCGTCAACGGTGAACGGCGTTTCGTCTACAGGGATGTTCAACATTTTTGCCGTTTTAATCAGATGTGCGCGTGCAATGCCGGGCAGAATCAGGTGGTCGGTCGGAGCGGTCATGAATACGCCGTTTTTGATGATGTGCACATTGCTGTGCGCACACTCTGTTACGCGTTCTCCGCGGTGGAATACCGACTCGTCGCAGCCCGCCTCCTTGGTCTTTTGTGCTGCCATAACGCTAGGCAGCAGGTTCAGCGTTTTGATATTGCAGTGCAGAAATCTGGTGTCCTCAAGCGTAATCAGCTTGATTTTCTTGTAAGTATCCTTGACCTTCGCCGGCTTCAGCGTAATCCAGATATTGGCAGGAACGTCATCGTCGGGAAATGCATGGTCGCGAATTCCCGTACCGCGTGTGACCTGCCAATAGACAAACTGTTCGTCACTGTCCAGTCGCTTGACCATATCGTTCAGAATTTCCTTCATCTCCGCCTTTGTATGCGGAATGCGAATCTGAAGGAGCCCGGCGCTGTTGTAAAAACGGTCGATGTGCTCATCCAAAGCATAGATGACATAGTTGCGGCTATAGGTTGCATCATATACACCATCACCGAAATAACTTACCCTGTCGTTCATAGGGACCATCATTTCCTCCAGCGGACCGAATTTGCCATTGTAATACCCAAGTTTTTCCATGGTATCTACCTTCTCCCCCAAAATTTTTGTGATACGCGCCGCCTTACTTTATAGAATCCAAGTTTCTTTTCAGCGTCGCCTTCTCAATCATATCTAATGAAAGATTTTAACATATATCTTGCAGAAATTCAAGGCCCATTCCATAAATTTTGAAAAAATGTCGTTTTTTGAGTTGCATACTTAAAAAAAGATCTTTACTATAAAATCATTCCCGGCAGGGATTGACAATTTGAAAGGGGAATGATATAATGCTTGCGCAATTTATACTCACAGGAATCTTTTTAATGCCAAAACAGCACAAGGTTGATGACAGCTTTCCGGCATCATATTCAGAGCCATAGAAAGGATATGAATATTTTATGAAACGTTATACGCCGATTTTATTAGACGCCTGCAGGGTCGGTCCCGGGCAGTATGCATCCTCCAGCACCGTGTCCAAAGATGGCCGCATTTTGGTTAATGTGGGAGGCCGCTACTCCCTTTTTTCCGAGGATAGAGGTGTTTCTTTCAAGCGCTTGGATCTGCCGGATGTTCCCGCATTTCACCGTCTGAGCGACGGTTCCTACGTTGCTTTCTCATTCCACAATCAGGTGCTGAAGAAATTCAACCCCATACAGAAACCGATACCTTATGTCATGAAGATCATGCGCGCAGCGTCTTTCGAGGACATTCTGTCCGGTCATTACGCGTGTAGCTTTTCTTCCGTTGATATTCCCGACCTTGCGGTCGGTTATGGGGACAGCGGCGATAAGGACAATTACCACACGGGCGTGATAGACCACGGCGTGGTCGAAATGCCGAATGGGGATATTATCATAACCATGTACGGTCAGTTCGGGGCAGATGTCCAAAAAGTAGACTATTTTGATAAGTACGACTTTTTTCAGTACCGCAGCTGGTGCCTCATATCACATGACGGCTGTAAAACTTTCTCCTATCTTTCCACAATAGCGGACTGTCAGAGCGCTCCCATTGATCCGCGCGCCGAGGGGTACTGCGAGCCCGATCTTCTGCACGTCGGAGACGGACATCTCGTCGCCGTACTGCGGACTGGCGGTCACGAGGTGTATACCCCTATGTACGTTGCGCATTCTTACGATTCAGGCAAGACGTGGGAAAAGCCGTTCAAAATACATGATTTCGGCGTATTTCCCAAACTGATCAAGCTGCAGAACGGCTCACTCGTCTGTTCCGCGGGTAAAATTGGCTCCTTTTTGCTGTTCAGCTCCGACGATGGCCTGACGTGGTCTGAGCCAATCTACATATGCGATAACGACGGTCAGTGGGACCGCGGCCCCTCCGGTTATACCACGCTTCTCGAAACAGCTCCAAACGAGATTCTGGTGATTTACGATGAAACAGAGGATAAAACCTCAATTGTTGTGGAAAAGCCCGAGGACAGACGCATCGTTTTTATCCACCGTTATAAAATCGAAACAACAGAGGCATGAAATGCAAATAACCATATCATGCATGGCAAAAGGTTTGGCTCAGTTCCTAATTTCCTTATATTTATATATTACTCTGCCATATAGTCGTACGAAAAAAGACCTTGCCTTTAAAACACATCCAATACAAACAGGAGGCGCGGAGGGACACATCACATAAGGAAGTGTCCCCTTGGGTTTTTGTAATCAGTCAGAATGATTGGATTGTAAGTAAAAAATCAATCATATTGTAGGATTACAAAATGCAACAGCATTATACTAGCATGATACTGATGAAAGAACAGGTATCAGTTACACTCTGCAAGGCAATTATGATTTTCCTGATCTCATCTTATCCGCCGAAAAAGAAAACAAGCCTATCGGCGTATGGGGGCAGCGACACAAACGCTATCTTTAAGAGCATAAAAGAGCGACATGCACCACTCTGCTCACAAGTGGGAAGCTGAACAGCGACCTTGCCGATATTGACGAGCAGGCAGAGGAAATTTTTTCTCGACTGGTAAAGCAGATGGCAGAGCGTGAGGGTGTAACCGAACAACTCAAAGCAACTGACCAAAAGGCGTAGGGTGGAAAAATGAATAACATTCGAAATTGGGTAAAAGAAATCGTTTATAAGAATCTCATTGACGATTAAAAAGGCGGGCATCCATTATCGGATACTCGCCGTTTTTTAATTTAATGAAGCCTTATACCCCTCGCCCCAATTCCACATAGCGTCAAGAATTGGTTGCAAACTCCGTCCTAATTCTGTTAAGGTATATTCCACTCTTGGCGGAACTTCTGGATATACGGTACGGGTTAATAAACCGCTTTCTTCCATTGCTCGAAGCTGTGCAGTCAGAACCTTTTGCGATACATTTCCCACAGATTTTTTCAGTTCTCCAAATCGTTTCGTGCCCGGCAACAAATCACGCAAAATCAATACTTTCCATTTATCTCCAATGAGAGTCAAGGTCGTTTCCACGGGACAAGCAGGCAATTCCCTTACAGATTTTTTTCACTCATATTGATTACCTCCACGCAATAGTTTCTTCTTGAAACTTTGATTCCAATTATACTATATGATGCGGATTTAGTCAATGTTCCCACTCAAAATCAATAGGTAAATATGAATTAAAAATTTTTTTCGTCTTGCCGATAGCTTAAAAAGTCCGAAATCACACATTTGTTTCCTCTCGGTAACTACCCAATAGTATCCTTTTGGTAACTTCACCACAATATTGTGCGTACTTTACACTTGAAACTGCCGCTTGTATAATAATAATCAAGAGCTACGGAGAACGGCCGCTGCGAAGCTCGAAGCAAAAGCCAAAGCAATATTAAGGAGGAAACCAAAATGAAAATTACAGTTGTTTGTGCAGCTGGTAAACAGGGAAGAATGCTGGTCGCAGAAGCTCTTGACAGAGGGCACAAGGTGACAGCAGTCGTTCGCAAGGGAGATGCAGCTCCTGCGGGGGCAGAAGTTATCGAAAAAGATTTATTTGATTTAACTTCAAATGATCTGAAAAATAGCGATGTGGTTATTGACGCTTTCGGTGCGTGGACAGAAGATACTCTGCCTCAACACAGCACTTCCCTTAAACACCTGTGCGACATTCTTTCCGGCACGGATATCCGCTTGTTGGTAGTCGGCGGTGCAGGCAGTCTGTATATAAATCCCGAACACACCGCTTGTGTATCCGACGGCCCTGATTTCCCGGATATTTTTAAACCTCTTGCCGCTGCCATGGCAAAGGCCTTGGGTGAGCTGCGTCAGCGTAAGGACGTAAAATGGACGTATTTAAGCCCTGCCGGAGATTTTCAGGCGGAGGGCGTCCGCACCGGCAAGTACATTCTGGGCGGCGAAGAGCTGACACTTAACTCTAAAGGCGAGAGTATCATCAGTTATGCAGACTATGCTATCGCTATGATTGACGAAGCTGAAAACGGAAAATTTATCCAACAGCGTTTCAGTGTTGTTAGCGAATAAAATTAAGGAGACTATTGCAATGAACAAAAATACATTTACAACCGTAACGCTCAAAAAAGGCGAGATGAACATTTATGATTTTGGCGGCATCAAGCTTCACGCTTATAAGACAAACGATTTCATCGACGACGAGGTTTTTATCGTTGAGAAAAACGGCAGAGCCGTTATGATTGAGTCACCTTGCTTCTTTGACAACCACAGAGAACTTACAGAATATTTGAAAGGCATACAAGTCGAAGGCATGCTCATTGCATATCACGGAGCAGGTGCCTCGTTCCTTCCCAATGTTCCGAAATACGCAACACAAAATGCCGTAGACTACTCGGAAAACGGCGGCGGTAAAGCGCTCATCGAGAAATTTACAAACGCTTTTGGAGAGATTTTTGATCCTTCCATTCACAAAATTACCGATGTCATTGCTGAAGGCAAGGTAACTGTTGGCGGCATTGATTTTGAAATCAAGCAGACCGCCGAAGCCTTTGACATTGCAATCCCCGAAATCAACGCAGTCTATACCCATATGCTCGGCCATGACTGCCACTCCATCGTTGCAGGCGCAGGACACGCAGATGCGATGATTGCAGAACTTCGCAGCTATATTGAAAAAGGCTATGATTTGATTCTCACCTCTCATTATACCCCTGAAGATTTAAAGGACGCTCAGACGAAAATCGACTATCTGGAAAACCTGAAAAAGATTGCAGCGAGTGTCGGGAGCGCTGATGAATTCAAGGCAGAAGTCCAGAAGCAGTACCCCGCATACAGCGGTCAGAACTATCTGGATATGACAGCGGGATTTTTCTACGCTTAATAGAACTGCGGGGCTGTCAAAACGGCGGTCCCGCTTCTCTTATCTGTAAAGGCAGGTGTGAGAAATTGGATACAAACAAAATATTGGAATTTTTAGAAAAAGAGATACATTCCGTTATTATGGCGACCATTGATGACAACGGGCTACCCGTTACCTGTGCTGTTGATATAATGGATAGTGACGAAAGCGGCTTGTATTTTTTAACGGCAAAAGGAAAAGGTTTTTATGACCGCTTAAAAAAGAACGAGTATGCTGCATTAACGGGAATGAAAGGCAGTGATACGCTTTCTTGTGTGGCGGTTTCCGTTCGCGGAAAAGTACAGGAAATCGGAAATGCACCATTACAAAGGCTTTTTGTCAAAAATCCATATATGAATGAAATCTATCCGACAGCGCAATCCCGTCAGGCACTCACTGTCTTTCGGCTTTATGCGGGTATTTGTGAATGGTTTAACCTTTCAAAGAAGCCGATTGAGCGAGCTTCTTTTACCATTGGAACCGGGCAGGAAGAAGTGCGGGGATATGAAATTACGAAAAAATGTATTGGCTGTAAAGCCTGTCAATCTGTATGCCCGCAGGATTGCATTGATTTTACTTTCACTCCTGCCGTAATAAGGCAGGAAAATTGTCTGCATTGCGGTAACTGTTTAACGGTTTGTCCGCAAAAAGCAGTTATGCAGAGAGGATAAGAAAATGACACAAGCCGAAAGAAGAAAGTATTTAATAACGGCTTTGCTAAAGGAGCAGCCACAGTATTCTAAAATAGAAATTCCGTCGAGTGAGCAGGAACAAAAAATTCTGCTTCGTTCGCTTTTTAATATTCGTATGCCTCTGCATGCAAATGATGAGTTTTTGACAAGACAGAACGCTTACTTGCAGGAAGAAATACGGCAAAAAGGAATTACAAGCCTTGACGATTTAGAGCCGCTTCAAAAGGGGCTGTATCTTTGGCGCGGCGATATTACCACGCTGGCGTGTGACGCTATTGTAAACGCTGCCAACAGTCAAATGCTCGGCTGCTTCTGTCCCAATCACGGGTGTATCGATAACGCCATACATACCTTTGCAGGGGTGCAGCTTCGTTTGGCCTGTGCAGGTCTGATGAAGCAACAAGGTCAAGAGGAACAAACAGGCAAGGCAAAAATCACGCCTGCCTATAATCTGCCAAGCCATTATGTATTGCACACGGTCGGTCCAATTATCCGAGATCGTTTGACAGGGCGAGATCACAATTTGCTTGCTTCCTGCTACCGTTCTTGTTTGGAATTAGCAGAACAAAACGGCATAAAAAGTATAGCGTTTTGCTGTATCTCTACGGGAGAGTTTCACTTTCCAAACAAAAAGGCGGCAGAGATCGCTATTCAGACAGTAAAAGAATACAAAGCACAGACACACAGTGAAATAGAGGTGATTTTCAATGTTTTTAAGGAACTCGATTATAACATCTACAAAGCGTTATTCCGAGCAGATTGACCGACTGAAGCTGGAGATAGAAAATGCCGACGCCATTGTGATCGGCGCAGGTGCAGGAATGTCGGCTTCGGCTGGCTTCTCTTATGACGGAGAGCGATTTGAAAGGAATTTTGCAGATTTTCGCAAAAAATACGGATTTCGTGATATGTATTCGGGCGGCTTTTATTCGTATGATACGCTGGAAGAATATTGGGCGTGGTGGTCAAGGCATATTCTGTTAAATCGTTACGATGTGCCTGTGGGTGTGCCATATACCGCTTTACTCAAAATTGTAAAAAATAAAGACTATTTTGTGTTGACAACTAATGTAGATCACCAATTTCAACTTGCAGGCTTTGATAAAAAGCGATTGTTCTATACGCAGGGCGACTACGGCTTGTGGCAATGTTCCAAAGCCTGTCACGATAAAACCTATGACAATGAAGAAACCGTAAGATTTATGGTAGCAGAGCAAAAAGACTTGAAAATCCCGTCAGAATTGATACCCAAATGCCCAATATGCGGCGCACCTATGACAATGAATTTAAGGTGCGACAACTCCTTTGTACAGGACGAAGGCTGGTATGTAGCAGCGAGCCGCTATGAGGATTTTATCAGGCGACATAGAGGGTTGCACATTTTGTATTTGGAACTGGGCGTTGGTACGAACACGCCCGTCATCATCAAATATCCCTTTTGGCAGATGACGGCACAGAATAACCATGCAGTCTATGCTTGCATTAACTACGGCGAGGCAATCGCCCCCAGAGAGATTAAAGAGCAGTCAATTTGTATCAACGAGGATATCTCTGCGGTATTAGAAGACTTAGGATAAGGAGAAATGTTTATGGCAATGAAAACAGAATGGGAGCTCTGCCCTGCCTGTGTCGGAAAAACGCATGATAAAATCAGGGAAAATGCGGAAAAAGAATTTTCTCTTATTCTGTCCAAAATGTAAGCAAGAGACGGTTGTAGATATAAAACACTTTGTTTATTCGGGCTGTAAGGACAAGGCGAAGTGCAGTAGTGTTTAAATGGCCAAAATGACATTAATGGTTTTTGAAGATGTAGCGATGAACTGATAGTAAGTATCAAAAAATTGGTACGGTTGGCATACTGAGGACATAGAACCTTTTTCTCTGCAAGCGTAACCTTTGGAGCGTTTGAAATCATCAGTTTTAGCTGTCGAAAAGTATTCTGCGGGAAACGGAAATCCCATTGGCTGCATCGCTTAAGCATAACAATTTTTAATTTGAGATACAAAAGCCTTGTGGCACCTTCCTTACGGAGGGTGCCACAAGCGCCCTCTTGTCCTTTATATGGAAACCGGCTGCAAACGGTACTCCATAATCCGCCCTCAGAAGTATGAAGGCGCCGGGCTCAAACTCCTCAGAAGAAATGGAGAAATGCATTTGCACATGAAACGGTTACAGCACGCATAGAGATTCGTCAATCGATAAAGATGAGGGACTATTTGTGTTATAACATGCAGAAAGACCGCCTACAGCTTTGCAAGCAGTCTTTGATTTATGAAATTTTGTATTTTTGGGCCTGTACACGATACATTTCGGCGTACTTGCCGTTTTGTTCCAACAGTTCGCTATGTGATCCGGACTCAATGATTCTGCCTTGCGCAAACATATAAATTCTATCCGCCATGCGCGTGGTGGACAAACGATGCGAGATAAAAATGACCGTTCTGTTTTCAGCATTCTTCAATATAGACTGGTTTAAGTGATACTCTGTTATCGGATCGAGCGCGCTGGACGGCTCATCCATAATCATAATTTCAAACGGCTTTGCAAAGACACGTGCAATAGCAATTTTCTGCGATTCACCTCCGGATAACCCCACGCCCTCTTTAAAGAATTCTGTTGTCAGCTGCGCGTGGATTCCATTTGGCAGCTTTCCAAGCTTTTCATCAAAGGAAGCCGCCCGAAGCGCTGACATGACGGTATCTTCTTCATCATCGGTATATTCGCCGCCGAAAACATTTTCAGCGACAGTAGCCGCAAAAACCTTATAGTCCTGAAACACCGCGCCGATATGCTCACGGTATTTATCGGGAGCATATTCTTTGATGCTGCGTCCGTTATAGAGAATTTCTCCGCTTGTTGTATCGTATAAACGCATTAGGAGTTTTATCAGTGTGGTTTTTCCCGCACCGTTATATCCTACAAATGCAATTTTTTCACCCTTCTTGATCTCAAAATTGATATTGTCTAATATTTTCTCGCCTGACTTGGTAAACGGATAAGTAAAATCAAGATCTTTAACCGTAAGGGACTCAAAGGCCGGAACATCCGTTTCGTCTCCTTTGATTTTGGGTTCATACTCAATAAACCTTTTCACCTTTTCAATATAGAGGCTATGTTCGTTAAAGTAGTTGAGATAATTCCCTATATCGTCAATCGTCCAGTAAAGCTTAAAGCATGCGTTGATACTTGCCGAAAAGCTCCCCAGGGAAAGCGTTGGGTCAACGATATAGCGTACGATCAGATAGCCCGTAACGCCCGCCGACGGAAGAACATCGGTCAGCATGGTCGACAGAAGAGAAAATCCAAAAATCCTGCCCATGAACTTTTTGATACAGGCGATTTTTTCATCTGTTGTTTTGTTGTATTCATCGCGCAAATGCTCTGCAATACCGCCGCGTCTCAATTCTTTTGCATAATCCTGGAGGTAGAATACCCTGCCTATATAGCTGAGCTTACGGTCAATAGGATTCATGTCTATGCTTCTATCATACCGAATTCTGTTAAGTTTATTTTTAATGATAAATCCGAGACTTACAGAAAGCAGCAATACCGCCGCAACAATCCAATCCATTGAGGCAAGAACGCCCAATATGACAGCGCTCGACACAACACGGTTAATAAAAATGCTGAGATTTTCCATAATTTGGGCGGTACGCGCATCCGACTCACGTATAGCCCAAATAAAATCGTTGTAAAATTCCGGATCGTCGTAGCAGCTTTGATCGAGTTCCTTTGCTTTTCTGTATAACTCATTCTGTATTCCTTCGTGCAGACTGAGCTTCACCTTTGGCACATAGACCTCAAGCCGCCACTTGTTGAAGAACTCAAATACCGCGTTATATGCTGCTACGAGAAGAATCCAAAACAGAACGGTGCGAAATTCAATGCCCGCCTCAATGGAGTCAAAAAGATATTTGGTAAACAACACACCGATAATATGCCAAGCACCGCGTCCGAATGCCTCGCAGAGTGTGACAATGATGTAGGTCGGCGTATACTTGAAGGTATATTTCATCATATACCACAGATTTTTTATAACCCGTATGGGATTATGCCTTTCCTTCTTATCCCCGCTCACGTCGTCACCTCCTCTGAATCGGAATAGGCATCCGCCTGCTTATGCCACATGTCTGCATATTTTGCACCCAGCAATAACAATTCCCTGTGTGTCCCCTGTTCGATGATCTCTCCGTTTTCGAACAGATAAACGCGGTCAGCCATGATCGCGCTCGAAAGCCTGTGAGATATAAAAATCACGGTTTTCCCTTCGCAGGCCTCGAACATATTTTGATACATCTTCTGCTCTGCGATGGGATCAAGAGCAGACGTCGGCTCGTCCATAATGATGATTTCATGGTCTCCCGCAAAGATTCTAGCAATGGAAAGCTTCTGCGCCTCGCCGCCGGAAAATACGGCACCATCGCTGTCAAATTCCTTGGTTAAGGCAGAATCAACACCCAATGGCAGCGATTGGATTTTATCGTAAATCCCGGCCCGCTTCAGTGCAGCTTTCACGGTCTCTTTATCCCTTTCCGTAATATCTCCGCGGAGCATGACATTTTCGGCCACACTGACCGCGAACAGCTGATAATCCTGAAATACCGTGCCAAACAGATTTCGATAGGAGGAAAGACAATAGTTCTTTATATTTACACCGTTGAGCAGAATTTCGCCTTCACTTGGATCATAAAGCCGCTGCAAAAGCTTGATAAGCGTTGTTTTCCCGGCGCCGTTATGTCCGACAATCGCAATTTTCTCTCCGACCCTGACGGTCAAATTGAGCTTTGACAGCGCAGGCGTCGTTTGACCTGCATAGGTAAAGCTCGTGCCGCGGAGCTCAAGGAAACTAAACCGGGGAACGGGCGGCGCGCTTTCAACCTCGGCGATGCGGACTTCATATTCCAAAAAGTTACGGAGATTCTCTATATAAAGTGAATTTTCGTCAAGTTTAAAGATCACGTCTCCGATATAGTTTATACTACCCGCTAAATTCGTTATCGAATTAATGACAACAAAGCAGTCGCCAAGCAGCATGGTTTTCGCCGCCAAGGTTTTATATGCGGCAAGAATAATCGAGCCCGTGTAAACTATGATATCGAAAATGAAGTCAAACAGATATCGAAAGAACATCATTTTATAACCGTATTTATCAACTATGGCTTTCATCTCGGAAATACTGCTGTGCATCCGTGTGAACATCACCTTCCACATTTCGGTGAGACGCATTTCCTTTGAAAAATCTTTAAGGTAGAAGGTGCGGCGGACATAGTCCCTCTGCCTTGCCATTTCCGCGGTCCGCATGTTATACTCATAGCGTAATTGGTTGCGTCTTTTGCCAACCAGAAGCGTACAAAACAAAGGCAGAAACGCAAAAAGTAAAAAAACAGGGTCGATCGTCAAGATCAAGGCGCCGGTTGCAAGCACGTTTATCGTGACCCAGATAATGTCCAACACGTTATTCATCACGGTATACACACGGTCCGTAGCCTCTCCAACCGCCTTGACATACGTATCGTAGAACACCGGGCTCTCGAAGCAGGCAAGATCTGCCTCCGCAGCCTTTTTTTGCAGCAGATTTTGTATATAAGCCTCGATCTTTGGCTTCTTAATCTCAAAATAACATTTGGATACAGTCGAAAAAGCCCTGTATAGTACCGAGTAGGCGAACATAGCGCCGAGCGTGATCAGAATAATTTTTAATTCTATGCCTTCCTGCAAGGCATTCAGCGCATATTTGTACAGATACGTATTTATAAGGAAGGTATGTATTGCCCCCAGCACGACGGAAATAAAGGCCATAATCAAAACACCTGGGCAGGCCTTTGCGATGAATCCGAGCATAAAGCCGTTGTTTTGCAGGGTTCTTTTCCATCCCGTTTTCTTTCTATTCTTCTCTTTGTCCTTCCCCATTGATCCCCCCGTAATGTTCTCCCTTACAGCATATCCTGAACCGAGATATACAGCCCCTTCATCATCTCAAGGCACAGCGGACTTTAGCCAGCTTTCGTCCCGTTCGTTCTCCCGAGACAATTTATTGAACTATTTAAATTATTTATATCATGTTTTTTGATTTTTGTCAACATATTTTGAACAATTTTGTAAATTTTTATTTTATTTTATCGAATTTAAATGAATTTTGTCGTCATTGCAATATCCGCATAAATATAAATATATAAATAGCCATAAGGACGCATTGCCCCAATACCGAACAAGCGGCGCTGAGTAAATGTGCCCTTTTTCTGTGGCCAAAACCTTTTCTGTATCGCTTTTATTGGCTTTCTTTTCGGATGCTTTTCATGAACTTTTTGAATACCGGATGCGCCAGGACCTCGTATATCGATTTTCCCTGCACGACGGGTCTAACATCCATTTCGAGATGGATGTTGCTGCCTTTGGCCGCGCTTTCAAAACAGGCGGAAAAACATTCGTCCCCACGATCAACATAGAGGGCGTATACGCCTTTGATTTGATTCATTTCAAATTCGTTGACCGGAGACAGTCTGTCCAAATACTCGAGCTTTTCAATCAATTCTCTATGTATGGAATGGTCATACGGAAAAAATTGAAATCGATCTCATAGCTTTGGTCTGCCGACAAAAGCGTCAAGCCGTTTGCGCAATCATTTGCACCGACATAGAATCCGTTCGGTATCACAAAGGACAGGCCCCCATACTTCAAGCGAAACTTTTCCTTTTTGAACACATATATTCTCCTTAACAATATAGACATCCTTAAATAAAAAGCAAAATAACAACTATATGTTTTTGTTTCTTCCATATAG
>DXYE01000032.1:0-11536 GCA_019415985.1 Clostridiales bacterium
TGGGCTCGGAGATGTGTATAAGAGACAGTTATATACAGAGCAAGCAATTTCATTCGCCGCAGTACAACAAACTTCGACATTGCTTCATGCTGCAAGAAAAAACGGCAGTTACTTTTAAAGTGACTGCCGTTAATTTTATTTCTATTATTCTATAATTTATAATATATAATGCACTGCATATGCATCTGCCGGAATCTCGTCGTTGTACAGATCTTCTGAACTCACGCCCTCTTTATCCTGAATATGCCTCGGATATCCTTATATTTATTGTGACCTTCTGCTTTCGTCGGTTCTTTCGTCTGCAATATTTTTATAGACGGCATAGCCCAAAAGCGCCAGAATGATGAGGCCCACGGCAGTTTGCGTTGTTATCCTTTTCGTACGTAGCCGTTTTGCTATAAATGTATAATCTCCGCCTTTGCCGAATTCTCCGGCGACTAACTCCTTTGCCTGCATACTGCGAAAATACCTTTTACATACCGGGCATTCCTTTATATGCGCGGCAATCAATGCGCCGGTATCGCGTGAAACAACTCCCTCAAAATACAGCGGTAACAGATCTCTTATTACGTCACAACTAATTTTCATTCATCAACGCCTCTTTCAACATTTTTTTCGCACGGTGAAAGGTCACTTTTGCTGTCCCTTCGCTGATTCCCAGCAGCCTGCCTACCTCTGCATACGGCAGTCCGGCATAGATATGAAGCACCACGACGTCACGGTATTTTTTAGCCAATTTTTCCACCGCTTGGCGTACCTTTACCGCTTCAAATCGTCTCTCCGCAACCGTTTCCGGCTGATTTTCATCATCTGTCAGCACCAAAAGCTCTAAATTCACAAATTGAATCTTATTTTTCCTAAGATAATGAAAGTACGTATTTTTCGCAATAGCCGCAAGCCAGGTAAAAAGCTCACAGCTTCCGTTGTACCTGTGCATCGATAAAAATGCCTGATAAAATGTCTCCTGCGTCATTTCCTCACAGACGGATGCATCCGCACACAATCGGTATAAAAAGTTATAAACACGAGGAAAATATTCATGATACATGCTTTCAAATTCCTTCAAACCGTCGATCCCCGCCTCCCGGAAACCCTATGGTTTCCATACTCTCGCTTTGCATATGCCCATTGTACAGGATTCTATCTTCTTTGTCAAGTCGGTTCGCGGACTTTATTGCAAAGTGCCTCCTCATGAAATTTCGTGCGTTTTTCTGAATTCTTAACATAAAAGAAATCTGAAAATTTTGAATCAGACAGCGCAAAGCAGTGTATCCATGATACGATACTACGCCGCTTTGTTTGTAGTTAAAGCGCAAGATAATCGTCTCGACTCATACGTTCTATTAAGAAGTCGGTCATTTGTTTCTTCAATTCGCCGTGGCGTTCCTCGCTGAATGCATATTTTTCATGATACCTTTCGTCTTCGGGATAAATCCAGCTCGGCTTGTATTTGTATTCCTCCGGTTCCCAATCATAACGCGCCTCAATGTGTGTATGCAGGTAGGCTTCTCTGTTCATCAATGTTGAGTAATTCACAATACGAGGACTGCATACTTTCATTATGGCTTCTCCAACGAGTGTCGTATCCATAAAATACTGGGCTCGTTCCTTTAAGGTCAGACTCTGAATGGATGTCACCTGCGGATATTTTAAGAAAACACAATAGCCGGGCAGAAATTGATTGTCGGCCATCACAGCAAAGCCGCTTTTCATTTTGACCATCATGGCGGGGTTTTCTCCGCGTTCACAAGATCCGATCTTTTTTCCAATCTTCCATAATAAGCTCCTACTTTTCCGAATTGGGCTGATGCCAAGAAATTGCACCGTGCACATTATACCCTAAAGACATTTTTCGTCAATTCCGGTTATTTTCTACCTCATCTCAGACAATATACTGTAAAGGATTTTTTCGTCTTTATGACATGACGCCGTCTAAATGAAACGATCCTCTGACGAATATATCAAAAAACCTGACAAATAACGGTTTGAACGTATTTTCTGCCGCTTTTTCGCCATTTTACGCTATACATATAGTGTATAATATAAATAAAAAGGAAATTGTTTATCATTGAAGTTTCAGGGTAAGTTTGTACAAACTTATATGCTAAAAAAATTTTTGAAATGCTGTAACCTTTTCCAAAATTGCGGTATTAATATATTTAACTGATGTTATTTTGTTTATTGTCATAGGCAATCACCTTTCCATCTCCTTGAGAAAGCGAGCGAACATATGTCTACCTTTAAAATACTTGGCACAGGAAAATATGTCCCAGAAAGAATTGTCACAAACGATGAACTGGCAACGCTGGTGGAGACCTCCGACGAATGGATAACACAGCGGGTTGGTGTTAGAGAGCGGCACGTCTGTGTTGACGAAACAGCGACCGACCTTGCATATGAAGCCGCTGTGAAAGCACTCGATAACAGCGGCTGCAGCGCATCTGAAATAGATCTAATCATCGCTGCAACAGTCAGCGGAGAAACGGTTTCGCCCTCCATTGCCTGTATGCTGCAAAACCGTCTGGGCGTTTCCTGCACAGCTTTTGATATCAACGCAGCCTGTTCCGCTTTTCTGTTTCTTCTTGAGACGGCCGCCGGCTTTTTCGCGCGCGGTACCGTGAAAAAGGTACTAGTTGTCGGCGCGGAACGCATGAGCCGGATTGTCGACTGGGAAGATAGAAGCACCTGTGTCATCTTCGGCGACGGGGCCGGAGCCGCCGTACTCGGTGAAGGCGACGCTTACCTTGCTTCAACATTCTGTGTCAAGGGCGGAGATACGGTGATTAAAATTCCTCAGTTTGCGGGGAAGTCGCCATTCTATACCGGCCGGACAGAACCGCCGTATGTCCAGATGAACGGTCAGGAAACTTTTAAGTACGCGGTAAAATCCACCTGCCGGGATCTGGAAGATCTTCTGGCAAAAACCGGAATAAAAAAGGAGCATCTCGCATATGTTGTCCCCCATCAGGCAAACATAAGGATCATGGATCTTGCTGCGCAGAAGCTCGGTATTCCCAAGGAAAAGTTTTTTATCAATATCGACAGATACGGCAATACGTCCTCGGCAAGCATTCCCATAGCCTTGGACGAAATGAATCGCGGCGGTCTTTTGAAAAGCGGAGATATCGTTGCGCTGACCGCTGTCGGTGGCGGTTTGGCTAGCGCTGCCTGTCTATTGCGTTGGTAAATTCTTTCTTTGATATTGCCGGTTTCGTTCGCCGTGATGGGAGAAAATCATGATCATTCGAGCCATATAGAGTATCATGACACGGGATATATGGTATATGCCGATAATTTCTAAGGCGCCTATTCCAGGGCTAAAACAAAAGAGGAGGCGCTCGGAAAATTAGCCGGAGAAGTGGATCAATATCTGTCATGGACATTTGCATCCAGCGGCTCCGACGATGGTGTGAAGATTGAATTTGCTCAGCAGGAAAGAACCGGCGCCGTCATTTCCGACGCAGATACCGAAATTATTTTTGACGGCGAAAAAATCCCGCTGACAGAGGACGCCTATCAGCAAACGATAGCTCTTATTATAAAATCTGCAAGGGATTTTCTGGAATTACACAACTCGATTCCAGATGTGAACCAAACGACTCTTTTGCCGCGCAAATCATTTTACGATAATATTTCCCGTACGGCATATGAAATACTTGTGCATACAAATGAAGTTACAAAAGCTTATGTTTCTGGTCTTGCCGACATTGAGAATATCTCAGATATTTATTTAAACCGCAAGGCCTCGTTCGGGCAGATCGAAAAAACAGCCGATTATCTCGATAATCCGGTATAATACAGGTGTTTACGGAGAGCCTTGGTCTCTGAAAAAAGGCCATGCGCCGGTTTATATGGCACGACAGAGTGCATGCCAAAGCTTTATACCGCATGGCGGTCGGTCAATGGCCGACCGGTATAGCCAACCCGTTTCACTTTTCAAGCGATCGTGTGCTGCCGAAACAGGCCCCGGCATCGTTTAACAGAAGATGAAACGGTACCTGTCGTAAACCGCGGAAACCGCCGGCAAGAGAAATTTTACCGGCGGCAGATAACTTCCGTTATCATCCCGCGAATACAGGCCACTGTTAGGGGGAGCGGATGCAGAAACATTTCAGTGACAGACGCAGTATGGCTTCCAACGTGCTTTCAAGTTTACATAACGCAGACGAAACATACGGGACAGCGGCTTCAGCCGCTTCTCATCCTGTTTCCTTTTTCAAGTTTCTATGCTTTATGTATGTTCTGAATTTGTCCGCCGTATTTCATGAACAGAAAGCGGCGCTTTGCCGCGAAAAAAGTGATATCATTAGGGAATAACGGGTGTTCATTCTGCCCTTGACATTTAAAATTTCTATTGTTACCCCTATACTGTTTTAAACAGTTTTAATAAAAATAAAAATTCAGGAGGAATTCTATCATGGTATTTGAAAAGGTTACACAGCTCATTGCGGATCATATCGATTGTGATGTTTCCGAAATTAAAGAGGATACGAAATTCGAGGATCTCGGTATCGATTCCCTCGAAATTGCTGAAATCGTCATGAAAATCGAGGACGAATTCGCAATTGAACTGGAGATGGACGGTTCCCTGAAGCAGGTATCCGATTTGGTCGCCGTTATTGAGGAAAAAACGCAGAGCTGATTCCGGCTTTTCTACAACGCCGTATTTGCAAAGCTATAGTGGCTTTCGAGCCGGTTTGCGGACAAGCGGTTCCGTCTGCCTTTGCAAAAGGGATGGCGCAGCCGCCTTGCAGACCTGTATTCTGCGGCACCGTAAATATTCTCAGGGTGAGCATACGATTGCTGTTTTCACCGGCAGCTGTTTTCAGGTTACCGGCAGTGAAGCCGTGTAAACGAAGCTCATTCGGAAATGGAGTATTGTTTATGATACATTCTGCAGTTTGCGATACATTCTCAATTCAATATCCGATATTTCAGGGGGGCATGGCTTGGATCTCTGATGGTAAGCTTGCAGCTGCCGTTTCTGAAGGAGGCGGCCTCGGCATTATTTCCGCTATGAATGCAAACGGCGATTATCTTCGGGAACAGATTCGCATTGCCCGTTCTCTCACGACTAAGCCTTTCGGCGTCAATGTAATGCTTCTTAGTCCGCATGTCGACGAAGTAGCAGCTATTATCGCGGAGGAACACGTTGCAGTGGTTACTACGGGGGCCGGTTCCATCTCTCCTAAGCACATGCGTCTGTGGCTTGACGCCGGCATCAAGGTCGTACCGGTCGTGCCTTCCGTCGCTCATGCGCGCCGTGCAGAACGCGACGGCGCAGCAGCGGTCATTGCAGAGGGAGAAGAATCCGGCGGGCATATCGGTGAGTTAACTACGATGACGCTCGTGCCTCAGGTTTGTGATGCTGTTTCTATCCCTGTTTTGGCAGCGGGCGGCATCGCGGATGGCCGCGGTGTGGCCGCATCTTTCATGCTGGGGGCAAGCGGCGTTCAGCTCGGAACACGCTTTTTGGTTGCCGAAGAATGCGGTGTTCATCCCGTGTACAAAGAAAAAATTCTTCAGGCAACCGATACATCCACAACAATGACCGGTAAACGCTTCGGGCATCCCTGCCGCTGTATTAAAAATTCCTTTGCAAGAGATTATCTGAAGGCCGAATACGCACCGGATGCGACCAGCGAATCCGTGGAGGCGCTCGGCGTCGGCGCGTTGCGTCTCGCAGCTGTTGAAGGCGACGGTAAAAACGGATGCTTTTTGGCCGGTCAAATCGCGGGGCTTGTCAAAAAAGAACAGCCTGCGGCGGAAATCATACGTGAAATATTCGAGGAGACAGAAACGTTGCTTGGAGGTGCCTGCAAATGGATTCGGTAGCTTTCATCTTTTCCGGTCAGGGCGCCCAAAAGCCCGGTATGGGACAATCGCTGTACAACACCTCATCTGCTGTAAAGGACATGTTTGACGCGGCTGAAACCATAAGACCCGGTACCCTTCGGCAATGCTTCGAGGGTCCCGCGGAGCTGCTTAGACAAACTGATATCACACAGCCGTGTCTGTATCTTACAGATTTGGCAGCTGCTCTCGCGCTGAGGGAAAGGGGTATTTTACCCGCTGCTGCCGCGGGATTTTCACTCGGTGAAATTCCTGCTCTGGCTTTCTGCGGCGCGTTTTCCCTTGCTGAAGGGTTTCGCCTGGCCTGTGAGCGCGGCCGACTGATGCGTGAGTCAGCGGACCGCTACAGTGCGTCCATGGCCGCAGTCATCAAGTTAGATAACGAGACCGTCGAATCTCTCTGCAAAGCGTATCCGCACATATATCCCGTCAATTACAATGCACCGGGACAATTGGTTGTTTCGGGATACGCTGATGAACTGAAGGCATTTGATGCAGATGTCAGAGAAGCCGGCGGCCGTCTTCTGCCGCTCGCGGTAGGCGGGCCTTTCCATTCGCCGCTCATGGACAGCGCATCGCATGCTTTTGCGCAGGTACTGGAGGACTGTGAAATTCGTCTGCCGGATATTCCCGTATATGCAAACGCAAACGCTCATCCATATGTTGGCGACCCCAAAGTCCTCATGTCCCGCCAAATCAATAGTCCCGTTCGATGGGAGGAAACCATTCGCCGCATGGCACAAAACGGAATCCGCATTTTCATCGAAACCGGCGTGGGAAACGTTCTGTGCAAGCTTGTCCAGAAGATTCTCCCCGATGCTCTTGCCTACACCGTCTTCGACAGCGAAAGCCTCGATAAAGTATGCAGGGAACTTGGCGTTTCGAGCTGAGTAGATTACCCCGCTTATCCCAGAGGCCTTTATCACTTATGTGAAATGAGCAAAGAAATGTGCGGTTGAATACCAGACAAATTTAAAAGAAAGGCAGCCTTTGCATGAAATTATCAGAGAAAACAGCCGTCGTCACGGGCGCATCTCGTGGCATCGGCCGCGCAACAGCCATCCGTCTGGCCCGAGAGGGGGCGGATGTCGCCGTTTTGTACGCAAACAACCGGGAAAAAGCGCAGGAGGTCTGCGTGGAGATCCAAGCGCTCGGACGAAACGCAGAAATTTTTCAATGTGAAGTAGAAAACGATGATTCGGTCAAACAGACGGTTTCTGCAATTTCAGAGCGTTTCGGCCGTATCGATATCCTTGTCAACAACGCTGGCATTACCAGAGATAAACTAATGATGATGATGAAGCCTCAGGATTTCGACTGCGTTATCAATACGAATCTAAGAGGCGTCTTTCTGATGATGAAATACGTCTCCGCCTGTATGGTACGTCAAAAGTCCGGAACGATCATCAATGTCAGCTCCGTGGCGGGACTTATGGGCAATGCAGGTCAGGTTAACTATGCAGCGGCAAAAGCCGGTATTATAGGTATGACCAAATCCGTTGCAAGGGAGCTTGCCGGACGTGGTATCACCTGCAACGCTGTTGCACCCGGTTTTATCGACACGGATATGACAGCGAATATCCCATCCGATCACCCGCTGCTTACGGGCATTCCACTGAAGCGATCCGGCAAGCCGGACGAGGTGGCAGCCCTGATCGCTTTTCTCGCAAGCTCTGAGGCCTCCTATATAACGGGAGAGGTGATACGCATTGACGGCGGTTTGGCAATGTAAGGGATCGTCCAAGGGAATTATCAGATAAATATTATGGCGCCGGAGGCCATTTAATAAAGAGCGGATACTTACAGAAACATGTAGTCAAGAGAAATAGAGCCGGATAGTTCAAAGCTTTACCGCAAGCGTTCAGTACCGCTGAAAATTGTAGTACGCTCCGGCCTGTGCGAAAGGATGGTCATTTTTTATGAAACGAGTGGTTGTTACCGGTATCGGTGCGGTCACGCCGATTGGAAATGATGTCGGCACATTCCGCAGCAATCTGCAAAACGGTGTCAGCGGTATCGCGTCCATTACGCGTTTCGATACCGCTGACTGGAAATATAAACTGGCTGCAGAGGTGAAAAATTTTGATCCTCTGAATCGTCTGGACAAAACAACGGTCAGAAAGACAGACCGGTTTGTTCAATATGCGCTGTATGCGGCAGACGAGGCGATGGAATTAAGTGGCATATCCGGTACGGTTGACCGTTTTCGCCTGGGGGTATATTTTGGCTCGGGCATCGGCGGTTTTGAAACTTTTTGCGAAGATCACCGACTTCTGCTGGAATACGGAATACGCAAGGTTTCCCCGCAGTTTATATCAAAGATGATTTCTAATATCGCCGCCGGCAATATTGCGATACGGTACGGCGCCAATGGTCCCTGCCTGTCTGTCACGACAGCATGTGCTACAGGTACCACGGCAATCGGTGAGGCTTTTCGCGCTATACGTTTCGGATATGCGGATGCCATCATCTGCGGCGGCAGCGAAGCAGCGATTACACCGCTTTCCGTTGCCGGCTTCGGCAACTGCATGGCGCTGACCTCATCAGATAATCCGAATGCAGCTTCCCTTCCCTTTGACCGTCGGCGCGCGGGCTTTGTATTGGGTGAAGGCGCTGCGGCGCTTATATTGGAAGAATACGAGCACGCCGTCAATCGTAATGCGCATATTTACGCGGAAATCTGCGGATACGGCTCCACCTGTGACGCGCATCACGTCACCGCCCCGGATCCGGAGGCGGAAAGCAGCGCGCGCGCGATCTCTGACGCGGTAAAGGAAGCAGGATTGGAAAGGGAAACCAGAATTTATATCAACGCGCACGGTACCGGTACACCGCTCAATGACAAAACAGAAACGCTGGCCATCAAAAAGGCATTGGGGGATACGCTTTCACATAAAATCAAAATCAGCTCGACAAAATCCATGACCGGACATATGCTTGGTGCCGCAGGAGCAGCCGAAGCGATTGCCTGCATTTTTACTCTTGAGAGCGGTGTCATTGCGCCCACCATAAATCTTCTTGAACCGGATCCGGAGTGCGATCTGGATTACACACCGCAAAAAGCTGTTTCGGCTGATATCCATCTTGCGCTTTCAAATTCACTTGGTTTTGGCGGTCACAATAGCTGTATTGCACTGAAGAAGATAGAGATATGACATTATACCCAACAGTCATTTCATCTCTCTAAGGCAATACATCTCGATAAAAGACAGGCTTTGCTGATCAGATAACAAAGTTTGAACCAGATGTCGTAATTCAGAAAGCATTTCACTGTAACTCCGCTGAATGCCGCCATGTTTGGCAACCGTAAACTATACAGACGGAACAGTATAAACGGCATATTTCAGCGGAATTTCGCATATGCATTTTTGATCAGAAGGAAAGGCGCGCTTCGGTTTTCCGAACGCGGCGGTATACAGCATATGGATTTAAAACAAAAGGCAGATGAGCTGTCCTATTTGGCAGCTATGATGAAAAAAACGGGACTGACACGGCTGGAATATACGGAGGGGGACTTTCAGATCAAACTGGAAATCGCACCTCAGCGGCATAAACAATTGCAGTCTTCCGCCGCTCCCTGTACCGAAAATGAAGAGAGCGGGACAGAGGCACCCGCGGCGGCAGCGAAGGTTACTAACGCGATCTGTTCCCCGATTGTCGGAACCGTGTATCTTGCGCCCGGGCCGGGACAAGAAAATTATGTTTCCGTCGGAGATTCCGTTGCTGTGGGAGATGTTGTCTGCATCATTGAATCTATGAAGCTTTTAAACGAAATAAAGGCGGAAAAATCCGGTGTCATTACAGAAATTTGCGTTCAGAACGAAGATGTGGTCGAATGCAATCAGCCATTGTTTATGATCCGTGATTTTCCGGAAGCTTAACAGCATTTGCGGCCATACACATAATCCAGAACAGGAGTTTGCTTATGAATCTTGAGGAAATCAAAAAAATTCTGCCGCACAGAGAACCTATGCTCTTGATCGATGAGGTTGAACTGAGGGACGGCATTGCTTTCGGCAAAAAGAAGATCACCGGCGATGAATGGTTCGTTCAGGGACATTTCCCCGGTAATCCGGTTGTCCCAGGCGTCATTTTGTGTGAAATTTTAGCGCAGTCCGCCTGTATTTTCCTTGCAGAGAAAGCAGGCTCCTTTTCCGCGCCTCTTTTTACCAGCTTGGATAAGGTGAAATTCAGGCAAAGCGTCCGCCCTGGCGATCTCTTTGAAACCGAATGCAAGATCACGCGAGAAAAAGGTCCCTTCCGCTTTGGAGAGGGTAAGGGATTTGTTCAGGGAAAGCTTTGTGTATCGGCTGAGTTTTCATTTGCACTGATGGGGGGCTGACGCTGTGTTTTCCAAAATTCTGATCGCTAACCGCGGGGAGATTGCCGTCCGTATTATCCGTGCATGTAAGGAAATGGGAATCGCTACTGTAGCAGTCTATTCAGAGGCGGACGGAGAAGCGCTTCATACTGCACTTGCAGACGAAAGCGTCTGTATCGGCCGCGCAGCTGCAAAAGACAGCTATCTGCAGAAAAGAAACATCATCAGCGCAGCGCTGACGACGCGCGCCCAAGCCATCCATCCCGGCTATGGTTTTCTGTCAGAAAACGCCGACTTTGCTGCGCTCTGCAAAGCACATGGTCTGGTCTTTATCGGTCCGGACAGCAAGGTCATTTCTGCAATGGGTGACAAAAACAACGCGCGTCAGCTTATGAAAAAAATCGGCGTACCTACGGTTCCGGGTTCCGACTGTCTTTCGTCACCGGCAGACGCTCTGCGTGAAGCTAAAAAAATCGGCTATCCCCTTCTGATCAAGGCAAGCGCAGGCGGCGGCGGCAAGGGAATCCGGCTTATTGAGGAGGAGGGGCAGCTGGAGGCCGCTTTCTATGCGGCCTCAGAGGAAGCGCTTTTGTCTTTCGGAAATGGCGAGGTCTATCTCGAAAAATATTTAACCGGTATCCGGCATATTGAAATTCAGGTGCTTGGCGACAGCGCCGGAAACATTGTCTCGCTTGGCGAGCGCGACTGTTCCCTGCAGCGAAACAAACAAAAGGTAATCGAAGAAACGCCATGCCCCGTGCTTTCCGAGCGCACGCAGAAGGCCATGGCATCCGCCGCTGTCCGCGCGGCCCGCGCAGCCGGGTATACGAATGCCGGTACGGTGGAATTTTTGCTGGACAAAGACGAAAAGTTCTATTTTATCGAGATGAATACGCGTCTGCAGGTCGAACATCCGGTCACAGAACAGAGGAGCGGCATAGATTTGGTCAAATGGCAAATTCGAATTGCCAGTCAAAAGCTTCTGGATTTTACACAGCGTGATATCGCTCTCCGCGGTCATGCCATTGAATGCCGCATAAACGCCAAAAGCAGTGGTATGATTTCCTTTCTCCATATTCCCGGCGGCATGGGCGTTCGTTTTGATACTGCATTGGTAGCCGGTACAAAGGTCGTGCCGTTTTATGATTCTATGATCGGCAAGCTGATTGTCAGCGCAAATTCCCGTGAAGCTGCTATACGCAAAATGGAGGTGGCACTCTGCGAGTTGGTGATTCAGGGAATCGATACCAACATAGAGGATCAACTCAAAATTATCAGGAATACGGATTTTCAACGCGGACTCTATGATACGAATTTTTTGCAGCGCCGCGGATAAGGATAAAGGCTGTATCTCTATATAAT
>DXYE01000032.1:11546-26008 GCA_019415985.1 Clostridiales bacterium
ATATAATTAATTCCGGAAAGGGATGGATGCTTTCAATGGATCTTTCAAAATTTTTCAGAAAGTCGGAAAACACGCTGGAGGCCGGCGGTGCTTCTCCGGATAAAAATACCGCGGCAGTTCAGCAGTGCGGCGCCTGTGGTTCCTATCTCCCCCGTGCGACGTTGGCTGAGCATCTCATGGTCTGTCCAGAGTGCGGTTATCACTTTCGTGTCAGCGCACGAAAACGCATCGCGCTTTTATCCGACTCCGGATCCTTTCTCGAACGAGACGCACAGCTTACGAGCTGGAATCGTATCGATTTTCCGGGATATGACGATAAACTGGCGAATGCCAAGAAGCTGAGCCGGGAAAAGGAGGGCGTTGTCTGCGGTACTGCCGCAGCGGAGGGAGAGCCTTTTGCAGTCTTTGCAATGGAGCCAAAATTTATGATGGGCAGCATGGGGACCGCCGTCGGAGAAAAAATCACGCGTTTGTTCGAGTATGCAACTGAAAACAGTCTCCCGGTTGTCGGATGCACTGCATCCGGCGGTGCGCGCATGCAGGAAGGCATCCTGTCGCTTATGCAAATGGCGAAGGTCAGCGGCGCCGTCAAACGCCACAGCGACGCTGGAAATCTATACATTGTTCTGCTGACGGATCCAACAACGGGTGGTGTCACTGCCAGTTTTGCTATGGAGGGTGACATTCTGATCGCAGAGCCAAACGCACTGATCGGTTTTGCCGGCAAGCGTGTCATCGAGCAGACGACCGGAAAGGGTCTTCCGGCTGATTTTCAAAAGGCAGAGTTCTTACTGCAGCATGGATTTCTCGACTGTATTGTTGAAAGAAAGAACCTGAAACGTACCATATCCTATCTGCTTAGACTGCACAGTCAGTCCTGCCATCCGACGGTTTTAGGATAGCCGGAATTTCAATTGTTTCACAGAAAGGACAGGATACACTTCATGCGAGCCTATGAAAAACTTCAGGCAGCTCGAAAAAACAGCCGGCCAACGAGCATTGCCTATGTAAATGAACTGTTTCCGGATATGATCAAGCTGCACGGCGACAGGCGTTTTGCCGACGATCCTGCCGTCATCTGCGGTCTCGCCTTTTTAAACGAATCTTTTCCGGTTACGGTGATCGCTGTGGAAAAGGGTTCGACAGATGTTCGAGACCGTATTGCTCATAATTTCGGTCTGCCGAAGCCCGAGGGATACAGAAAAGCGCTGCGACTGATGAAACAGGCGGAAAAGTTCCATCGGCCGGTGATCTGTTTTGTTGATACTGCCGGTGCATTTTGCGGAGTAGATGCCGAGGAGCGCGGTCAGGGGCATGCTATAGCAGAAAATCTCATGGAAATGATGACGCTTAAAACGCCGGTCCTAACCGTTATGGTTGGAGAGGGCGGTAGCGGGGGCGCCCTCGCGCTTGCTGTCGCAGATGTCCTTCTCATGTTGGAAAATGCTGTTTATTCCGTCATTTCCCCGGAGGGCTGTGCCAGTATACTGTGGAAAGATGCCAAGCGGGTTGAGGACGCTGCCGATTGTCTTCGGCTGACAGCCGGGGATATGATCGAGTTCGGCGTTGCAGATCAAATTATAACAGAAAACTTTGAGGACTTTCCGGCAATGTGCGGCAAAATGCGGGAAATTCTGTATGCCCGCCTCTCAGAACTGATGAAGCTGCCGGTGTCAGAACTGCTCGAAAAACGATATCAGAAATTCAGGCAAATTGGAATGGACTGCCCGGAGACCGTTTTGTAAACGGTCTCTTTTTTGTTGTGTTTAATCGATTTCTGTCCTTTCATGAACAAGCTGTGCAAATGTAAACATACGTCTTTGATTTTTTTTGGAAAAGCCCTTGATTTTTCCCTCGAAATCCCTTATAATATTTATAGAAGTGGTGAAACGTGTAGAGTTGTGGTGACATATGGGGAAATTTTTACCATTTCTGGTAATATTTACGTTTACTCTTCATTTTTTCTTTATTTTCGGGGGAAAGGAGCTGACAGGCATGTTTTTAGGCGAATACAGCCACACTGTCGACGCAAAAGGCAGGGTTTTCATGCCCGCAAAATTTCGCGAGCAGCTAAGCGATAATTTTGTTGTTGCGCGCAGCGTCGATGCCTGTCTGGCTGTCTACCCTCCTGAACGCTGGTACCGCATGACCGAAAAAATCAAAGCACTTCCGGAAATCAAAGCAAAAAAAATTGCTCGCTTCCTGTTTCCCTCCGCCTCTGAAGCGGCGCCGGATGCACAAGGGCGTATCTTGCTTACGCAGAATCTTCGGGAATATGCCAACTTACAAAAAAATGTCTGTATCATCGGCATGGGCGATTACGTCGAAATATGGGACGAAAAAGCGCTGGCCGAGGAACGCTGTACGGAGACGCCTGACGAGATCCGCAGCATTATGCAGGAATTGGATTTTTAATGGAAACAAAACAATCAAATGTATGCTTTGCCCACCGCCCCGTTCTGCTCGATGAATGCATCGAGGCTCTGCAAATACGACCTCATGGAATTTACGTCGATTGCACCTTGGGAGGCGGCGGGCATTCTTTTGAGATAGCCAGAAGGCTTTGCACGGAGGGGCTACTCATCGGTATAGATCAGGATACGGCTGCGCTGAGAGCGGCTTCTGATAAACTCCGCTTATACCGCGACAGGGTAACCCTGGTCCACGACAATTTTCAGAATATCGCATCCATTCTCGAGGAAAATAAGATATCCTGCATTGACGGAGCGCTTATTGATTTGGGTGTTTCATCACATCAGTTGGATACACCTGATCGCGGCTTTTCCTACCAGCATGACGCGCCGCTCGATATGCGAATGAACACAGACTCAGCTCTTACAGCTTTCGATGTTGTCAATGAATATCCGCGTGAGGAGCTTGTTCGTATCATCAAGGATTATGGGGAGGAACGGTACGCCGCAAGCATTGCATCGCATATTGTGCGGGCTCGCGAAAGAGCCGCCATCCGGACAACCTTCGAGCTTGCCGACATCGTTCGAGCGTCAATTCCTCCGTCCAATCGCGCTGACGGACCTCATCCGGCAAAGCGAACCTTCCAGGCCGTTCGCATCGAGGTCAATAAAGAGCTGAAGGTCATTTTGCCCGCTCTGACAGCCTTGATCCAAGCCCTACGTCCCGGCGGGAGACTTGCTGTCATTTCGTTTCATTCGCTGGAGGACCGCATTGTGAAGCAGACGTTTGCCGCTGCGGCAAAGGGGTGCACCTGTCCTCCGGAATTTCCCATATGTGTATGCGGCAAACAGCCGAAAATCATACCGGTGAATAAAAAGCCAATTACAGCTTCCGCAGAAGAGTTAGAGCAGAATCCGCGCGCCAGAAGCGCAAAGCTACGTATTGTAGAAAAATTGTAAACGATGTTTTTCAATCAAACAGAAAAGGAGGCCGCCGGAAAGCGGCATGTGATATGAGTCAGAAATCAAAGCCGAAAGAGCAGCCAAGCAGCGAAAGCATGTACGCACTTTTCCGGACACTGGAAAAGGCTGAGGCGCGTAATACAAAACAGAAAGGGTCTGCGAAACAACGGCATACGGAATCAGCGCCCCGTAGGACAGCCGGCATACCAAATATACAAGAACGAAATACAACTGCCGCCTCTGCCGCACACAATTACAATCATATGGTTAAAAGCATGGCAGTGGAGCCGCATTCGAATAACAATACCCACGCCCGTTACAGAAATATGCAGCTTCATAAGACGCCGGTCCCCGGCTCAAAAAAGCTGCTTATGGGCTATGACCGCGAGGGATTCCCCATTTATATGTATGGTACGCCTCTGCCGCGCCGTCGGGCAGTCCGTGTACCAAAGCCAACCATCAAAACCTACAAAAATCCTTCTACCCGGCCCTTTCCGACCGCGATCGTTTTTGGTTCCCTCATCTGCACAATTCTCGTTATGTTCATTGTATATAACTATGTAAAGCTCAACGAATATACCTCCGAGGTATCCACGCTGAACAATCAGCTTGCAGCGCTGAAGCAGACGGAGACCGATCTGAACAATGAATTGGTGAAGCGTGTAGACCTTATGGAGATCGAGCGTATTGCAAAAGACGACTACGGTATGATCAAAAACGATCATCTGACTAAAAAGTACATTACGATTGAAAACGAGGACAAAACGGAGGTCGTAACCGACGAGCCTGAAATATCCGGCTCATCTTATACAACCCTGATGAGTATTATCGCCGATTTGTTTTCTGAATTTTTCCAATAAAAATTACGATCGCAGAGTTAGAGTCAGGCTTTCATCCTGCACATGAAAAAACAGGCATTACATAAAAGCGGTGCAACTTAGGGATTTCGTGATCCCGGAAATATCGGCATAGTCGTGAAATGCGGCTATGCCGTTTTTTCGTCTTTGGGTAGCTGCGGCGGCATAAATTACCCGATACAGGTCCACACGATCCTCATGCGCTGAACCTTTTTCCCGCATATACGCTCCGCCTGGTAGACCTCGATACGCTCAACAAATTCCCGGATGATTTCCGGCGTCAGTTCCCGGATATCCGTGTACCTGCGTACCAATGCAAGGAAACGGTCGACATTCACAGTGCTTTACCTGCTGGGCGGCTATCTGTCCCCGCAATTCTGCCACCCGGCTTTCCAGCGTTTTCTGTTCCGCCTCATAGCTTTCAGACATCTTTACGAAACGCTCATCGGAAATCTTGCCCTCGATGTTGTCCTCATGGAGCCGCTGGATGATCCCGTCCAACTTGCGGATACGGACCTGTGCCTGTTCCAGTTCACGCTTTGCGTCTTTTAGGCTCTTATCGGATTCGGCTCTGGACTTTTTCGTAACCATCTCCACGAATATTTCTGCGTTTGCTTTGGTGTAAGCTGTAATCTCCCGAAACCGTAAAGCAGGAATTCTGCCATGACGCTGTTGCGTATCTGATGGGACGGGCATATTTTCTTGCCTTTTTTGCGGTAGGTCTTGAAGTTGACCGTATGGCCGAGGTATTCCGGGCGAGAGAGTATATGGAAAATTGTACTTTCGCGCCATCTGTAATCATCGCCGCCGTCACGGTTGTCGGGAATCCCTATCCCGTTCGCCTTGGCGTGTGCTGTCCTGTCGGGTTCATGATATGCCGTTTGGTCATTTCTTTGCGATCTGCGACACCCCGTAGCCCTGTACGCACAGCAGGAATATCACCCGGACTATCATCTTGGCGGCTTCCTCATCTACGATCCAGTGAGCCTTGTCCTCCGGGTCTTTGACATACTCATATGGCGGATTGATGCAGAGCAGCTTGCCGGACTGACCTTTCGCTTTGAAAACGGATCATATCTTAAGACTTGTATCCTTGGAATAGAACTCATTGGAAATATTGACGAATGGGACATGTCGTTCTCAGTCTGATTTGCACTGTCCACGCCGTTGTTGTTTGCGATAAAGCGGATGTCGGCATGGGGAAATACCATTTCCATGGTACATACCGACCTTCAGATAATCACGACACAGGCGGCTCATGGTTCTTTACAAGGATCGTCCCGACCTTGCCTTCATCTATCTAACCAAGCCCTTCGATATGAGGGAGCTATTAGCAAGGCTGCGTGTGCTGACGAGAAAAAACGATGTTCAGCAGAGCAATATTCTGATATACGGAAATACCTCGCTGAACACGCAGTCTTTTGAACTCTCCGCTCCCGGCGGCATCTACAAGCTGGCAAACAAAGAATACCAGACCATGCTGTTTTTTATGCGGAGCCCGGAAACTGTGATTTCTTCATCCAAATTTCTCGAAAACATCTGGGACCCCGACAGCCGTGCAGAAGAAAATACGGTGTGGACCTATATCTCTTATCTGCGCAGGAAGCTGGAGGCCATCGGTGCTAATTTACAAATACGCACGATGCGCGGCGCGGGATATATCCTGGAGGTGCGCCGATGAGAATCAATATGAAGCGCCGCTTACAAATTCAGTTTGTGCTTCTGTCGGTTGCCGCGTTGGTGATTTTGCAGGCGTTCATTGTTGGTTTCAGCATCGGCAGGAGCTACCAGCAGATGACCGTCAATGCCGACCGGATTATCCTGCTGGTTGATACCTCTCCCGATTTACCGGAAGTCGACGATGCTAAATATTTCCGTGTAATGTACAACCTTAAGAGCAAAACCTTCGACACAGACCTTACACACACCTCACTGGTTACACATACTGCCGCGATGGAATATGCAAAAGAGGTCATTGATCATAAATCAGACAGCGGGTATGTGCAGCATTACCGTTATCTTGTCCGCCGTGAGAACAACAGTATCCGCATTACATTTCTTTCCCGCTATGAGGCGATAGAGGCTTTCCAGACCAATACAGGAACGTTAATTCTTATTTCTATTGCGGGGATTGCTGTGATGGCTGTGGTTCTCATCATCGTGTCAGCGGCGGTAGTTGCACCCGTTGTAAAAAACCATCAGAAGCAAAAGGAATTTATCACCTCTGCCAGCCACGAGATGAAAACACCTCTTACCGTAATCCAGGCTGATGCCCAGCTTCTGGAATCCGAGATCGGCGAAAATGAATGGCTGTCGGACATCATCAAGCAAACAACCAGTATGACCGAAATGACACACCGGCTGGTGTATCTGGCACGGACAGAGGAACAGGATAGCCATTTCGTCAAAATTGATTTCCCCATCTCCGATGTGGCGGAGGATATAGCAGATTCCTATCGTTCCGTCGCCCAAAATTGTGAAAAGAGCTACACATTGGAGATTCAAGCAGGCCTGTCCTATTGTGGGGATGAAAAAGCAATCCGGGAACTGATGACGGCTTTGCTTGACAATGCTTTCAAGTACAGTACTGAGGGCGGAAATATTGTTGTAAAACTTTCCGCCGAGAGGCAGGGTGTCCGGTTTACCGTAGAAAATACGGTATCGAAAATCGATCCAAAACAGCTGGAAAATTTTACGGAACGTTTTTACCGTATAGACACTTCCGACAAAATAAAGGGATTTGGCATCGGCCTTTCTCTTGCCCAGGTGGTTGCACAGGCGCACAAGGGAAAGCTAACGGTAACTCTACCTAAAGAAGGTATAATTCAAATTTCAGCAATTTTAAAGTAGCAAAACAACAAAAATTGAGGTGCATTTATGACAACGAAAAGAAGGATTCATACAAGTATTGGATTGTTATTGACAGCGGTTCTGCTGACAGCTATGAGCTCTTGCAGTACAGTTGATACCGGCGTGGAAAGCAGTGAGGTCATATCGGGACAAAGTGTTGTTTCGTATTTGACGGAACAAGAAAATTCATCTGCCCAATCAGAAGAATCTTCTTTAGAAGTAAATGCATCCACTGCGTTCCAGGCGTGCATTATGGCAACCGATGAATTGGAGGCTTTTGGGTATTGGCTGTATACGCCGGAAAGTCCTGCCGAAAATATGCCATTGATCGTTTACCTGCATGGCGCCAGCGGAAGGGGAGAAGATCTGGAGCTGGTTGTATCAGATGAAGATTTTCCGAAGTATTTGCAGGCTGGGAAATTTGGGGATGTTGGGGCTTATGTCCTAATTCCTCAGTTGCCATCCTCTCAGCGCGGATGGAGCGGCATCAACGATTCCCTGTATAGCTTGATTCAAAAAACGATTGCCGACTTTTCCATTGATGAAAATAATATTTCATTGGCTGGCTTTAGCATGGGCGGCACGGCAACCTGGGAGTTTGCAGTAAAATATCCTGATCTTTTTGCCAGGATCGCGCCTCTTTCCGGGAGCGCAAGAGGAGTATTGGATCAAGTTTCGGTGTTTCAGGAGATTTCCGTATGGGCCTTTGTCGGCTCCGCAGACACGGTTATTGCGCCAAATTCATCGGAGCAGATGGTTGCGGAATTAAAAAAAGCAGGAGCGACAGCGGATATTACCATATTTGATGGTGCGGACCATGTTTCTGTGCCCTCACTGACCTATCTCGATGAAAATACCCAGCTTATAGACTGGTTGATTGGAAAAACTGAATAACTCAACCAGATAAGAATGGCAAAGTGCGCTGCCGTTTCTTATAACAAAATCAATTTCAAGGAGAAACAATATGAAATTTACACAGAAATTTTTCGGCGTCCTTTTGGCAGCGCTGATGGTTTTGATACCGTTATCCACTACCGCTATGGCAGCCAATTCCGCGGATGATGACGATATGAATATGTATCAAAACAGCGACTTTATTGAAAAGGAGCAGTCGGAACTGGACGAAGAAACAAAACAGTTAATTTCCTTTTATCAAAAAAATCCCACCGATGAAAACTATTTTAATCTTCGGGAGAAAGTGATCGAGGACTATAATGCTGTCGTGGAAAGAAAGGAAACAAAACTAAACGAACTGAAAACAGAAACTGCGGGAAAACCGGGCGGTGAGGAAATCGTTGCGGAAATGGAGGATTTGGTTCAAGATATTTACATCACCTACTGGGATCGAATCAACAGCAGTATGCTCCGATTTACCGACCCGCGCCTATTGGAGTGGAGGGTTGCGGCTGCTCCCCGGTACGAGTATATTCCCGTCATGGGTGCGGGTGAGAGCATTTACGTAAAGCGCACCCCTGTTACCAACGCTGAGTACGCGGAATTTTTGAACGCAACGGGCTATCCTGCTCCATCAAACTGGACTGATGGAACTTACCCATCTGGAGAAGACAGCTATCCGGTTAATTTTGTTTCCTATGAGGATGCGCAGGTATACTGCAACTGGCTGACAGAACAGGACGGTGTGAATACCTACCGCCTGCCCAACGAAAGCGAGTGGGAACTGGCGGCAGGCCATATGCCCAAAGACGCGGATTTCAACTGCGGTGTCAACGATGGTAGGACACCGGTTGAGGAATATGCGGATGTGACGAGGGGCGCTCACGGAGCGATTGATTTCTGGGGTAATGTGTGGGAATGGACTTCCACAGTGCGTTCTGAATCGAATGATGCTACGATCCTGGGGGTCAAGGGCGGTTCCTGGGAGTCTGACAGGACAGATTGCCGCACGGAATACCGAGAGGAAGGCCGGGATGCCTCCGATGGGTATGAGGATGTGGGCTTCCGGGTGATTCAAGTGCTGAACGGAGAAGAACCGGGACAAATGGTAGAACTTACGACCCTTGACGCACCTACGGTATCGGCAACCTCCACTTCGAATGACAGCATTACCCTGTCCTGGGAACCAGTCGATGGAGCAGTGGAATATCAAATCTTTGAATACTCCGAGGAAACAGAACTGCTGAGTATGCTAAATAGAACGGCAGATACAACCATAGCTATGGAAAATTTGGAGCCGGGAAGCACTCATAGCTACATCGTTCAGCCGATTTCCTATGTTGAAATTGCCGATAATGTTTCGCCGGAGTACAGCGTTACGGCGACCTGCGGCCAAGAACAGGATGCAGCAATCCATTCGGAACTTCCTACAGCGGCTGAAGAACAGATAGAAAGCGATGATGCCCAAACAAGCAGCGTAATTTCTCCGATCATCATTGGAGTTGTAGTGATTGGTATTTTGGCTTGCGTTGTGGCAGTGATCCTTGTTATGAAAAAACATCATCAAGATTTAATACATCAGTCGTAAATGCTGCAAAAAAAATTTAAACAGAGTGTCTTTGCCAGACAGCGGCGGCAGGATGCGAGGTCTATGCTTTAGGCAAGTGGCAGTTCACATATAATGTACCGAATAATTATATAGTTGTACTAAAATTAAGAAAACGACCATGATGGAGCATTTCTACGCTTATATGGTTTTCCTTCTGTTGTTCCGTTTGAAGAAGGTCGGCTCAAATTTTCATGTCTTGGTAAATTCCTAAGTCAACCCAATAAAGTGCGCGGTTTCATTTTTTTGAACGCCCTGCGAAATGAAACATTTGCAGGGCGTTCCATCTTCTTATTTGCGTTTCGGTGTTGAAATCCGTATTCGCCGTCCCCGCATGCAAACGCTTTTTTATCCGGTGACAACCGTGAATTCCGATATCGCTCTCATTGGTTCAGCATATCGCAGAAGGCAGGTTTATACACTTTTTTTACAATTGATCATAACGGTAACCGGTAAAAGCTCGGCGGTTTTGTCGAACGAGCAACCATACTATGGTTCCGCAGGATCTTCACTGTGATTATCCATGAACTGTCATTTCGAAAAGGAAACGATGCATAACCTGCCGTTCTGCCCTAAAAAAACATGCCTGTTCAGATTATTTGTTTGCAAAATTCATATTTTCATGGTAAGATAGATATATATGTTATAACAGTCTTTCCAGCTTCTTCTGCAGTTGGCAGAAGGTAAGCTTAGTTCCCCTGTGGAGGTTCCGTTTTTTGATATTTTAAGAAAGGACCGCGTTTTCCTTCCGGAATGCGCTTTGGTGTCTTATGTTTATAAAGCCAAACAAAACCGTTTTGCGCCGCGGACTCCTTGTTCTCGGCGGTGCTCTGCTTTTGTGGATTCTATTGATAATCCGCCTGTTTTATCTGCAGGTGCTATCTTATGACGATTACCACAAACTCGTCATTGACAATATCACCTCAGAAACAACGATAACGGCTCCGCGCGGTATTATTTACGACTGCAATATGACGCCAATTGCAATCAATGTTCAGGTAGAACGCGTCTTTATATCTCCCTGCGATATACAGAGCGAAGAGGAAAAAGTTCTCGTTTCTCAAGGTCTTTCGGAAATTCTCGACGTCGATTACGACACCATCTACGAAAAGGCCGGTCGTTATTACCGCATGGATGAAACGATAAAAAACAATGTGGAAGAGGAAAAAGCCGACGAGGTACGCGCCTTTATCAACGAACACAAGCTCACATGCATCCACCTGGCGGAAACCTCCAAGCGGTATTATCCCTTTGGCGCGCTCGCCTCTCAAGTGATCGGCTTTGTAGGGGCAGAGGGGAAAGGCGCTTACGGAATCGAACTGGAATACGATACCTATCTGCAGGGAGTTTCCGGCAAAATCATTACAGCGGTAAACGCCCGCGGCGGCAGTATGCCGACAAAATACGAAAGCTACATAGACGCTGAAAGCGGATATAATATTGTGTCGACGCTGGACTATAAAATTCAGAGCACGCTGGATTCCTATCTCGAAGAAACCTTTTATGAAAACAAGGTGGCCAACCGTGTCTGCGGTATCGTGATGAATGTCAATACCGGCGCCATTCTTGCTATGGGAACCTATCCGAATTTTGATCTGAACACACCCAATCAGCTTGACGAATGGTCGCTCAGCCAAATCAGTCAATACGGTGAGGGAACGGAGGAATATCAGGAGAAATACAACGAATATCTGCTGGAGCTTTGGAGAAACAAGGCAATCTCGTATTTATTTGAGCCAGGTTCTACCTTTAAGGTCGTTACAGCCGCCATGGGATTCGAGGAAAACGTGGTCACCCCCACCGACATGTTTACCTGCACAGGTTCCTATGCAGTGGATCTCGGAAATGGTCATACGCAGAACGTATCCTGTCACCGTACAACGGGACACGGAACCGTTACCTTTGCACGTGGGTTGCAGCAATCCTGCAATCCGACGATGATGCAGCTTGCAAAAAGAATCGGCGTTCCCTCCTTTTACAAATACTTCGAGGCATTCGGATATACTGAAAAAACCGGAATCGATCTTCCGGGTGAATCCGCAGGTATTTACTCAACGCAGGCAAACATGCACAATTTGGAACTTGCAATATATGCATTCGGTCAGACCTTCAAGACCACTGCGATTCAACAGATTACCGCCATCTCTGCCGTTGCGAACGGTGGAACGCTCGTCACACCGCACGTTGTCTCCAAGCTGGTTGACGACGACGGTAACGTGATCAAAAGCTTCGAGCCCGAAACTCGCCGAACGGTTATCAGTGAGGAAACCGCAAAAATTGTGACCGATATCCTGCAGGAGGGCGTTTCCACCGACGGCGGCGCCAAAAACGCCTATGTCAAAGGCTATAAGGTTGCAGCCAAAACCGGTACATCACAGAAGCGTGACAAATTAAGCGAATCGGGCGAGGATATTTACCGCGTCGGGTCCTGTATCGCGTATGCGCCTGCTGAGAACCCGCAGGTCGCAATTCTCATTGTCGTCGACGAACCGTTCGGAAACAGTGTATACGGAAGTATGGTCGCCGCACCCTACGTCTCTAAAACCATGGGCGAAGTGCTGGCATACATGAACATCGATCCGGTTTACACGGAAGAGGAGCTTCTTGCAGTTGAAGTCAGCGTGACCAATTATACCGGTATGTCAATAACGGAGGCCAAGGCGGCACTGGAAAGCGCCGGTATCAAATACAAGGTATACGGCTCCGGCGAAACCGTCAATGATCAGATGCCGAGAAGCGGCAGCATTATGTCAAAGGAAAGCGGAACAGTTCTGCTTTATACAGGGGATGCGGCCGCCACAGGTACGGTTGAAGTACCCGATCTCACGGATATGACCATATCTCAGGCCAATTACGCTCTTACAACGGCGGGACTGAACATTCGTTTAACCGGAGCTGTCCAATCCTCAGCGGCCGGTGCTAAAGCTGTCAGCCAATCTGTTGCGCCGGGCACTGTCGTTCCGTACGGTACTACGGTAACCGTGAACTTCTTATATATTAATGTTACAGATGGCTGATACCGTTCGTTGGACGGTTTCGGCAGGCCGGGATGCGCTGAGGCATCGGATTCAACCGTATCCCGGCATTTCCTATGTCAACTTGGGTTTTACGCCCGCTGATGTTGACTTTTACTTAAAAAAACAGGATTTCAAAGCAAAGGATTTTAAACAGGTCTACAATGTTAACTTTTGCGGAGGAATCTTATATGAAGCTGTATGAATTGCTTGAAAAAGCAGACATCCTGACCTGCTCCCGCCCGGATCTTTGCCTTAATCTGGCTGTTTCCGGCATCTCTTCTGACAGCAGATGTATGAAAGAGGACTGTGTTTTTGTCTGTGTCCGGGGAACCAGGACAGATGGGCATCTTTATATTCAAAACGCCATTGCCGGCGGAGCTGCCGTTGTTATTTTGGAGGATCCGTCATTCATTTCTGTCTGCGGTGACACGCCATGGATACTTTCGGAAAACACACATGCCCTGCTTTCCGAAATGTGGCTTGCCTATTATCACCATCCGGAGGAAAAGCTGAAACTGATTGCAGTAACCGGCACGAACGGTAAAACCTCTGTCACTCACCTTTTGCGCGCGATTTTTTCAAAGGCAGGTTATCAGACCGGCATGATCGGTACGGTACACAATATTGTCGGAGGCGACGATTGTCCCGCCGTCATGACAACGCCTGATCCTGACGAGATCGCGCGCCTTCTTTTCCGTATGGCTAAATGCGGCACAGAATATGTCTTTATGGAGGCGTCATCGCATGCATTGTCCCTCGACCGTCTGTCCGGTCTGTTTTTCGCCGCAGGAATTTTCACGAATCTGACGCCTGAACATTTGGATTTTCACGGAACAATGGAGAACTATTTGGCAGCCAAGCAAAAGCTCTTTTTCTCCTGTGCCCGCAGTCTTTTCTGTGCGGATTCATCCTATGCCTCAGCAATCTCCTCTCACCCGAATATAACAGGCAAAAAATATTTTTTCTCAGCCGAAGATAAGGCTGAAGCGGATTTTATAGCTAAAAATATCAAATATAAAGGCGTAGAGGGCTCCGAATATGAGTTTTTGACAAATTCCGTGCTTTTCCACGTCAAAACCCCTCTGCCTGGGCATTTTTCGGTCTGCAATACATTAGCTGCTGCATCCTGTGCATTTCTTTTTGGTGTTCCGCAGCGGATCATCGCCGATTCCATCGCCGGCTTCAGCGCTGTTCCGGGCAGAATTGAAGCTCTCCCGGTACCTGCGGATTTCTCCGTCTTTTTGGATTATGCCCATACACCGGACGCTCTTCAAAATATCCTGCTGACCCTGAAATCTGCAAAGCAGGACGGTGCGAGGCTGATTCTCGTCTTCGGCTGCGGCGGTGACAGGGATGCCACAAAGCGGCCCGTCATGGGACGGATTGCCTCACGCACTGCCGACTTTTGTATCATCACCTCCGATAATAGTCGCTCGGAGGATCCTCTGGAAATCATCCGCCAGATACTGCGCGGCATTGACAAAGAAGCACCGCACGCTGTTATCTGCGACCGCACCGAGGCGATCCGCTATGCACTGGACACCGCACGACCCGGAGACATCGTACTGCTGGCCGGCAAGGGACACGAGGACTATGAAATCACTGTGGACGGAAAGCATCCTTTCTCTGAAAAGCAAATCGTTTCGCAGTATTTTCAGAATAAAAACTCACCTGCAAACGATCCGAAGAAAAAGGCTTGAAGCTCAATTTTTTGACATCGTCACCTGTGCTTCTGCGTCATAGCATAGAGTGCAGATGACGCTTCATGAATGCGAATGATCTATAATGAAAATCTGTTCATTGATAAATTGCTTTATCTCCGATAAATTGCTTTATCTCCGATAAATTGCTTTATCTCCGATAA
>DXYE01000033.1 GCA_019415985.1 Clostridiales bacterium
GGATTGGCTTCTGAGGCTGTACGGATGGTGCTTAAATATGGATTTTTATCTTTAAAGCTCCAACGGGTAGAAGCGCGCTGCCTGAAGGAAAATGGCCGTAGCCTTCGGGTTATGGAACGCTGCGGAATGCAGTATGAAGGAGCGCTGCGCTGTGCGTTGTTTCTCAGAGGGGAATATAGGACGGTGCTCATCTGTTCCGCACTGCGGGATGCGTATATCACTCCTCCGCCTCAAAACGATTGAAGTGCTTTTATAGGGGTGGGATAGGGTCGATACACAATATTTTCAGCAAAAAACGGAAAGGACTAAAAGGTATGTCACTGCAAATGGAGCATTTGGTGGAGTTCAGCGATCTGACGTCAGAAGAATGGGAGGCGCTTTACCGGCTGTACAGGGAGATCAGGGAGCACCCGGCTGATTATGCCGAGGCTTGCAGCGGTAAAATCATGGCTACGCTCTTTTACGAGCCGAGTACCCGGACCCAGCTTTCTTTCCAGTCGGCTATGATGCGGTTGGGCGGAAAGGTTCTCGGCTTTTCAGATCCGGACAAGTCCTCGGTTGCCAAAGGAGAATCGCTCAGGGATACGGTGAAGATTGTCTCTTCCTATACGGATCTGTTGGTCATTCGTCACCCTATTGAGGGAGCAGCGGCGGCGGCCGCCCTGTATGCGGGAGCGCCTGTGATCAATGCCGGAGACGGCGGTCATATGCACCCGACGCAGACGCTGACGGATCTCACGACTATTTATAACGAAAAGGGTACGCTCTCCGGACTTTCTGTCGGTATCTGCGGAGATCTTCTAAACGGCAGGACGGTTCATTCTCTGCTCCAGGCTCTGGCGCCCTTTCCGGGCAACCAGTTTTATATGATTTCTACGGACGACCTTCGGCTGCCACAGGAAATGACAGCTTTGGTTCGTGCGTCCGGCAGTCAGATTTATGAGGTGAAAACGCTGGAGGAATGTTTGCCGGAATTGGACATTCTATATATGACGCGTATTCAGAAGGAGCGATTCTCCTCTGTGGCGGCGTATGAACGGGAGGCGGGCATTTATGTTCTGACCGGCGAAAAAATGAAGCTGGCAAAATCGGACATGATCGTCCTGCATCCGCTGCCCAAGGTAGATGAAATCGCTCCGGAGGTAGATGACGACCCGAGGGCCCTGTATTTCCGTCAGGCCCAAAACGGGATGTACATACGGATGGCCCTGATTCTGAGTATGTGCAGCGGAGGAGGCGCGCTGTCTGCCTATGCTGCGAGGGAAGCCAGACTCGGTGTCAGAGCAGCGGAGAAAGAGCATTGCGAAAATCCACGCTGTATTACGCAATATGAAAAATATCTTCCGGCGGTAAAAAAGCATTTGTGCGGGACGGAATGCTGTGCTTACTGCGGACACGCGTGGCCGGTTATGCAACCCAAACGGTAACAAAGCGGTAAAACCTGATTTTAACGGGTGTCGGCATCGAGGAAAAACGCGAAGGATTTCGCAAATCTGCCAAAGTTTAGTCTTGAGGCCATGAACTGTTCAGAACGATCGTATTAAACCGTATTAAAGAAAAGGAAAGGAACAGAGCGATGCAGTTGGTCAACGCGGTCACGGAGGAGCAGCTAAAGAATGTCAGGCAATTATATTTTTCCGCCTTTCCACTGGAAGAAAGAAAACCGTTTGAGCTGATTCTTGAAAAAAGAGATGCCGGTTATGTAGAAATTTTAGCGATAGAATCGGACGAGGGGGACTTTTTGGGTCTGGCTATTTCTATCTCGTGCGATGATTTACTTCTCCTTGACTATTTCGCGGTTATGCCGCAATGCAGAGGGCAGGGAGTTGGGACGCAGGCCTTGGAGCTGCTGCTGAAACGATACACTGGCAGACGTTTCTTTCTGGAGATTGAAAACACGCAGGCTGAAGGTCCGGACCGGGATCAAAGGCTGAGACGAAAGGCTTTTTACAGCGCCGGAGGATTTTCGGCCGTGAAATGGCGTGTAAATTTGCTGGGCGTGGATATGGAGATCATGACCTGGCGATGTGCGGTCAGCTTTGAGGAGTATCATTCGCTGTATGAGAACGTCTTCACGAAAAGACTATCGGACCGTGTAAGGCTGATCTGTGAGGAATGAGAGAAGTTTAAACGATAAAATCTTTCAAACGCCGTTTTGCGGATTTCACCGCCCAGCTGGGCAGCGATTTTGCTTCGCATAAATACCCACAATTCCGAAAGAAAGATACTTTCGCTACGCGAAAGCTATGTCTATAAGAATGGAAACACAAGCTATGGAAATCCCAACATTTTCCGCGCAAGCGATGCATGACAAAAGGCTGCTGTGTAATGTGTGGAAAACATGCTGCAAATGAAAAAAATCGGGTTCCGCGATTTCAGCGGTTTCTTCATATATGCGACAATATTTTTTTCGCTAACGTCCTGATATTCGCTTTGGCCGCTGTGTCCTGACAGGCCGGCAGTCGGTTCGTGTTATGGCTGCATACTGTGCCGATAACCTCTGCGTCCATTTGGTGCAGAAGGCAGGCAGCCGTTTCCGCTGCCCTTGTAGGAGCGCCATCCCCGCCGCCTGCAAGGAGGATAACGCCGTTACGTCTTTTTTCCGTCAATGTGTCCGTAGCGCGAAAGGTTTTCGATACATACAGATATTGCAGACGGCTCAATATGTTGAGCAGAGCTCCGGTCAATTCTGAAAAATATATCGGTGAAGCGATTACGATGTTATCTGCTTCGTCTATCAGGGTATACACACGCTGCATTTCATCTCTGATCGCGCACCCGTGATGCGTCCAGCAATGCCGGCAGTCGCTGCAAGGCTTGATCTTGCAGAAATATGCGTCGATTTGCTGGATATCCCCGCCGATTGCCTCCTTGAATACGTGCAGCAACGACGCGGTATCGCCGTTTTTTCTCGGAGAGCCGTTGAAGATCAGAGTTTTCATTCTTATGATCGTCCCCTTTCTGACGATTCGGAAAATTTCGCTGTTATCGATGTCCACCATAAGCAGGGTGCAATATGTCTTTACTATGATATGTATAGTAGAGATGTCTAAAGACTGCAATATATTTATAATGCATTATTTCTCTTCGGTAACTTTCGATTTAAAATATTTCAATAAATAGGAAATACCGCAGGGACAAAAAACATGCTATACCGAAACGCCGTCTTTTGAACGAATTTCTGAAAGGGTCGTATATTTAACGCCCATTTGATTGAGGTGTTCTGCGATGCTGTTTATATGTCACCCTTAAAATAATTTTCTTTGCTCCTGCTTATTCGATTCTGCTTTCCTTTCCGTAACTTTCTCATTCTTTTCCGCAGAGCCGGTCAGCAGTTCGCCCTCTGGATCATGTGCCTCCCAGCGCCGCCTGACGGCTGGGAGGCTGTTGTTTGCATAGCAATATACGCATCCGTTCATACAGGTGTTATATGCGCCGATGTCGATACTCTCTGCACAGCCGCAGCCTTCACGCTGATTTTTATCTTTCCTGAGATTAAGAGAACAGCCGAGGATTTTTTCTATGCGTTCTTTGTCGATACAGCTTGACCGACCGATTCCGTATTTTGCCAAGTCATCCTGTTCGCAGCAAACGGCGGCGCGCAGCCCGTATTCTCCGGCAGTTTTACCGATCATGCCGGAAAGTTCCGCGATCTCATCTGGAGCAATCGGGCGAAGCGGCGCGTCTTTCAGCTTAGGATACATATCCGCAAAACTGATAACCACTGTATCGGTAAAGGGGGAGAGCTTTTCGGCCAGACGGTGAAACGCAGCTTTGTGATAGCTGATGTCCAATTCGTCGTTTAAAACAATCGGGTCATACCGCCAGACGACGCGTTCGCGTCCGATGCGTTTGGAAAGGGATATGAACGTTTCCAGGATGTCCTTTTTAGGCCGCAGATTCTGTTCCAGCACGTGTCCGTAGGGCGTGAGGGTGAATTGAAAGTAATAGGTGTAGCAGAGCCGGTCAAGCTCGTCGAGATGCGGCAGCATATTTAACGCATCCTTGGTCCAGAAAACGATGCAGTCCACGATTTGGGGCGACAGCGGAATCTTTGATAGCTGCGTGTGATTCATGGGATTTCGGGTCAGGACATATCCCGCACGTATGCGGTTCATAAACCATTTTGAATAATAACACGGGATATCTGTACGTCTTGAGGCGGAAATGATCATAATCTTTTCTCCTCTTTGCGATTTCGGCTTGAAAATAAAGAGCTTTGCATGGAACATAAAGAAAAATTTTAAATGAATCTAAAAAAGCCCCAAATACGAGGATATACAGGACAGAAGTGAAGTGAATTTTTCCGTCTCCATGTCTGCTTTTTACGCATGAAATCCAAGAGAACGAACATCCATTTATTCATGTTCCTCACAGGACCATTCCGATACGGTCAGCTTCATTACTGCCGTCGCTGAGACTGCTGCTTACTGAAATTGTTTTCGTATCCCTGTACCCACTCCAGTTGTCCCTTTCCGATAATGCTTTGATATATGAGCGTATAGGCGCACGCTGTGTCGCCCTTTAAAAGCCCGTGGCCGCAGTCCAGCTCGAATCCGACAGTATGCTGCACCTGCAAAAGGTCCATCTTTCGTCCCTCTTATGCACTGTAAAAATACAGAATAAGCTTTCCGCCCTCCTCGTATAAGCCAAAGCGGAGAGGAACGATATAAGCGCCCCTGTCGTCGGAAAAACCGAGTCTGCAGCAATTGCATCGTCTTAAAATATCGAAAATATCGAGCGTTCTTTTGTAGCTCGTTACCTCGCGGTCTTTTTTTCGAATCGGATACCCCATTTTCTGAGCTCTTAGAGGATGCTTCTGAGATGGGCCTCTCCGCGTATGGCTTTATATACAGCCGCATGGGATTCCGAAATTTTAAAATGCCGTGGTCTATGCTTCACGGTATGTTTCATCGGTGTTTGCGTCCTCTCAGACTGCGGGACAGTCCGTAAGCGCCGTTTATTTGTGTCAGCGACCTCTTTTTCGATGATTCTTTTCGCGATTCCTTTACCGGTTTCCGTGCGGTTTTTTCTTTCAGGATCCTGTGGATTTATATTTTTTTACCCCGAATTTGAAGAAGACATAGCAGGGGATCAGAAAAATAAAACAGGAAAGCGGAAGAAAAATCAGCCCGATTTGCTCGGAGCGTCCAAGAATATAGAGCAGGGGATAATACTGAAACAGCGCGATGGGAATTACGCAGGTAAAGAATTTCAGGATGCGCTCGCCGTAGATGGAAACTGGATATTTTCCGAATTCCAGTCCACCGTGGGTGAAAATGTTCATGAATTCCAAACCCTCGATCGTGAAAAAACTGATACCTGCATACAGCATGAGCAGAGACGTGAACACGGCGACGCCCCCGATATGCATAAATATGAGCGCAAGAATTCTTGCCGGCGTCCAATGTACGCCGCTTGTGGGAATGGCATAGACGAGCATCAGTACAGCTTGAAGAAGCCTGCCGACCCGGGTGAATTCGACATGGGAAGTCAGAACCTGAAAAATTTCACTTTTCGGACGCAGCAGAATACGGTCAAGATCCCCGCTTTTTATCAGCTGCGGAAATACGTCGAAGCCCCGCGCAAAGCACTCTGTCAGGGTAAAGGCCATGAGCATGACAGAATAGCACAGCAGCACCTCGCTCATTGTAAAGCCTTCGACGGTATAAAAGCGGGAGAACATGAAATACAGCCCCAAAAATGCTGTGAATGAAACTAGAAAGCTTCCGGCGCATGTCATGAAAAACGACGCCTTGTACTGCATCTGACATTTGAGCAGTATGGAAAGGTATCTGCGATAAAGCTTCATATTTATGACCGTTCCTTTCTTGCGGCGCGGAGATGTTAGCACGCGTTTATCCTCCCTGTACGACGACTTTCTTGAGTGCCCGTTGCATGAGAATCCATCCGACAGAAAGCAATACGATCAGCCACACAGCCTGCAGGGCAAGACCGGCTGTGAGTGCCGCACCTTCAAAGTGGCCCGAATAGATTAAAAAGGGCGTGCTTTGTATGGAGGCGAACGGAAGCACTTTCAGGACCGGTTGCAGGGCGGATGGAAAGAACGGCAGCGGAAGAATCGCGCCGGATAAAAATTCCATAACCGTAGTGGAAATGTTTTTTAAGCCGACCGCTGATAGGGTGTAAAACGCGGAAATATAGATCAGCATATTGAATGCAATCAGAACGAGAAAGCCGAGCATCAGAGAAAGTAGGGCGAGAAGGCCGGAGGACAGGTGAGGGGGAGGCGTGAGATTGAACGGCACCGGCAGAAGCACGGCGAGAATTAGGATCGGCAGACACCGCAGGACGACGCGCGAAAGGCGGATGGCCATGTTTTTGACAAACCACATCGTGTATAGCCGGATGGGACGGCACAATTCATAGGAGATACTGCCGGAGGTGATGCTGTCGAAGATATCGTTGTCGTAAAACCACGTCATGAACATGGCCAGAAAGGCCTGCTGCAGCCATATATAATTGGCAAGCTCTGGAAAGGTCATGGGAAAGCTGTCCGCACCGGTGCGGTAAAAAGCGCGGAACATCAGCAGGGTCATAGCACCCCAGAAAAATTGTGTGGCTATACCGGCCCATGCTGCCGCGCGGTACTGTAGTCCGGCCAAAAAACGAATTTTGAAAAAGGAAAGATATTTTTTCATCTTCAATTTATGGCTTACGCGCACGCAAAGCTTCCTTTCATCAAAAATTGAGGGGCGTGCTTGAACAGCGGCAAAAAACAAGCTGATGATTTTGCTCAGATTTCAAATGCCTTATAAAGTGCGGCTACTGTTTGATCAATGCTCTCTCCGGCAACATTGATGTCTTTGATTTCTATGTCTGCGGACAGGAGAGAAATGATGTGAGAAACCGAAACCAGAGACGTATCGACCGAGATTTCGGCATGTCCCTCCGCATCCCTGAGTATGGTTGCACTTTCCAGTTCGGGCAGCTTTGTACCGTTGTAATCCACAGTCAGAAGCTTTTTTGAAGAGCTTTGTTTTCTCAGATCTCCCAGCGTGCCGTCCAGCAGCACTCTGCCCCGGCCGATCAGCAGTATCCGTTCTGTCAAGGCTTCAATGTCCTGCATATCGTGTGTTGTAAGTATGACGGTCGTTCCGCGCTCGCGGTTGATGGTACGGATAAAATTTCGGACGGCGATTTTCGAGACCGCGTCCAATCCTATGGTCGGTTCGTCCAAAAACAGGATACTCGGATCGTGAAGAAGAGAAGCCGCGATTTCACACCGCATACGCTGGCCAAGGGAAAGCTGTCGTGCAGGCGTCCGGACGATTTCGCTGATATCCAGCAGTTCTGTAAGTTGTTTGAACGTTTTTGTATATGTGTCGGGAGGCACTTTGTAAATGTCGCGAATCAGCTCAAAGCTGTCGATTACAGGCACGTCCCACCAAAGCTGTGAGCGCTGTCCGAACACAACGCCGATCTCTCTGACATGCGCAATCCTGTCCTTCCAGGGGATGCGGCCGTTGATGAGGCATTCGCCGCTGTCGGGCGTCAGGATACCGCTCATGATTTTTATGGTACTGCTTTTGCCTGCGCCGTTTGGACCGATATAACCGATCATCTCGCCGTCGCGGACTGTAAATGAAACATCGCGCAGCGCGTGTACATAGGTGTATTCTTTTTTGAAAAGCGCCTTGACGGCTTCTCGAAGCCCTGCATTTCGCTTGGCAACCTTGAAGCTTTTGTTGAGCCCCTTACATTCGATCATATCTATGACTGCCTTTCTGATGAAATCGGGTGCCGCGTCAGCGACAAACGGTACATACTGTCTCGGAAAGCTGAGGCCTGCGGGTAGACATTACTTTTACGGAATGGGAGATGATTGGGCCTGTTCGATATTTTTGCGGGATCTATTAATATATCATGGTTTTATAGGCTTGTCAAGTAAAAACGCAAATAAGTCCGAATTTTGCCGCAAATGTCAATTTTGTACAGATATCGGTAGACCATTTCCGTATTGGTCAATTTTCCTATTGCCTGCATATGTAAACAGAAATGAAAAGCGATAGGATTCTCCATCGCATATTTATATTATGGAATATTTGTTCGAGATAATGGGAATAATATGAAAATACAGTGGACGAACCTGGATAAATTTGTGCAAAACGCAGAAAAATTGATTTTTTAAGATCGGAGCGGATGAGAATTGTTGACTTTATATCCTGCAAATGCTATAATATAAACTATATCGGTATGTAATTTATACCGTGTATGCCAACAGGCGGTTCAAAAGCGTCAATATGTGTGGACAGAATTTTGGATTGACCGGCCGGTGACAGCTTATAAATCACAACAAGCAAAGGAATGAAGTGTATGACGTCTGAGGAAAAACGCGATTCTCTGATTGTCGGCAGCAATCAGGTGAAAAAAGCGCTGAGGCGGGGAATGGCTTCACTTGTCTATGTCGCGCATGACGCTGACGCTGGCATTCGTTTCGCCATGCTTGAGATCTGCCGGGAATGCGGCGTGCCTGTAGACGAAACCAAAACGGTAAAAGAACTCGGTGAAATGTGCCGCATTGAGGTGGGATGCGCTGTGTGCGCAGAAAAGAGATTTTGAGGGCGGCTGCCGTCAGACAAAACAGCATACCTCCGGGTAAATTCGTTGGCCGGAACATAGCGACGGCCGGCAGTATCCGGTTGTATATATAAACATTAAGTTTTAAAGAAAAGGAGGCGCGATATGCCAACGTTTAACCAGCTCGTAAGAAAAGAGCGCAAAGCGAAAGAGTATAAATCGAAGACGCCGGTTCTGCAGAAGGGCTTCAACACCCTGACCAAGCGTCCGACCGATCAGAGCTCTCCGCAGAAAAGAGGCGTATGCACGAAGGTTACCACAACAACGCCGAAAAAGCCGAACTCTGCGATGCGGAAAATCGCCAGAGTCAGACTGTCAAACGGTTTGGAGGCCACGACGTATATTCCTGGAATTGGACACAATCTGCAGGAGCACTCCGTTGTGCTGATACGTGGCGGAAGAGTCAGAGACCTGCCTGGTGTTCGGTATCATATCATCCGCGGTACGCTTGACGCTCAGGGCGTTGCCAACCGCAATCAGGGACGTTCCAAATACGGCGCGAAAAAAGCAAAAGCTAAGAAATAAGGTGCTATGGGAACAGCGGTTCCCGGACTGTAAAATTTCAGACGTATATGCGAGTGAAAAAGCGACTTGTTTTCATAAACAATATGTTTATATATGCAGCCCGCTTGATTTCTTACATGCATTTACGAAACGGAATGCTTTCGAGTACCTGTGATTTCATCAGATATAATGAAGGAGGGAAGTACAGTGCCGAGAAGAGGTCAAATATCAAAAAGAGACGTTCTGCCGGATCCACTTTATAATTCCAAGCTTGTGACAAAGCTCGTGAACAACATCATGTATGACGGCAAGAAGGGCGTTGCTCAGAAAATTGTGTATGACGCGTTTGCCATGGTGGAAGCCAAGACGGAAAAAAATCCACTGGAGGCGTTCCAGGCGGCGCTTGAAAACATCATGCCCGTTCTGGAGGTTAAGGCGCGCCGGGTAGGCGGTGCCACTTATCAGGTACCTATGGAGGTTAGAGCCGAGAGGCGCCTGACACTAGGCCTGCGCTGGCTGCGGAACTATTCGCGGCTGCGCAGCGAGAGAACCATGGCGGAGCGGCTGGCCGGTGAAATTGTTGACGCTATGAACAATACCGGCGGCGCCGTGAAGAAGAAGGAAGAGATGCACAGAATGGCAGAGGCGAATAAGGCCTTTGCACATTACAGATATTGATAACGGCTTTCCGTTATCTGAGGAAGAAGGAGTTTTAAGAGCAATGCCGAGAGAATATCCCTTAGAGCTCACGCGGAATATCGGTATCATGGCACACATAGATGCCGGAAAAACGACAACGACAGAGCGGATTCTTTTTTATACCGGAAAAACGCACAAGCTGGGTGAAGTGCACGATGGCGGTGCGACCATGGACTGGATGGAGCAGGAGCAGGAGCGTGGCATCACGATTACATCCGCTGCTACGACCTGCTTTTGGAAGGGGAACCGCATTAATATCATTGACACCCCCGGCCACGTTGACTTTACGGTAGAAGTCGAGCGTTCTTTGCGCGTTCTCGACGGCTCCGTAACCGTATTCTGCGCAAAAGGCGGTGTGGAGCCGCAGTCTGAAACCGTGTGGCGTCAAGCCGACAAGTACGGCGTGCCGCGCATGGCTTATGTAAACAAAATGGATATCATGGGAGCGGATTTCTTCCGTGTTGTTTCCATGATGAAGGAACGGCTGAAAACAAACGCCGTGCCGATTCAGCTTCCAATCGGAAAAGAGGACTCTTTCCGCGGAATCATCGACCTTGTAAACATGGAAGCCGATGTGTACTACGATGATTTGGGTAAAAATGTCGTCGTGGAGCCGATTCCGGAAGACATGAAGGAATTGGCGGAGGAATACCGTCAAAACCTGATTGACAGTGTGGCGGAAACAGATGAGGCGCTGTTTGAAAAATACTGTGCCGGTGAGGAATTCACGACAGAGGAACTCAAACGCGCGATCCGTCTGGCGACCATCCGCAATCAGATGGTGCCTGTGGTCTGCGGCACATCCTACAGAAACAAGGGCGTTCAGAAGCTGCTGGATGCTGTGATCGATTATATGCCGTCTCCGGTTGATATTCCGGCGATTAAGGGCGTTAATCCTGACACGGGTGAGGAAGAAGAGCGACCGGCAGGGGACGAGAATCCTTTTGCGGCCCTGGCATTTAAGATCATGACTGACCCTTATGTTGGAAAGTTGTGCTTTTTCCGCGTCTATTCGGGTAAAATTGAGGCGGGCAGCAGTGCGTACAACTCGACAAAGGGCAACAAAGAACGCTTTGGCCGTATTCTCCAGATGCATGCCAATGACCGTAAAGACATTGAAGTCTGTTATTCTGGTGATATCGCTGCGGTTGTCGGTGTGAAGAATACGACGACAGGCGATACACTGTGCGACGAAAATCATCCGATCATTCTGGAGTCCATGGAATTTCCGGAGCCGGTTATCCGCGTGGCTATCGAGCCGAAGACTAAGGCTGGTCAGGAAAAGATGGGCATCGCCCTATCCAAACTGGCGGAAGAAGACCCGACGTTCCGCGCATATACCGACAGTGAAACGGGTCAAACGATTATCGCCGGTATGGGCGAGCTTCACTTGGAAATTATCGTCGACCGTCTGCTGCGTGAATTCAAGGTGGAGGCAAATGTAGGCGCACCGCAGGTTTCGTATAAGGAAATGATTCGGAAAACCGTGGATCAGGATACGAAATATGCGCGTCAATCCGGCGGTAAGGGTCAGTACGGTCACTGTAAGATCATCATTGAGCCCAACGAGCCGGGCAAAGGTTACGAATTTATCAATAAGATTGTCGGCGGTGCGATACCGAAGGAATATATCCCTGCTGTGGACGCCGGTATCCGTGGTGCAATGCAGTCCGGTGTACTGGCAGGCTACGAAGTTGTCGATGTTAAGGTAACGCTTTACGACGGGTCCTACCATGAAGTGGACTCCTCCGAAATGGCGTTCAAGATCGCCGGTTCCATGGCTTTCAAGGAAGCGATGCGGAAGGCGGATCCGGCTTTGACCGAACCGATTATGAAGGTTGTCGTTGTTACGCCTGACGATTATATGGGCGACGTTATCGGCGATTTAAACAGCCGCCGCGGACAGATTCAAAGTATGGATCCGATTGCAGGCGGTCAGCAGATTACTGCGATGGTTCCGCTGTCTGAAATGTTTGGTTACGCAACCGAGCTTCGTTCCCGTACGCAGGGACGCGGCGTATATTCTATGGAGCCGAGTCATTTTGCCGAGGTACCGAAATCCATTCAGGAGACCATAATCAGCAACCGCGCAAAAAATAACTGAGAGCCCGCAAAACATGCTAATTATAAATAATAAAAATACGGAAAAACCGTAATTGAGGAGGAAAATGCAATGGCAAAGGCTAAATTCGAAAGAACCAAACCGCATGTAAACATTGGTACCATTGGTCACGTTGACCATGGTAAAACGACGCTGACGGCAGCTATCACCAAAACGCTTGCTCTGAAAAATGACAAAATTGAGTTTCTGGCGTACGACCAGATCGACAACGCGCCTGAGGAAAGAGAAAGAGGTATTACCATTAATACCCGTCACGTAGAGTATGAGACAGATAAGCGTCACTACGCGCATGTGGACTGCCCCGGTCACGCAGACTATGTCAAGAACATGATCACCGGTGCGGCGCAGATGGATGGTGCGATCCTTGTTGTTGCCGGTACAGACGGCCCGTTGCAGCAGACGCGTGAGCATGTGCTGCTTGCTCGTCAGGTTGGCGTTCCGGCTATCGTCGTGTACATGAATAAGTGCGACATCGTTGACGACGAGGAGCTTCTGGATCTGGTAGAGATGGAGGTTCGTGACCTGCTTTCTCAGTACGACTTCCCTGGTGATGATATTCCGATCATTCGCGGCTCCGCAAGAGAGGCTCTGCTTTCCGATTCCAAAGATCCGAGCGATCCCGTTTACGCTTCTATCTTTGAGCTTATGGATGCAGTGGATTCCTATATTCCGACGCCTGACAGAAAGGCTGATCTCCCGTTCCTGATGCCTGTTGAGGATGTATTCTCCATCACAGGCCGCGGTACTGTGGCGACAGGCCGTGTTGAGCGCGGTACTGTCAAGATGTCTGATGAAGTTGAAATTATCGGTTTGACAGAGGAGAGAAAGAAGACGGTTGTTACCGGTATTGAAATGTTCAGAAAGCTGCTTGACAGCGCTGAGGCCGGCGACAACATCGGTGTTCTGCTCCGCGGTATTCAGAAGAATGAAATTGAAAGAGGTCAGGTGCTTTGTAAGCCCGGTTCCATCAACCCGCACACCAAATTTGTCGGACAGGTGTACGTTCTGACGGAAAAGGAAGGTGGACGTCATCAGCCGTTTTTCCCGGGTTACAGACCGCAGTTCTACTTCAGAACAACGGACGTTACGGGTGTTATCTCTCTTCCTGCTGATGTTGAGATGTGCCGTCCGGGCGACAATGTAGATATGACAGTAGAGCTGATCACACCGATTGCAATTGAAAAGGGTCTTCGTTTCGCTATCCGTGAAGGCGGCAGAACTGTAGGCTCCGGTGTTGTAAGCGAAATTATTGCTTAATTATATAAATTTATCAAACGGAAAGCCGGAAGAGCATGGCTGTGCTCTTCCGGCCTTTTTATATACTAGCCCTCAAAAAAAACGAAGTCAGCAACTTAATGATTTTCAACAAAACGTTTGGCGTCAAACAGGCTTTCATGCGGGTAAGGAAAGAATTGTTTGCCTTGTTTCCCATGTGTCATATTGACAGAAAATATATCTTGTGTTAGAATATTGACGAAGCAAAGAGAATTCATATCGTAGGCAGAGAATTCTTAATGCAGGATGCAAAATAGCAGAAAGGAGCAATTCTGAAGGATATTTTGCAGATGATTGCAGATATCTGAAGAATCAAAAGCAATATGAAAAAGATGCGTTGGTTGTCCGGGCTTTTAGCTTTGGTTATGCTTGCGGCGGCTTTTATTGTGCCGTCGGCTGCGGCAGGACTTCCGTTTGAGGACGTTCCGGAGGATAGCTGGTATTACTCATACGTCAGCTATGCGTATGAAAATAAGCTGTTTAATGGAACATCTGATAAAACGTTTGAACCGCAAACAGCCATGACTCGCGCTATGTTCGTTCGTCTGATGGCGAACTACGATGGTGTAGATCTGAGCGAGGGATATACTACCTCGCCGTTCAACGATGTCGAAGAGGATAGTTGGTATTTCAGCGCTGTTTCCTGGGCTGCGGAAAACCATGTGGTCAGTGGAACCTCTGCTACAACCTTTAATCCGAATGATGCGATTACACGGGAACAGATGTGTCTGCTGCTTCTGAATTATGCAGAGTATGCTGAAATTACCTTTGAAGAAAAGGCGGAAACGGTAACGTTCAGCGATGAAGCGGAAATCAGCAGTTGGGCTGCCGCTGCGGTGGAGGTCTGCCAAAAGGCGGGCATCGTGTCCGGAAAGGGAGATGGTCGGTTTGACCCCAAAGGGACGGCATCCCGTGCGGAGGTTGCAACGCTGCTGACCAATTTCCATATGGATTACGCGGACAACGAGGAACCTGGGGAAGCAATCATCCCGCTTGACGAAGTTCTGGAAAACATAACGCCAATGGAAACAACGATTACGATACCGGGTCTTACAAACGAGTACACCTTCCTGCATGTGACAGATTTACATATGTGCGCTATGGTGCCCGAAGATGAGCCGCTTGTGAAGTCGCGTTATGAGGTTGCACAGCAAAGGGAGGCGGCTTTCACCGTGGATGGCATGAAATCTGCTGACAGACTCCCCTATTTTATGAGCTATGCACAGCATATTCAGGCAGATAAAATCTTGATGACCGGTGATATCATCGATTTTCCGTCTAAAACTAATCTTGAATTGCTAAAACAAGCGATTGCCGGAAGCAAAATTCCAACCAGTTATATTTTGGGCAATCATGACTGGGTTTATGCGGATTTGCAGATGGGCGAGGGCACAAGAGATATGTACGGGCCGAAATTTTTAGATATTTCGGACGGAAATATTGATATGCACTATGATGAATACGAGGATTTGATTGTACTGGCCATCGATAACAGTACAGACCGCATATCCTCTGAACAGCTAGCGTTAACAGAGGAATTGATGGCCAAGGGGAAGCCGATGCTGATCATGATGCATGTGCCAATGTATTCTCCCACACTTTCTGAAGATGTGAAAAAAGCATGGTCTGACAGAGACATTACCCTTGGTGGAGAAGGTATTGTTCATGACAGCAATGCAGACGCGTTTATTGAGATGATATCCGCTGAAAACAGCCCGGTTGAGGGATTGATCGTCGGCCATGTGCATTTTGATCATGAGGACTTGGTTGGCGGCAGCGTAAAGCAGTATATCACAGGCGCTGCGTATGAAGGTGATTGCCGAGTCATTCGGGTTACGGGAGAGACGGCATCAGAATAATAATATAGTAAAAGAGACCGAGAAGACGGTATGTGAGAAGAAGAGTACTGTCGGTTCGATAGACAGCCGGTGACAGTGAATCAGACTTTATGCGGAAAGAAAATAAATGAAAGCCCCTTGCGTCTTAAAAAACGCAAAGGGCTTTGGCTTTTATTTGAATTTATAATACCGGAACGACCGCAAGTCACAAAAGGTCTCTGCCAGATAGCAAGAAAAAACTATTCTAAGGCTACATCTCTATCGTTTCCATCTCAGGGACAAGATTTCAGAAATCTTTGTATATGAATCACGTATTTTTACTTTGAGACAGCCAGACAAGAAAAGTTAAGTATTTTTTTCACTGTCCATATAATTCTGCAGAAGGATCTGAGCGGACAGCGTATCAACAACCGTCTTTCTCTTTTTTGCCGGACGATTGGATTCGTGCAGAATGCGGTGTGCTGCCGCTGTTGTCAGGCGCTCGTCGTAAAGAATAACCGGAAGCTGTGTATATTCGGCAAGCAGCGTACGAAATGCTTCGGCCTTTTCAGCCCGCGGACCGTGGGTACCGTTCATATTTACCGGATATCCCAGCACGATTTTGGCAACGCCGTATGAAGCGGCGGCTTCAGCGACCTTTTGCGCTACCTCCCGGTCATAGGTTGAATGAATGTATCCTATTCCGCTTGCGAGTATACCGAGCGGGTCGGAAACAGCAAGACCTGTACGCGTATCGCCATAGTCCACACCGAGCAGTCTATTCTTTTTGCCGAACTGTTCCATGATCGTTTCCTTTCGCGTAACGTGTAGTATTAAATGAATGGTAAAAACCATCGATGCATAAAGCCTCATAAATCAAAGAATGTAAGTACCCGGCTTGCTGTTTTAGTATCCTTATGAACGATATCTGCAAAGCGGCCGTCTGTCGTAGAATCAATGGATCAAGCCGAATTGTTTATGCACGGCTTGATAAGAGATCAATAACACCATTCATCGCCCTTGTGACGTATGGTAACGTGATTTTGTCCGTCTGCCGAAGCTTCTGTCCGACCGACAATTCTTGCCGCTACGCCGTATGCTTCTGCCGCACTGATGATATACGCTGCTGTCTGCTCATCTGTGAACAATTCCATTCTGTGCCCCATGTTGAACACCTGATACATTTCCCGAGGAGTTATGGCTCCGGTTTCCCGAATTGCTGAAAAGAGTGGCGGAAGCTCGAACAGGTTATCCTTGATGTAATGCAGTCCCCGTCCAAAATTTTTACACTTTGTTTGACCGCCGCCGGTGCAGTGGATCATACCGTGTATGCTGCCGCGCCGATTCAGAAGGACTTCCTGTAGAATGGGGGCATAGGTTCTGGTTGGTGAAAGGATGGCGTCTCCCACCGTGACAGAGGTACCGGGCAGAATATCGGATACATGATAGGGACCGCAGTATACCAGAGAATCTTCAATAGTGGGCGAATAAGTCTCGGGATATTTCACGGCGTAATCGTGATGGAGAAGCAGATGCCGAGCTGCGGTCAGACCATTTGACCCCATTCCCGCGTTATACTGCGTTTCATAGGCAGCTTGGCCGAAGGAGGACAAACCGACAATAACATCGCCTGGCTGAATGTTTTCGCAGCATATGACATCGGTACGTGACAGACGTGCAAAGCAGGTAGCATCCACAATCAGGGTTCTGGCAAGATCACCAACGTCAGCGGTTTCGCCTCCTGCCAGCCGCATATCGATACCGTATTCGGCAAGCATGCGGCAGGTATCCTCGTATCCTTCAATGATCGCCTGAATGCAGGCTCCGTCTATAACGTGTGCGTTTCGTCCTATGGTATTGGACAACACAAATGGACCGAGCATTCCCACACAAAGCATATCGTCCAGGTTCATCACCACGGCATCGACGGCGAGCTGTCGGAAAAGACGCAGATCGCCGGTTTCTCGGTAAACCAGATAGGCGAGCGAGGATTTGGTTCCTGCACCGTCTGCATGCATAACAGCACAAAAGGCCGGATCGCCGCAGGGATCAGGAATCAGTTTGCAGAAGGTCCCAGGAAACTCGCCGGCTTCCTGATGCCGGATTGCCTTATGGACATCATCCTTTGTAGCGGAAACGCCGCGCGAAAGATATGCGTTGCTCATTTAGAGACTCCTTTCAAGCGTAACAACCGCAAAGCCGACGGAAAACCGGAATTCCTGTGTCAGCGTTTTCGGTTCTTGATTTATATGAATTTTTATAGGCTTCGGACATCATCAAGGAATGTTTTTTTCATAATACGATAAAAGTGTGGTACATTCCATAGATTGATCGCGTCATTTTTATCGTCAAAACGTGTATCCGTGTACCTAAGCTATGACATATAGCAAAAAAATTGATAAAAGTTTAAATTTCTTTTTATTCTAGCATTTGGATATGTATGGAATCTTAATGCCATGTAAATTTTCAAAAAGGACAACGCTTTACAGGGGGCAAAAAGACAGGAATTGCTCAATTTTACATATAATTTAAGAATTGGTATTGATTTTTTTATCAGGATATATTACAATAACATAGATATTTATTCTGTTTTCTCAAAATGGACGAGTTTGCACTTATTACACATGGAAGCAGGAAGAAACTGGCTGTTTATGACGGCGGAAACGCGCCATCGCCGGCGGAATGGTGCGTGTCGCGAAACAATATCATAAAACAAAGATGAGAACAAAGATGAGTGAGAAAGAAAGTCGCCGGAGAAATGGAGTTCCCTATGGCACAGAAAGCATTTAAGAGAATCGGTGTATTGACATCCGGAGGCGATTCCCCGGGGATGAACGCGGCAGTGCGCGCGGTTACAAGGTCCGCTCTTGCTAAGGGCGTAGAAGTCATGGGAATCTACAAGGGCTATACGGGTCTGATTCAGGATGAAATGAAGCTGTTTACCGCGCGGGATGTCTCCAATATTATCAACCGCGGAGGCACTATTCTGTACTCTGACCGTTGCTTGGAATTCAAAACCGAGGAGGGAATGCAGAAAGCTATAGCGACCTGCAAAAAGAACGGTATTGACGGTATCATTGCGATTGGCGGTGACGGAACTTTCCGCGGAGCGACTGATCTTTCCAACCGTGGAATCCCGAGTATCGGCATTCCGGGAACGATCGACAACGACATTACCTCTACGGATTATTCTATCGGCTTTGACACGGCAATGAATACTGTGCTGGAGATGGTAGACCGGCTGCGCGATACGTGTGAATCCCATGCGCGCTGCAATGTGGTGGAGGTTATGGGCCGGAATGCCGGACACATTGCACTGGAAACCGGAATTGCTGTGGGGGCATCGGCCATTGCGCTGAATGAGCTTCCGTTTGATGAGGAGCTTTGCATGCAGCGCCTGATACAGGAAAAGGAAAATGGTAAGCGTAATTTTATTGTAACGGTGGCGGAAGGAAACGGTGACTTTGCCGAACAGCTCGCAAAAAGAATTCAGGAAAGGACAGGCATTGAGACGAAATTTGCGAGGTTGGCGCATGTGCAACGAGGAGGCAATCCTACGCTGCGCGACCGCCTGATCGCCAGTCAGATGGGGCAAGCTGCAATTGAGCACCTTCTGATGGGAGAGAGCAATCTCGTAATGTGCTATCGCGATGGAAAAATTGCAGCGACAAACATCGATTATGCGCAAACGCTCGACCGTATGTACAAGGGCAAGCTGAAATCAGAGGAGATTGAAAAGCTGGAACCGTCGGTGCGTGCGGAGATGGAGGCGTTCTGTAAAGCGCGGCTGGAGCATATGAAGGAGCTCTATGCATTGGCGTATGAAATTGCAAGATGAAAAGCGGTAAACGTGATTTCTTTTACCGGTTCTGAATAAGCGGATCGTCTGTGTTTACAGGCGGCTAAACGGAGCGGCTCGGGAAGCATGCGTCCCAAATGGCAGTTTTTATACCGTTTGAGGGTTCGGTATATCTCGCAAGCATGGCTCAAAAGCTTGTGTGGACCTGTTATCGGCAGCGTGATCCTTTACACCACAAGACGCAATTTCTGTCTGTGCATGCTTGTAAGATAAACCGGGAGACGGCTCTTTGCGTGACTGAAAGCGTGGCACAGTCATTTGGACTTACGGCTACCTCCGAAAAACAACGCGTTGGAATCAACTGTTTCTTTTAGATGAAAATCATAGCGAAGAAAAGGGAGCGCTCATAGGAGGCTCCCTTTAAGGTGTTTTTTTCTGTCGTATGTGTATTTGAGCTTCGGTCTGCCTGCGCAACGGAACGCCTGTGATGGCGGCAATTTCCGAGACTGGAGATGAAAAGTGGGCTATAGTCAGCCCAAATATATGTGCCGCAACACCGAAACGCGGGGGAGCCCGTCCGAAAGAAAGGTGAGGGATACATGAGAAAAGCAGTGATCTGCTCCATGCTGATTCTGGCTGTTTTATGCCCGCGGATTATGGCGAAGGACGAAGCAGTGGAATATTTTACTTTTAAGGCCGAAACGGATACCGTCTCAGCGGAAGAGGTTTTCTATAATGTGCTTTCCGACCGTGTCACGGATATACAGATCACAGGTCATGGGGCAACTTTTTATTTTGCCTATGACAGCCTGTTCCGTAATATGGGAAAATGGGTGGATTTTTCACCGCATGTCGGGATTAAAACTTTAGGAGAATATGGGGCTTCCGAAAAAATAAAGGAGGCTATTGGAAACGTGCAGGCCTGCGTGCTGGATTTTACCGACGGTGACCGATATCCGGGGCTCGCAGAGGTATCTGTTGAGGCGGGAGAAGCCTATGCGGGAAAATTGGTGGATATCTATCATTATGTCTCGGAAGAAGACGGCGACAGATTGGAACCGGTAGTCCGGCAATATCGGGTCAACGAAAATGGTGTCATATCCTTGACGATTTCTTCTGCAAAGGATTATCTCGTTCTCGAATCCTCGGGAGCGGCCGCCCGCGGCAGCCATATAGACAATTTGATGCCGGGTCTTTTGCCTCCCGGCGAGGGGGATTCCAGCGCGGGGCTGATTGCTGTCGTTGTTATATGTGCCGTTCTGGTGACCGGAACAGCCGCCCTTGTTTTGATTCTTCAGGCCCGCCGCCGTGCCTTCCGGAAAAGAGGCGGAAAGCAGGAGATGAAAAGCCGCACGGGAAATCAAACAAAATAGGCCAATGAAACAAGAGGGCGCTTTCCGCACGTATCAAAGACGGAATATTTGCATTTCCGTTTTAATGGCTTGAAGAAGGGATATTTCATCATGATATACGATAGTTGGAAAAATCTTCTGCATTACAAAGGCATTTCACCGCAGCTTGACCGGGCTCTGGATCTTGCTGCTGCTTTGGATTTTTCGTCGGCAGAGAATGGCAGGCATGAGGCTGAAAACGCTGTGTATTATATAAAGTCGAGCATGCAGACCCGGGATATCGAGGAGATGGACTTTGAAGCCCATCGCAGGTATCTCGACCTGTTCTTGGTGCTTTCGGGAGAGGAACGCATTGCGGTTGCCCCCCTGGAAACGCTTCATGAGACAAAGGAATACGATTCTGCTGAGGATTATTTGCTTCTAAAAGGTCGGACGACTGCAAATATCATTCTGCGGCCGGGCGCTTTCGCGATTTGTTTTCCTTCAGATGGACATATTTCCGGAGGAAAGGTCGGCCGCAGTGCGTCGGTATGCGACAGAGTGGTTGTAAAGATACCGCTGTAAAAGTCAGGTTTGGTTACATCTATCGGTGCAAGAAGCCAATGAATAGGTTGTGAATTTGTAAATAAAGCGAAAAAAAGCGGCGAAAATATTGTGATTTCCCTGTACAAAATTTACAGGGTGTGTTACAATAATATTGTAAAAGTTCGGGCTTTTACAATAAAACGCAAAGGTGGTTTTGAGAGATGAAGACAACCATTATCGGCAGACAGGTTCGCGTGACAGACGAAATGAAAACGCTGTTTGAGAAAAAGCTCTCTAAATTTGACAAATTTTTTCAGGATTCGGCGGAGGCATACGTAACGCTCTACCGGACCAAGATTCATGAGGTTACGGAGGTTACAATCACCTCAAACGGCATTCTGTACAGGAGTGAAGTGGAGGACACCACTTTCCAAAATGCGTTGGACCGCGTCATGGAGCGCATTGAGGGACAAATTCGCAAGAATAAAACAAGATTGGAAAAAAAGCTGCGGGAAGGGGCTTTTGATAGGACTGCCGATGAGCCGGAGCCTGAGATTGAAGAGGATGGAGAGTTTATTATCCGCAAAAAGAGCTTTTCCATGAAGCCTATGTCGGTGGAGGAAGCCATCCTTCAGATGAATTTATTGGGCCATACTTTTTTTGTCTTCGAGGATGATGTGACAGGCGAGACCAATGTGGTTTACCGTCGGAAAAACGATGAATATGGCCTTATTGTTTCAGAGCATGAGTAAAAAACAGACAGGGTGTGATGTTTTTTGGGGACTGTATCGTTGTGATGCAGTCCCCAAAAAACAGGAAATCATGGGAAGGAAGCAGGGCGCAGACTTTGCGGATGTAAAATATGACTTTGGTAAAAAAGTATTTATGGGTACTGTTTATATCAATGGTTCCGGTCATTGAACTGCGCGGCGCTATTCCGGTTGGCGTGTCCCTGGGGCTGCCGTTGTGGGTGAATTTTGCCTTGTGTGTCGCGGGTAACTTCTTGCCGGTTCCGTTTATTCTGCTCTTCATCCGCCACATTCTCAGATGGATGAAGGGAGTAAAGCATTTGGATAAAATTGCCCTATGGCTGGAGAAGAGAGCGCACAAACATACCCATAAGATGCAGAAATCTCTGATGTTCGGACTGTTTATTTTTGTTGCCATACCGCTGCCCGGTACCGGTGCCTGGACAGGTTCCCTGATTGCTGCAATGCTTGATGCGCGGATGAAATATTCGCTGCCCGCTATTTTCGCGGGTGTTGTCGTAGCCGGATTGCTGGTCAGCGGGATCAGCTACGGTTTTCTCAATTTTTTGAAGTTTCTAATTTAATTTTTTCCAAATACCGCCTTTCAAATTCATATTTTGAGAGTTGCTATAAAATTTGGATAAGCGCACTAAGGCAAAGTTAGATTACTTTAAACCTTATGTTGTGGGGAAAATCCATATCCGGGCAGCTACAGCCAGCACGCAGCATGATAACGATAGGGGCTTTTAATAAGAGTATTTTGTGCCTGTATCGCTAAGAGAACAAATCTCCTTTGGAATTAAGCACTATAGTTTTTCTACAGTGCTTTTCTTTTCTGTCTGGTGCGAACCATACTTTTAAAAATACTCTATGCCACTTGACTGTATAGGTACTATACAGATTATAATATAATTTTAGGATCCTACCCACATCTACGTACTACACTGATTTATCAGGATAGGAGAGGAAACATGAAAATAGGTGTTGTAGACGTAGGCGGCGGTCTACGTGACGTGTATGCAATAGGAAATTTTGATTATTGGCTTGGATAACAACATACATATTGACGTTTGTATCGGCGTATCTGCTGGCAGTGCAAATGTTGCTTCTTATATTACTGGACAAAAGAAACGAAACTACACATTCCATACCGAGTATCCTTTCCGGAAAGAATACATGAGCATACGCAATTTCATTCTAAAAAATCTTATATTGATTTAGACTACTTTTACGGGGCTCTGAGCAATTCGGACGGAGAAAATCCCCTGGATTTTATCAAGCCGTCATAAAACATTTATCAGAACTGATTGTTGTAGCAACTGACGCCATAACAGGCAAAGCAAAATATTTTGATAAGAACGACTTAAAACAAGATTCTTATGATATTTTTAAAGCATCCTGTGCAATCCCCTTTGTTTGCCGTTCGTACGAAGTATACGGAATTCCCTGTTTTGATGGAGCTTTAGGGGATACCATTCCTATAAAAAAAGCCTTTGAGCAAGGCTGCGATAAGGTTGTGCCGATCCTGACTAAATCAAGGGATTGTATAGAACATCAGATTCAGACAATAAGTTTGCAGATAGAATTCAAAAAAATATCCTTTTGTTGCTGAAAGATTACGTCAACGAGCTGATCAGTATACTCGTGGCGTAGCTTTGGCAAAAGAGTATGGAGCACAGGGGCGCGTCCTGATTATAGCTCCTGACGATACCTGCGGATTCAATACCCTGACAAAAAATTGTGAGGCGTTAAAGCAGCTATATGAAAAGGGATATCGAGACGCTCTGGCCATACCTGATTTTATTAAGTAAGCATTTGCAAAACAATCTGAACTTCATAATACTTATTTCGCGGGGTACCCGATGAAAGAACGAAGTAAAACTCTATTACATTATATCCTGCCATCGGCAGGAGGATTATGCGTAACTTATCTTTATAACATCGTAAATAGTATATTTTCGGTCAAGGGGTAGGCCCTCTGGCATCGGCAGCGGTAAATATCACTGTGCCGTTTATCCACTACCTTGGTAGCGATCTCCTCTTTATTTGCCATGGGAGGCTCCACAGTGATTGCCATCCGGCTGGGACGTGACGACAAAGAGGGAGCCGACGACACTTTTATGACAGCGTTTATAATGCCTCTGTTCCTTTCGGTCATTTTGCTCCTGGTCGGCACATTGTTACCAGAACATATTTCTCTGCTCTGCGGCAGCATTCAGGATATTCTTTCATTGGCTAAAGAATACCTGTTTTACTACACAGCTTTTTCCATCCCATTCCTTCTAAGCAACTTCCTGTCGGTATTTGTGCGCAACGACGGCGCTCCGGGATTGGCTTTCTTTGGTTTGTGTGCTGGTGCGGTAGCACACATCTTTTTGGACTGGCTCTTTATTTTTCTGTTGCAAATGGGCATTATGGGAGCTGCTGTCTCTTCGGGTTTGGGGCAAGTTCTGTCCTTCCTAATTTTAATCAGCCATTTTATCCGTAAAAAGGGGCAGCTTCGCATTTGCCGCTACAAAAATTCCTTTGCTTTGGTAGGAAAAATCTGAATGCGAGGGGTTCCGGAGTGCGGTTCCCAGCTTAATACACCGTCACCGCATTTTGTTATAACTGGGTTTTAGGAAATACGCTTGGAGATATGGGAGTTGCCACCTTTAGTGTACTTAGCTTTATCTATTCCCATGCTAATGCGATTCTTTACGGTGTATCACAAGGGTTACAGCCGCTATGGGGACAGGCATTTGGTAGAAAAGACAAACTGGAGTTACGCAGCGATTTTCGAACCGGCATGAAAATCAATCTGATTTTTTCAAATGTGATTTATATATTGTTGGTGCTATTCCGTGTGCAAGCTGTAACATTATTCAATAGTGATCTTGCACTGGTGGAAATGGCCTCGAAAGCTTTGCCTGTTTTTGCTCTGCTTTTTTTCGTTATGTCAGTCAATCCAATTTTTTCCGCCTATTTTTATTCTATCAAACAGACGGTGAAATCAGATATTATTGCACTAAGCCGAGGTGTTGTTTTTATGGCGCTGGCAATTTTTGTATTACCAATACTTTTAGGCGTCGTCTTTGTTTGGCTTGCCGTTTTAGTAGCAGAGGTAATTACTTTAATAACTGTTTAACCTTTAACAGGTACTTATCAAGAATTAACAAAAAAGGGATGGTGGCAGCATGGGAAATTAGGTTTATTGGATTCAGGTGATTCCGGGAGGCGTATTGGGGCAAAACTGTTTGCCCTGCATTCTCCCAATCAAAAGAAGGAGCTGGCTCAATTTGTTCGTGATGATGAGGCTGGCGATATTCCGTCGGATGTCCCATACGCCACCATTTTTCAAGGACAGCAAAACATGCCGGACCAACCCCTAACAGAAATCCGGGAAGGCGATTTGTATTTTTGTCTGGAACGGCGCTCAGTGACAGTTCGGAGCCGGATAATTCCGCTGACGGTTAAAGAATTCCTGCATGGAGCGGTTGCAGGATTTCGTCTTCCCCGCCTATGATGTCCGCTATATCGCCATCAACGACGATGTGGACAGCGCCAAAGAGGAAAATGATTTTGCGGTGTTCAAAAATGTATTCAACGACTACTACGCTAAGGATACCAGCAAGAAAATCCGGGCGGTGGTAAAAATGC
>DXYE01000034.1 GCA_019415985.1 Clostridiales bacterium
CTTGATTAAAAATGCATCTATTAAAAATCTGTTTTTATAACTGATAGAGTAAAATGGCGAAAGGATATCTATGCACAGATTTTTAATCGACAGAAAATTAACTTAATGTAGCAGTCACGAAGGGTTAGTTACGGCGCCGCAGTTCTGATAATGGCACCCGGCTGCATCGGTTTGAGCAGATTTATAGAGAAACCTGTAAAAATGCATGGAGGGAGCTGTGCTTTGAGTCCTGTAAATCTGGTTCGGACGATGACCAGAATGCGTTAGAAAAAGGGAGATATCATGCATTATGTAAAGGCTAAAGCTATTTTGTCGTCGAGTAACGGGATAAATGTTTACCGTGGCTGTACACACGGGTGTATTTATTGCGATGCTCGCAGTGACTGTTATCGGTTTTCACACGATTTTGAGGATATTGAAGTAAAAATCAATGCTCCTGAACTGCTTGAGGACGCATTGCAGAGAAAAAGGGTAAAATGTATGATATCAACCGGTGCGATGTCGGATCCCTATATGCATTGTGAGGAAAAAGTAAAATTGACATGTAAATGTTTAGAGGTTATCCGTAAATATGGTTTCGGCGCGACGGTGCTTACCAAATCAAATCGCATTCTCCGTGATTTAGATTTGATATGCAGTATTCATGAAAGGGCACGGTTCATCGTTCAAATGACCTTGACTACACATGAGGATGCCCTTTGCAGAATACTTGAACCAAATGTATGTACTACAGAAAAGAGGGCAGAAGCCTTACAGCAATTTCACAGAAACGGCATTCCAACCATTGTGTGGCTGACACCGCTGCTTCCGTTTCTGAACGATACAAAAGACAATTTGAAAGGTATTTTGGATCTGTGTGAGGAGGCGGGGGTTGAGGGCATTCTTTGCTTTGGAATCGGCGTGACACTCAGAGCCGGCGACAGGGACTATTTTTATAAAAGGCTGGACGCCTTTTTTCCGGGGATGAGCAAGAAGTATCGGGACAAGTTTGGAAATGCCTACTGGATTCCAAGCGACCGGAATCAGGAATTAATGGACTATTTTTATACCAGGTGTAAACGGGCAAAAATTATGTGCAGTCCCGATGAAATTTTTGCTTATATAAGCTGTATATCCAAAAACAGAGGAGAACAGCTCAGCTTATTTTCATAAGGTTATAGTGCCTATAAAGAGAGTTTTACTGCCCAACCGGAAAAATAGTAGATTGGAGAAAATATAATGTTGGACTTGCTGTCACTGCATAAACAAATATTAAGCGCACATTTGAATCAGGGGGACACGGCTGTGGACTTTACCATGGGGAATGGAAACGATACGTTGTTCCTTGCACAGACTGTAGGCGCTAACGGACATGTATATGCCTTTGATATTCAGGAACAGGCTTTGCTGCAGACAAAAGATAGATTGGAGTTGAACGGTGTTGCCGATAGAGTGACGCTGATAAAGGATTCTCACCACTTTGCAGAAAACTATATCACAAAAAAATTTGATGCAGGCGTGTTTAACCTCGGTTATTTGCCGGGAGGAGATAAGACACTGACCACGAAATGTGAGACGACCCGCTGCGCTGTCCTGTCGGCTTTGAAGCTTATGAAGGACGGCGGGATACTGTTGATTGCGGTCTATCCGGGTCATGCAGAAGGAGAGCGGGAAGGCGACATGCTCCATGCACTTTTCAGTGAGCTTGATCGGCGACAATATTGCGCAGCCGTTTTGAAAATCGTAAATTCTCCCGACTCTCCTTACTTTTTCACAGTGGAAAAGGGACGGTCGAAATCACGAAGCGGAGAGTGAGAAAGATAAAGAAAAATAGAAAGATTAACAAAATTCTAATGATATATGTAAAGTTCTATGATATAATAAAATTGCCTAAACTGAAAGACATAACCAAGCGATCTTCAAAAGAATCTTTTTTATTTGGGTGATGATGAAATGCAGGATCTGCTGGACAGAGATGAATCAGCAGTCAAATGGTACGGTTTGAGAAGAATGTACGCAAAGTATCAGGTGAAAAGAACTCATACAATGTCCGGAATGCACAGAATGGCACGATGCAAAAGAGCCGTGTGAAGGTAAAACCGGCATAGGTGATAAAAAAACAGAGCAAGCTTTCCTCTATCAACTGAAACCCTCGCTGGTAACAAAGACGGAAATATGTTATTTAGACAGTATCAAGGCCATTTTGCCGCTTGGATATCTGGTTCAGCCGCAGGTTAATCTTGCCTTCTTTATCATGAGAACAGACGACGCGAGGTTTCAAAACAAATAATATTGTTTCTTTAATAAAAAGTAAATGAAGGTAGCGGAAGAGAAAACGATGAGGTTGGGAAAAGAATGTAAAAAAACAGTTTGGCTGGTGATATGGTGTATCAGTTTTCTTATGTTGCTCGCCATGCCTGTACTGGCTGAAGTGACAGCGATCCCGGAGAATATAGAGCTGACGCCGACAATCGCTCAGGATTCAGAAGGTCGGGACGTGGTCACAGGGATATCTGTGACTTATCAAAATACATCTCCGCAGTTTTTAGCTGCTGCGGACTCTAGCCGTGTGAGAATCAGATACCGTCTTTCCGGCGGTACATGGTATTACGCTGAATCTGATGAACAATTCAGACAGAGCAGCGATTACCATGAGACTGAGACCGTAGTGGTGCTTGCACTGGAGCAACTGAAACAGCCTGAGGACTGTCCTGGATATGAAGCGCTCAAGGGGGCTCTGGATCCTTATACCAAGGAATCCGGTGATACCGGTGTTTGTTTCAGTGCAGACAAGGGGACGCTTGAGGTCAGCCTTCGGTATGAGTCGGAATCGAATGCCGAGGAAGAAGGGAACTGGTCCGACAGTGTTTTTTATAGTGGTCTTACTTTACCGGAGGATGCTGTCACAGCGTATGCAGCACGCCGTATTGAAGAAGAGTCCGGTGACGCAGTTGAGATTTGCTTTGCGTTGTCAGATAAAATCACCATACAGAATCATGCAAGACTGTATGTTCAAATGGACTGTGCAGCGGACGATGAGGCGGGATACCTGTGGAAATCGGATATGGATACAGATGAAACGGTTTGGGAGTCTCCGTTTTTACATGAAGTGATTCAGAGTGATCCGGTACAGCAACGTATAGCCTTTCGCTTTGCGGATGAGGAAATTGCTTCCTTGTTTGCACAGAACGTCTTGAAGACATCAGAACAAAACACCTCCTTTCAGTGGGAAACACATACGCTTTTGACACGTATCCGTTTGGTCGCCGTGATAGGCGATGAAGAAAAAACGGAGCAATATGTATTTTCACAGTGGTCGGATACGTTTGCGCTTGGCAAAGAAGCAACGGTGATGACAAAACCGGAGCAAATCACCGCGCCGGTTATCACTTCAGCAGAACTTTCAGAGTACGGAGATGCGAAAACGCTTTCTGTGCTTTTGGCGGTGAACGACGATGCTAAACAAGCCGATGTATGGATGCGTCTGAACGAGGCGGGCCCCTTGTATGCACACATGGAAATCAGCATCAACGGAAGTGAATGGGAATCGCTTGCAAAGTGTCTCGTATCCAATGTCAAGGTACCGCAGACAATAGATTTATCAGATGTTTCTGTTCCCGACTTTGCATTGATACGTCTCAGGGCTGTTTTAGGAGCGGAGGATGTAACTGCTTTTCCTGTTGAGGCCGAATGGTCAGAGGCGGTCGGCGTCAATCTCATTCCAGACAATATAACTGAAATCCCTTCTGACGTTCAAACAGAACGAGAGCCTGAATCCGATACCGGTATGGGTGCATTCTCAGCGGAAAACAGAAAAACGTGTAGTGTTTGTCATTTGTGCGGCCAACCGTTCGGAATATGTCTTTTTGTTCTGGGCGGCGTTGTCTGCGCGGTACTTTTGGTGGTCATCTGTTTAGCGGCTGCGTTGAAAGCCGGAAAGAAAAAATGCCCTCGTTGTGGGAAACGATGGAATAAGCGGGTTCGAATCTGCGGTAAATGCGGTTTCCGTTTTGCAGGTGCGTTACTGGAGCTTGATGAATCTCAGAAGGAGCTGCGCAGCCGAAGCCGAAATGAAAAAAATATGTCTGGCGCTCCAAAAAGCCTCGATTCTCTCAAAAATCAGGGCGAAATTATGAAAAAAGATACATCACAGACCAAAAGAGCTGTCCGGGATATAAAACGAAACAATAGGCCGTCTGATCGTGACCGCTGAAAATATTTTTTATAAATTCTCACAGAATGCCATATTGTATAAAATGCAGAAAGGGAACTTTTGGTGAAAGAGATTCGTCTCCTCTTATTATGGAGGGGCTAAAACGTGTCCTACTTTGCAGGAAAGACGGTTTTCAGCTTTGCGCGATAGTTTGGGTGATAAAATGCAGAAGAACAATCCCTTTCCGTGGAGTGATTCCAATAAGCGGTATTATACCTATGATTATTATCTAAAAAAAAGATTTGGCAGCAAATGCTGTAAAATCATTCTTGACGGCGGTTTTACATGTCCAAATCGTGATGGGACGATCGCACATACCGGCTGCATTTTTTGTTCCCCTATGGGAAGCGGCGATTTTTGTGCAGACAGGCGCCTTACAATAACCGAACAGTTTCATATCATCCGTGAGCGCCTACAGAAGAAGTGGCCTGGTGCGGTTTATCTGGCTTATTTTCAGGCATACAGCAATACATATGCGCCATTGGAGATATTGAAAGAAAAATATGAAGAGGCCTTAGCTCAGCCCGGCGTGGTAGGAATCAATATTGCAACGCGTGCAGACTGTATTGAGGACCGGGTTTTGACTTATTTCTGCGAATTGTCCCAAGAGACGGCTTTGACCATTGAACTGGGACTTCAGTCTGTGCACGACGAAACATTGAAACGCATCAGACGGGGACATGATTTTGAATGTTTTCTTCGGACATATACAAAATTGAAAGGTGCGGGGATAGATGTTTGTATCCATATCATCAATGGTTTGCCGGGCGAAACAGAGGCAATGATGCTGAAAACCGCGGAAAAGTTGGCTGACTTGCAGCCGCATAGTGTGAAATTTCACATGTTGAATGTTTTGAAAGGAACAGCACTTGCAGAGACTTATTTACAAGAACCATTCCCGCTGCTGACGCGTGATGCGTATGTGAACATTGTGTGCCGACAGTTGGAACGGCTTCCTTCCGCGACTGTTATCGGCCGTGTCTGCGGAGATGCGGGAGCTGATTCTGTTATAGCGCCTTATTGGACGCGAAAGAAGTTTGTTGTCATGAATGAAATCGATAAGTGGTTTGTTCAACATGCTTCGATGCAGGGGAGACTTTATCAGACGGATGCCAACGGTGCAAGAACATCTTGTTAAAGAAATTTAAAGTTATAGATGAAGTAAACATCTGCTGTACTGCGTAACCCCAAAATCACAATTATAATCTGTATTTCTTTTTAAATAATAAAAATGTACAACAGAAAGGGCCTCTGCATTCACTGCGGCTGCAGAGATATGAACTTACCATGCTGAAACATTTTAATGGATTTCGAAAAATGAAATCGTCTCTGTTGCCTTTATTGCTGTGTCTGTGCCTCTCGGGCAGCGTGGTAACGTCCTGTTCCCGTCCGGATTCAGCCGATATATATAATGGAGCGAGCAGACTTACTCCCATTTCAGCTTCCCCCTCTCCCTCACCTGCGGATACCGTAGAGGAACCGCCGCCTGAGGAGCACACAATTACACTGTCCTTTGTAGGCGACTGTATGGTAGCCTCTATGCTGGGAAGTGAGGAACCCTGGGCGTTTAATTATTTTGCGAATCAGGTAGAGCCCTCATATTTTTTCGAAAAAGTACGCCATATATTTGAGGCGGATGATTGGACGGTTGCCAACTGTGAAAATGTATTTACAGATAACGACCTGAAACCTGCGCCGAAGGCGGGAAGTCCCGTTTATTGGTATCGCAGCAAAACAGCGAATACCGCTGTCTTTACAGAAGGCAGCATTGAAGTAGTTTCAGTGGCAAACAATCATTCGGGCGATTACGGAGAGCAGGGACTGACCGATACTACGGAAGCACTTGACAAGGCCGGTATATTGTGGGGAAACAACGGAAAAACTCTGCTGCTTGAAAAATATGGCTATACCATTGCGTTATATTGTACGACTCTGTACGCTTCCTGGCAGGCGGATTCCATAATAGAGTGGCTGTCGGAGGTAGAGACAATATCAGATTATCAGATTGTTTACTATCATGGCGGAACAGAACGTGTTTATGTGCCCGATTCTTGGCGCGTTCATGCATCCAAGCGGATCGTCGATGCTGGCGCCGATCTGGTTCTCGGCGGACATCCTCATGTGCTGCAGCCGATGGAAGAGTACAACGGAGCGCAGATTGTTCATTCACTTGGAAACTTTATGTTCGGAGGACAGAGGCATCCGGAAAATCGCACTATTATTTATCAAAAAATATTGACCGTTAAAGGTGGAGAGCTCCTATCCGAGGATTATGAGATCATTCCATGTTACTGTTATGGTGAAGATTGGCAGCCAGCGGTTATTACAGATGAAGAAGAGTACAATGGCGTTATATCTTATATGCACGGCGAGGCGCCGACGCCGTTTGGCTGATTTTTGTTGAACCGTATTAAATAAAGGCTACAAAGGGATTTGGACGCTTTCAGAACCGTATCTGCTAAAAAAGGGTGATAAATCATGCAGTTGTCAAAAAACAGTGTAAAAAAACAAGTTAAAAAGTGGATTGCCAGCATTTTGTCTATAGTGATTGCGGTGGCTTTTCTTTCAAACTCTCTGCAGGAACAGGTTCAGGCGGCTTCCTCTACACTTTCCGAGAGCCAGTCTGCTGTAAATAAGCTCGAGGATCAGCTAAAGCAGGCTCAAAGTGACCGTGAATCTGCCAAAGCTGCACTGGCACAGGCACAGAATGAAAAAGCTGCGGCGGAAAAGCAGATAGAGGCATTGGATGCCGCTATCAAAGCGTTATCTTCTGAAATTGATGCCATAACGGATCTCGTTGCGGAATACGAGATTCAGATAGCAAACAGTGTTGATTTGATTGCGAAGCAGCAAACAGAACTGGATGAGAAGAAGGAACAGTTTAAAGTATTGGTACGCAAATCGTATGATGACAGTTTAACCGTGAATCTACTGGACATGATATTTTCAGCGGAGAGTCTGTCCGATCTCATCTCACGGCTGGATATCGCAGCCAGTCTGATGTCATATGAGCAGCGTCTGCTCGAGGAGATCGAGCAGCGTATGACGGAGCTGGAAAATCAAAAAGCATATTTGGAGAATTTGCGTGAATCGGCAGAGCAGCAAAAGGCGGATAAAGCAGATAAACTGAACGAATTATCGGAGAGTATGGATGAGCAGGAGGAATATCTGGAATCGCTGAAGAAGAATGAGAAGGAAGCGGAAGCACTGTTCGAGCGGTATCAAGCGGCTGAGGAAGAGGTGGACAGACAGCTTCAAAAGGCCATTTCAGATTTGCAGAAGCAACAGCAGTCACAATATGTAGGCGGGGCTTTGCTATGGCCGCTGCCGTCTTCCTATATGACGATTTCATCTCCCTTCGGCCCGCGGACTCATCCTGTTTTGGGTGGATATCAATTCCATAACGGTATCGATATTCCGGCGCCGAACGGAACGCCAATTGTCGCAGCCAATGAAGGTACGGTTATTACTGCGACCTATCACTATGCATATGGAAATTATATTGTGGTGGACCATGGCGGCGGTACGGCCACGATGTATGCGCATTGTTCGACAATGGCGGTAACGGTTGGTGAAAAGGTCTCTCGTGGGCAGGAAATCGGAACGGTTGGAAGATCTGGCCTGGCGACCGGTTACCATCTCCACATGACGATATATGAAAACAGTCAGCCTGTAGATCCTGTCGGTTATTATACAGAACTGACGTTATCATACTATTAACTCACATCGGATTTGCTTTATACTCTTTGCATGATTTTAATTGATCTTTAAAACAGTCGTGAAATCATCGCACAATTGAGTGACGATACTTCTGCGCTTTTGGAGCACCTAAAAATCAAAGTGTATTCTCCAGATGTGTGATACGATACTTTTTAGACTTGGTTTCATCAGCTGCTCAGTCAAATGGAAGAAAGACGAGGGACCGTATGCCAAAGCGGTTCCTTTGTTTTTATGTGTATAGGCAATAGGGTAATTTAAAAATCAAGCATTGTTCAGCATACAGGATAAAAAATCCGGATACAATGCTCTTTGTACAATTCGTTTCCATAAGAATACAGAGCCTTGGCATGAATCAGATATACAGTCACCGCTCAGGTGGGTTCACAGGAATTTTCTGTATTATCTTAGTGAGCAAACTGTTTGTACTCCCACAGTCGTAAAACACTAAAATTCTTTAAAGCTTTGCCCTAAGACTTGATTATTAGCTATTCAAAGGAAAGTATAGATGCTCAATATCGGCGTGTCTAGTGCTTCGTGAAAAATTTACACCGAAACTTGTAAACTAGTGAATCTGAAAATCATTTGTGGAATTATTTGTCTCGATAATTGACCATCAAATAAGTTCACTCCCCACTGCATCTGTTCACTATCGTTAACGGGGTGGCGTATTCATCGTTACATCTTCAAAAGTGAGGAAATCTCGACATTATCGGAAGAGACAAATTGAATTCGTGCTCAATTGTTCTCCACAAATTCAAGGATGTTATCCGCGCCACAGTTTAATGCATTACAAAGCAGGAGCGAGCAAAGCGATGCAGTGGTGAAACTCCGGGGCAGGAACGGCATTCGGGGAAAGCGGCAAAAATGGAGTGCTACTAATTTTTATTCATAGACATTAATTCAAAGGAGGTGTCAGCAATAGTCATCAGAATTACACCGAAACGATAAACGCCCTCATCAAAAAGCTCTGCTGCAATTATGTGAACGGTAACTGTCTTTTTGCTGGGTGATGACGAAGAACATGCCTGCGTCCAGTGTATCGGCATCTACTGCAACTATTTCAAAAATGAAGTTCTCCCCGCTGAGACAAATTTACTCGCTAAGATTATGCAGCCGACAAGCAAAAAGCGATGCCAAATCTGCAAGGCGTACTTTGTACCAAAGGCAAACAATCAGCGATATTGCCCGGACCGCGCGGCGGCCATTCAAAAACGGAAGAAAGCAGCCGAATGCCAGCGCAGGAAACGGACGGCTCATTCTCAGTCAGATTTCAGGACAGAATCCTGATGAGTGTTATTGTTCTGTCCAAATGTGGACAGAAACAGTCTGCTCACTAAGATAGTGCAGAAAATTCAGAGCGTTTCAGAAAAGCAGGAAAAACAAGTCTTTCTGTCACGCTTTTTGTGGCTGTAAAGTCCCATAAACCTCTGCACCGCTATATCCGCCTTACCTACTTAATTCCCAAACTGCCTTTTAATGGTGGATGAGGGTAAAATCGCTCTCACTCCGACGGTGGAACTGTCAAATTTAAACGAGCAGGAACAGTAGGCTTTGCTGAACGAAATCGAATATACGGACGCTACTCCTTCTCTTTCGCAGGCGCAGAGATTAAGAGAGTTTTCAAAGCAAGGAAGCTTAAATGCTGATGTCATCTATGCCGTGATGCGCACGGAAAAAGCAAATCAGAAGGAACAGATACGCTTTCCTAGTACCTCACCGCGGCGAGATCGTTCTCCAATTCAATAATTGGTATTTCGTGGAGCTATTCGAACCTCCTTATCCAGTCCGCGTGGTATCTTAAAGAGTACCGTCACTGCCTCGATATCGCGAAGAAGGCGGAGGACGAGGGCGGTCACACGCATATCGAAATCGGCGAGAACGCCGAGATCGAGTTCCGAGACGTGTCGTTCATGTACCCGAACACCGACCGAATGATTCTCGAGCATATCAACATTATTATTAAGCACGGCGCGGTGCTCTTCATCGTCGGCGTGAACGGTGCGGGGAAGACGACATTCGTCAAGCTGCTGTCCGCCTGTATGAACCGACATCCGGCGAGATTCTCGTAAACGGCATCCCGGTGAAGGACGTGCCGCTTACCGAATATTATAGTCTTCTCGGCGTGGTATTTCAGGATTTCTCACTGTTCTCGTTCTCGGTCAAGGAAAACATATCGATGAACACTACGGCGGACGAGGAAAAGCTTCGCGAGAGCATACGCAAAACAGAGCTTGAAGAGCGCGTGAAAACTCTGCCGAACGGTGTGGACACGTACATCTACAAGGAATTTGACCCCGACGGGATTGAGCTTTCCGGCGGCGCGGGGCAGAAGCTTGCCATTGCCCGTGCGATATACCGCAGTGCGCCGATCGTCGTATTCGATGAGCCGACAAGCGCGCTTGATCCGATCGCGGAATACGACATCTACCGCACTTTCCACGATCTTGCGGAAAAGCGCACCGCGATTTATATATCGCACAGACTTTCATCCACCAGATTCACCGATCACACCGCCGTGTTCGCCGGCGGCACAATCGCGGAATACGGCACACACGAGGAGCTTATGAAGATCGACGGCGGCGTGTACAGGGAGCTATTTGAGATGCAGGCGCAGTATTATCAGGAGTGAAAAGCAAATAACAAGGAGTTAATAAAATGAACGAAGTAAGGCTATCGATATCATACAATACCCCATATTCAACTGACTGTCGCGTGGGAATGAAGCTTGCTGTTGTCCAATTTCTCCACACGCTGATGCCTGAATGGCTACACATTTAGAGTTTTTATGGATCAAAACTTGGATGTCAGGGTTGAGAATGAATTAACTGAAATGCATATGGACAATTTAAACGATATTCTACTTAATAAATTCAATAAACATATGGGAGATTCCTGCGGATAAAGTTATTGTCATTATTATAAAAGCAATTAATCATAAAGAATATTTAATGGTTGATTGGTATTGGTCTGACTAATGGTTGGATACCGAACAAAATGAAATAAGATCAACAATTATATATGGTTATAACATCGAAAATAAGACGATTTATGCTTTATCAATGCGGGATAAAAAATTTTGCGAATATGAACTCACTTTTGAATTGTATCAGGCGTTATCATATCATACGGTTTTTGGCAGTTCAGAAACAACTGAGGTGCGTCAACCTTCGGACGAGACTCTAAAATGTATTCGGCAATTGCATTACCAAACTCCGCTGACAAAGGCAAAGTCAACGGTATTCCGGTTTTCTGCTGTACAAAGCGGATTTTCTTCTGCCGCCAATTAATGTCGCGACGCTTCAAGTAATATCAACAGAACGGAACTCGGCTTTCGCCATAATTAAAATCATAGCGTAATCACGTTTGCCAATCGCAGCATCTCTATTTACAGCGCCAAGAATACCGGTGACTTCATCGTTTGTGAAGCCATATTGGACTCTATGACGTTTCGAAATCTTCTGCGGAACAGCTGCGCTGAAATCAGCTGCTGTTTCTCCGATTCTGTTAAGAAATGATTGTCTTATCGTTCCGAGTGTACGGAGAAGTCCACCGTTGTAAAAGGCTGCAAACAAAGTAATGCCTTCGTTTATCGCCTGATATGAAAATTGATACAGTTCTTTATGGCCCTGCTGTTCTAAGAAAAACAGATAAACTCTGATAGAGCTGATTTTTCCCTCTAAAGAATTTTTCGATATGCAGTAAAATTCTTTATGTCTTTCCTGATACAAATCCAACTTTGATTGAAACACTATCCCGATGGGATGTCTTCCACATGGTAGGAATTTATGATATTCATACCATGACGAAAAAAGTAAAACGACGCATAGCAGAACATATCGGCGTTATGAGATACGATGACAGTGCCTTTAAAGTTTTTGAGCAAGTCCGCATTGTTTCTTCCTTATGGTTTGCAAGCCAAAACAAGACAGGAGCAAATTCCACATAAGATGTATGGCTTAATTTGTTTGTTGGTAAATCCCAAATGTTTTGCCTCTAACACGATACTATTCACGATGCTATAGATTGATTTTTTTCTTCAGGTAAGCTGTAAGCTGAGAGCTTTGCTTCGACTTCCGTATTGATTTCCTTGCAGTACTTGTTTGTATTTGCTTGAAAAGGTAAAAGAGGAAGAAAAGCAGTTATCCGAGATGGAACAGAAGTCGGTAGATATGCGGCTGTTTTTGCAGGGACTGCGGGATTTTACCGAAATGAAAGATCTTACGCCGACGATTTTCAACAAGCTAATCCAGCGCAATGAATTACACAATTCCGAAAAGAAGTACGCGCACAAATCGGTGAAGGTAGACATTTATTATACGGCGGTGGGGCGTATCAGCCGGCCAGATGAGCAGGAAATACGGCAGTTGGCGGAGCAGATACGCAGCACGTCGCAAATCGTCAAGCCTCTCACCGCATAAAAATCGGTGTAACCCATTTAAAAACGAGTTACACCATCTTCCTATATCTTTACTGCCTTATTCGCACAGAGCATTATACGCAGGGATCGATAAACAAGCCGAATGCATTCACAGCTTAGGCAACAATCCGGCTTTTCACGTTTATATCATAAAACTTTTAAAATATTATATTCACCGTTCAATACCAGCCAGCTTTGGGGAAAATATTTCATAATATTCCACCAGCTCACGCCGTACAGTGATCTGTCATGTGCCAAATTTAATTTTGCCTGAACGCTTCTCGCGTCTTCGAACCAAACCACGTGTTCTACACTATCATTTGCCGTATATGTAAAGTACGGTGTCTGTGCTGTTTCATCAAACTGAATAACACTTGATGTTTCCGCTGCCAATGCAACGGCATCGACATTCGACAGTGATTGTGCTTTTGATTCTCCCTGAACGAAAGGAAGCGCCCAGTTATATCCGTAATTTGGCATACCCATATATATTTTTTCACTTGGAATTACCGTAAGGGCATAATCTACAACGCGCGTCACCATGTTGATCGGTGCCACGGCCATTGGCGGACCGTAAGTATAACCCCACTCATAAGTCATAAGCAGCACGCGGTTGGCGGCCGCTCCGATTGCCGCATAATCATGGGCTTCATACAAAAGACCTGGCTGGTCTGCGGAGGTTTTGGGAGCCAATGCTACGATAACCTCGTATCCATTCTGGTTCATCCTTGTCGTTGTTTTCTGAATGAATGCCGTATATAAATCTTTTTCGTTTCGATAAAAATATTCAAAATCGATATCCAAGGCATAATAATTTTTTTGCTCCATAACCTCCAGCAATTGGTCGATTAATTTGTCCTGCATGGCCGGATCGTTTAAAAGTATGCTGGACAGTTCATTGCTGAAGGTCCCCTCCTCTGACAATGTGGATATCAAAAGAATGGGAGCCACACCGTATGAACGAGCTATTTCTACAATCTCTGTGTCGTCCGGCTCAATCAGATTTCCTTCTCTGGTAAAACCGTATGAAAAAACCGTCATGGATGTAAGATATGGGAGCGTACGACGCAGAACATCTCTGTCGATAAAAGGATAAGTATATCCGTTTACTGCAAGGGTACCGATTTTGGGTGAGGCAAAGGAAATGACAATCGTATCACCGGGTACTATACGCGGCTGACCCATTAAAAATGGATTGTTCTGATACAATGCAGTGACCGTGGTCCCATACCTTGCTGCAATGGAATATAGGGTATCGCCGCCTGCAACCGTATGAATTACGGCCGGAAGATTTACCACGATTGTCTGTCCGGGAACCAACGGCTGTGCCAGATTCAAATCATTTGTTCTTGCCAAGTAATTTGCGGAGATGCCGAAATATCGACCGATACTTTCCAGTGTATCCCCGCTCTGTACTACATATATGGTCATTTTGTCCTCCTGTAAATCATAATCGTTTATTACAGGATATGTCGCTGAGCGCTTTTTTGATTTATTTTCCGGACTGTAATCATAGAAAATCCTGTAATGGCAGCGTGCCTGACCTCTATTATGGTTTGCTTGTATTTTTGTGGAATATCTGTGGTCGGTCCGAAGTTCCAAGGCGTCAAAGGATCCACCTGCATTTGCAGGAGACTGTTCGAATATAAAAGGTCTCTTCTTATCAAAAAAACAACTGTGCTGCCCAGCATGATTTGCTTTAACAGCACAGTTCTTCTTTAAAAGGGAACCCAGTATGTCCTGAAATTTACAATTTCGGACCATACAACATACCTGATATGAAAATCAAAGCAGTTTTATGTTATCAATTGTTTTCAAGCGATTTTAAGTATTCGAAGCAGGCCGCCACTTCGGTAATGTTATCCGGCTGCGTTTCGCTTTCAACAACTATGGTTATTCCCATAGCTCTGGCTTTGTTCCATACGTCTTTTACCGGTGCCGTACCGCGGCCCAGCGGAAGTCCGTGTCCTTCGGCATCTCCGTCCTTGATATGAATGAAACGTACACGAGAGCCTAAACGGTCCAGGAGCGCAATAGGATCAACTTTCGCCATGTATGCCCAATAGGTATCAACCTCAAAATCGAGATTGGTCCAGTGCTCGAGTTCTCCGTAATACTGACGGCCGTCTTTCTGTACTTCCAATTCCCCTGCGTGATTATGATAGGAAAGGCGAATGCCCTCTGAGGCGAGTTTTGGCTGATATTTACCGACAATATCTAAAAATTCCTTCATTCCCTCTGCAGATCCCAGATTGGCGCAGGGGATAATTATTTCATGATTGCCTATGGTTTTGTGATAAGCTACCAGCGCGTCAAAATCGTCAAGGAATTCATAGTAAGAGGTGTGGGTGCTGCATACTTCAAGGCCGTATTGATCCAGAAGTTCCCGAATTTCTTTTGCGCTGCGTCCAAAGAAACCGCAGAATTCAACGTAGCGGTAGCCGATTTCACTGACCGCCCGAAGCGTAGCCTCTACATCCTGCGCCATCATGTCTCTGACACTGTATAACTGTAATCCGTAATCCATAAAACCTCCAACATATAAACAAATATAACTGATTAATTAATCTAAAACGGACTGCATATAAAATTTTCAACAAGATATACGCCGCATTGCCGTCGTTTTGGGGTATAAGAATAACTTATTAAGCAAGGCGCGCTTAAATTTCCGGAATGATGATATCGATTTCCTTTTTCTGTTCCGCACTGCGGATGATACCGTCGATAATCGCTTGATTATACAGGATCTGAGAAGTAGGAACAGGAGAAGCTGTTCCGTCGCGGCAAGCATCCAGGAAAGAACGAACTTTCAAATAGAACACATCATGTGCACCGTTATTGAGTACAGGAATAACGGTCTGTGTAGGCACACCAGCAACGTCATGGTATAACGTCATCGGTCCGCCGACTGAACCGTTCCAGCAATCTGTAGAGGGAATGCGAAGCGCCCCTTCGGTTCCGAGCAGGAGCGTATCGCCAGGGGTGTCTGCATGCATCGCCCATGAAATACGGAAATCGAGTATAACGCCTCCCTCAAGACGAATGAAAGCGGCCGCGAAATCTTCTACATTAAAACGCGCTGCGTCCGCAGGGTTGTTGTATTTCGGATTCGGTCCGAAGAAACTGGATGTGTATCCGCTGACGGTCAACGGCTTCGGGTAACCGATTGCATTTAAAACCATGTCGAGAGAGTAGCAGCCAATATCGCCCATAGCGCCGATTCCGGCGGTTCTCTTTTCAATGAATGTACCATTCGGAACACCGCGCCGGCGTCCGCCGCCGGTCTGAATATAATAGATATTACCCAATTCACCGGACTCGACGATGCTTTTAATCATTCGCATATTGACATCAAAACGGGGCTGAAATCCTACGGATAAAATTTTTCCGCTCTTTTTTTCGGCGCGCATCATCTCGACGGCCTCTTCAGTGGTCACACACATGGGCTTTTCCAAAAGTACATTGATACCTGCATTCAGAGCTGCAATGGTACACGCGGCATGTGTCGAGTTATAAGTACAGATGCTGACGGCATCCAGCCTTTCGTTCGCAATCAATTCCTCATGGGATTCATAGCATCTGACGCCTTCTACGCCATATGCCTTGAAAAAGGCCTCTGCCTTGCCCGGAATCAGGTCCGCTCCGGCAACCAACTCCACATCAGGCATCTGCAAATAGCTGTTTATGTGGGCATTGGCAATACCACCCGTTCCGATAATGCCTACGCGGAGCTTTTTACTATTGTTCTCCATAATCTTCTCCTTTGACTGTTAAAAATCATGATAGGCTTTGATACCTTAATTACATCGGTACCGGCATAATACTCCTGCAAACGCTTACCGCTGCTTTTGTTATGTATGTGAAAAACGGTTTTTGCAAAAGAAAAACCGACCGACGTGGATCAAGGTAAACTATACCACAGTCAAATCGGTATGTCAATATAAAATTAAAAGATAAGTTCTATATTTTCTAGGTTTTTCAACAAAGACCAAAACGTTTCTTTAGAAAGCCTGATGCTGTGCAGGCCAGGTAAACAATCAGGTTGACCGCAACAATGCTTGCGCCTGGCGGAGCGTCAAAGAAATAACAGAACAGAATTCCGCTTAAACAGCAAAAAACGGACGAGATACAGGAAAACACGATAACATTGCGGTAAGATCGGCAAATACGCATGGCGGACAGGGCAGGAAAAATGATCAGACTGGAGATCAGCAAAGCGCCGACCAGACGCATACCAATAACGATGACAAGTGCGGTCAGCAGAGAGATTAAAAACCGGTATACCGATACCGGAGAACCGGTTGCCTGAGCAAAGCTTTCATCGAATGTGACAGCAAAGACATTGTGATAAAAAAACAGATAAAAGGTAATGACAACAATAGAAACAACAATACAGATCCAGACATCCAGATCACTCAATGCAAAGATACTGCCGAACATATAATTATTCAGATCCGTATTTGCGGATTTGAAATGCGTGGTTAAAAGAATACCTATGGCCAGTGCGCTGCTGGAAAGCAGAGCGATGCCGGCATCACCCGGCGTTTTACCTTTTTCGCTTCGCCACATCAAAAGAAAGGCGGCGCCGATTACAACCGGTATTGCGACCGTCAGAGGCTGAAGATTTAAGACTGCGGCGAGCGCGAGCGCGCCGAAACCAACGTGTGAAAGTCCGTCGCCCATCATAGAAAAACGGCGGAGTACCAGCGTAATGCCGAGCAGAGCGGCGCATAGGGAAATCAAAATGCCTACGATGAATGCCTTTTGCATAAATTGAAGAGACAGCATTTCAAGCATGTATATGTCCTCCTGTCATATGTCTGCAAAAGTCGGTTTGCATATAATCTTTTACCGGTCCGAAAAACAGGACACGGTTCTGCAGGTGCAGGATATTTTTGCTGTGTTCCGCACCGCAATGGAGATCGTGCGACACCATAAGTACGGTTATGCCACGTTCCCGGTTCAGCGTTTCAAGTACGGCGTAGAACTCATGTGTGACGACCGGATCAAGTGCAGCTACGGGTTCGTCGAGTAACAAAAGCTTTTTTGTAGCACAAAGAGCGCGGGCCAAAAGCACCCGTTGCTTTTGGCCGCCGGATAGCTCGCTGAATGACTTTTTTGCTAACGCTTCAATACCGAGCAACCGCATGTTTTCGTATGCCGCCTGCTTATGTAAGGGACGATAAAACGGCCTCAGTCCTTTGCTGTTCAAACAGCCGGACAGAACAACCTCAGACACAAGGGCGGGAAAGTCCTTCTGCATCTGTGCACTCTGCGGCAAATAACCGATTTCGTTTTGGCGAAAGCCGTTGCGAATGATAGTCCCGGAGTCTGGCTGTAGGAGGCCGAGAATCGTTTTGATCAGCGTACTTTTTCCGCTGCCATTTTCACCGACGATGGTCAGATAATCCCCCTCTTCTACCTGGAAGCTGATATCTGTAAGCGCCGGTCGTTTTTCATAGGAGACGGTAAGGTGTTCAATTTCCAATATTTTCATTCATACAGGCCTTTCATACAGACAGGAATTGCGGGCAGTCCGCTGAAACAGCGTAAACCTCTAACCGCCGGACACAGATAGATTAAATTCCATTGAAAATTTGAATTGTATTTAAGGAAGCGGCAAAGCGGAACGAAGCGGTCTGCCGTTTAAAGATGGGTATGCATGGCTATTGTCTTATTATACCGAAAGTTTTTGTTTTCGTCAACCATATAACTACATAATATTCTCTATGTGAAGGCTTTCAAGCTTATGCAGGCGCGAAAGGGCATCGATGCACCTTGCACGGCAGGTGACGACATCCTGCCACGATTCCCCTTGGAAAAAATGATATAGTTCAACCACAGCCTCGTCTGCACGGTCAATATGCGTATAACCGACGGTATAGGCGATGATATTAACATGATCATTCCATAATTGATAAAGCTCATCCATAGTTGTTGTATATTCGTCGGCGCTGTTTTCAAAATCCTCAACAGTTTCCGGCAGCTTCTCGGTAAGCGACATCATTTTATTTGTAATATCTGTCATATAAAGAGTATTGCATATGACAAACGCTACAACCAGCGCAAGCAGGATCAGGGAGGTGACAAAGGATTTCATACGCATTCTCCTCATTTTTTTACTTTACGTATTATATTAACTGTTTCCATATCGTCGACGGTGAGCAGAAAAATATCTCGGATGTCGGATATGCTGTTTTTTTTCATCAGTTTATCGATATATTCTCGGCTCTGTCCAATTTGACCGAGGTTGAAATCGCTGATTTCCCCATCCACCACCAGTGCGTGCGCTATACCTTTTTCCGGAACCTGAAGCTTTAGATCCGCAACGCTCGCGTTTTTTTCTCCTGATTTAGGTATAACAGATATTTTACCGCTTTGCTCGAGAATGGCGTAATTTACAGCGGATATGTCGGAAATGTCTTTTAGCCGCAGTTCCCCCATCAGTTCTTCAACACTGATGCGTGACTTGTTCAGCTCCTTCTGATCCAAAACGCCCTTATTGATGAGGATACTCGGTGTACCGTTCAGCAACTTTTTGGCCGCTTTGCTCTTAGTCAGAACATAAGATAGAATAACCTCCGCTGTCAGCAGAACGAGGATTGGCACAACAGCATTCAGAAGCGGGATATTGCTGTCGCTTATGGGTTGGGACGCGAGTTCAGAGAGCAGAAGCGTTGTGACGAGCTCCGATACCTCCAGCTCACCGATCTGCCTTTTTCCCATCAGACGAATGACGGCCAGCAGCAGGATATAAATAATTACGGTTCTTGCGAAAATTGTCACCAATCGAATCACCTCAGGGAAAGTATGTCCCATGAGGTGTAAAATTATGTATCAGCGGAGGAACCTCCCATAAATTCATCGAAGATATCCTGGGCGGAAATACCGCAGCTTTCATAAATAGATCTGCCTGATTCTGAATACCCAAAGGAATCGTCGACAGCAAGCAAATGAAAGGAGATATGCGAAAGCTCAGGAAAATGCCTTAAATGTTCTGTGAGAATCATACCTGCGCCGCCGTTTCGAATGCCCTCCTCGAGAAACAGAACATGCCGGACGGATCCGGTCAGAAAGGGTAGCAGCGCGTCTGCCGCGGTTTGATAAGGTTTGAGCAGTTCAAGCAGTATCGTACCGGCTGCGACACCGGCAGATCTTAGAAGCGCTTCTGCCTTGAGCGCTTCGACTGCAATATTGCCGTATGTCACAATCAGATATGCGGGCGGACAGTCAGGGGCAAAATCCGGCTTTGCAACGGTGTGCAGTGCATTTTTCTCAAAGAATGCCTGCTGTATGAGCGGAAGCTCTCCTCCCTTGGGATAGCGTATGGCGGTGATGCCGGCATAGGAACCTGTAAAGGCACCGTTCAGTGCCAGTCGAAGGGATGCATACGATAACGGCGTTAAAATTTTCACATTAGGTATGTGAGACAAAAATGATACGTCAAAAATTCCGTGATGGGTAGGACCGTCGCATACATTTAGGCCGGCCCGGTCGATACAGAGTACAATAGGCAGGTTTTGCAGAGCGCCATCATGCAGGAGATTGTCATAGGCACGCTGGAGGAAGGAGGAGTATACGGCAAAGACCGGACGCATACCGCTTACCGCAAGGCCTGCACAGAAGGTCAGTGCATGTCCCTCAGCAATTCCCGCGTCAAAAAAACGGTCGGGAAATCTTTTTGGAATACCGCTCATACCAGTACCGTCCGCCATGGCTGCAGTGACGGCGCAGATGCTGCGGTCGCCGGACATATAGTCCGCAAGAGTCTCTCCGAAGGCTTCGGAATAGGATGGCTGCCACAGTTCCTGCTCCGCCGGTAGTCCGTTTCGGAACAACTGCGGTGGTATTGAGTGATAAAGATCCGGATTTTCTTCTGCCGGCAAATATCCCTTTCCCTTTTTTGTACGAATATGCAGAACTACGCTTTCGTTGGCCGCCTTAGCTTCTTTGAGAAGAAGTTCAAGCTTCGCATAATCGTTTCCGTCCGTTGGACCGAGGTAATAAAGCCCCATGCTTTCAAAATAGTTGTCATGGTAGATAAGCTGCTTTACTGACGCTTTTATAGCCTTAAGTCCGCGAAGCACAGGACGGCCGACAAGCGGAAATCGACGCAGGAATTCAACGGCGGTTCGCTTAGCCCCTAAATATTTTTCGGTTGAACGTATTTTGGCCAAATGTTCTGCAAAGGATCCTGTGTTGGGAGAAATCGACATTTCATTTTCATTGAGTACGATGATCAGTCGCAAGTTTTTTTCGCAGTTATTCAAAGCTTCATGAATCAGACCACCTGTAAAGGCACCGTCGCCAACCACCGCTATGGTATAGGCCGGATTGTCTGCCATTCGATTAGCCATAGCAATGCCGAGCGCTGCCGATACGGATGTACTACTGTGTCCTGCGCCAAAGGGGTCGTGCGGACTCTCTAACCGTTTCGTAAAACCAGAAAGTCCGCCGTTTTGCCGCAATGTTGGAAAATCGTCTCGTCTGCCCGTCAAAATTTTGTGAACATAGCTTTGATGGCCGACATCCCATATAATTTTATCTGCCGGCGAATCAAAAACGCGGTGTAACGCAACGGACAGCTCTACCACGCCGAGATTTGAGGCCAGATGACCGCCTGTTTCCGTCACATTTTTTATCAAAAATTCCCGAAGCTCATTGAGTAATTGCGGAATCTGATCAGCCGGCAGACGTTTAAGGTCAGCCGGAGATTGTATATTGGTAAGCAGGGAATCCATGCTTATAATCATTTCCTTTCGTGCAAAACAATATGAGATTTAAACGTACGCTAATAGTTTCCTTTAATTTATATTTAGAATAAAGTATGTATTTATAATGCGGTGATGCGGTTCATTTGAGCAGCATTTCGAACATTGGCGAACTGTTGAATGTTCAAATTACAGGATACACATATACTTCGCGGAGAAAGAATGCCATACACAATTATAGCATATTTTCTGAATAATGGCAAGCAAACGGTTTAACCGTTGCGTATAAAAAAATAATTAAAATTTATATAAATATATTGACAAATTTTAAGAATCGTGTTATACTGCATATGTGGAAAAAAGTGGCCTACCGCATAATGCACACAGGCCCCTGTTTGAACAGGAGGGAGTTGTCCACCGATGAAAAAAAGTCTTTACAGCCTGTCGCTGATGGACAGCGTGGTCGCGGAGATTGACCGGCTGGCATCACGGCAGGGCACAAGTCGTTCCAACCTCGTCAACCAGATTCTGGCGGATTATGCCTCGATGATGACGCCTGAAAAGCGCATCGATTCAATCTTCCGCCGCATTGAAACGCTGGCACAGCAGGGAGATCTGATCCCCTATTTCACGCCCAACCAACGCACCATGTCGCTCAAAAGCAGTCTCGAATACAAATACCGCCCGACCATCCGCTACGAATTGCAGCTCTACCGCGTGCCGGAGGGCGCCATCGGCGAACTGAGCGTAGTATTCCGCACACAGTCGCAGGCGCTGCTTTCCGAGATCGACGCGTTCCTGCGCCTGTGGGTACGGCTCGAAAACCTCTATGTTTCCAAGCTGCACAACAAGGCGCCGGTGCATTACGAGCTGCATGGCAACCGCTTTACCCGCAGTCTGTCACTGCCCGAAAACCGTGATTACAGCGACGAACAGCTCGGCGAAGCGATCTCGGACTACGTCGGGATGTTCGACGATCTGTTCAAAGGCTACATCACCGGCCGGTATCCGCCGGCCGAGCTGGAAAACCGCTACATCGCCTACCTTAACGGCGGCACCGGAATCATCTGAAGCCGCACACAGAAACAGAAAGGAAGGTTATGGCTATGAACGCACAAAACTTTACCCAAAAATCCCTTGAAGCACTGGAAAGCGCACGCGGCATCGCACTGGAAAATAACAATATGCAGATCTGTCCCGAGCATCTGCTTTACGCGCTCGTCGATCAGGACGGCGGGCTCATCGGCTCGCTGTTCACGAAAATGCAGGTCGACACCGACGCATTTCTGGCGTCGCTGGACGCAGTCATCTCCGCCTTCCCCGCCGTCACCGGCAGCGGGCGCGAACCGGACAAGATCTACGTCTCGCCCGAGACCGACCGGCTGCTCAACGCCGCTGCAAAAATAGCAAAAGCCGACAAGGACGAATACGTCTCGGTCGAGCATCTGATGAAAGCGATCTTCGACAACAAGACCGCCAAGATCACCGAGCTGTTCAAGCGTTTCGGCATTACACGCGACGCGTTTGACAAATGCCTCGCGGCCGTCAAGAGCGCGCCAGTAACCAGCGACAACCCCGAAAGCACCTACGATGCGCTGGCCAAGTACGGCACTGACCTCGTCGCCCGTGCGCGCGAGCAGAAGCTGGACCCCGTCATCGGCCGCGACGCGGAAATCCGCAACGTCATCCGCATCCTGTCGCGGAAAACGAAAAATAATCCTGTCCTCATCGGCGAGCCGGGCGTCGGCAAGACGGCCATCGCCGAAGGGCTGGCGCAGCGCATCGTGCGCGGCGACGTGCCGGAGGGCTTACAGAACAAAACCGTGTTTGCGCTCGATATGGGCGCGCTGATCGCGGGCGCCAAGTTCCGCGGCGAATTCGAGGAACGGCTCAAGGCCGTGCTCAACGAAATCAAAAAGAGCAACGGCGACATCCTTCTGTTCATCGACGAACTGCACACCATCGTCGGCGCCGGCAAGGCCGACGGCGCGATGGACGCTGGCAACCTGCTCAAGCCGATGCTCGCGCGCGGCGAACTGCACTGCATCGGCGCGACCACACTGGATGAATACCGCAAATACATCGAGAAGGACGCAGCCCTCGAGCGCCGCTTCCAGCCCGTTATGGTCGACGAGCCGACGGTGGAGGACACCATATCCATCCTGCGCGGCCTGAAGGACCGCTACGAGATCTTCCACGGCGTACAGATCCACGATTCAGCGCTTGTCGCGGCGGCGACGCTGTCCGACCGCTACATCAGCGACCGCTTCCTGCCCGACAAGGCCATCGACCTCGTCGACGAGGCCTGCGCCTCCATCCGCACCGAAATCGACTCGATGCCGACCGAGCTGGACGACCTGCGCCGCAGGATCATGCAGCTCGAAATCGAGGAAATGGCGCTGAAAAAGGAAAGCGACACCCTCTCCAAAGAGCGTTTGGAAAAGCTCTCCGCCGAGCTTGCCGAAAAGCGCGAGCAGTTTGACGCGCTCAAATCGCGCTGGGAGGTCGAAAAGAGCGCCATCGATGAAGTCAAGGCCATCAAGGCCGATATCGAGCGCGTCAACGGCGAAATCGAGCAGGCACAACGCGACTACGAATACGAAAAAGCCTCGCGCCTACGTTACTCCACGCTGCCCGAGCTGGAGAAAAAGCTGGCTGAAGCGCAGGAAAAGAGCAACAGCCGGAGCAACACCCTCGTGCGCGACACCGTCACCGAGGAGGAAATCGCCTCCATTGTCGCGCGCTGGACAGGCATCCCTGTTGCGCGGCTGATGGAGGGCGAACGCGAGAAGCTGCTTCACCTCGACGAGATCCTGCACAACCGCGTCGTCGGCCAGTACGAGGCAGTCAGCCGCGTGACCGAAGCCATTCTCCGCTCGCGCGCCGGCATCGCCGACCCAAAGCGTCCGATCGGCTCGTTCCTCTTCCTCGGCCCGACCGGCGTCGGCAAGACCGAGCTGGCCAAGGCACTGGCCGAGAGTCTGTTTGACGACGAGCGGAACCTCATCCGCATCGATATGACCGAATATATGGAGAAATTTTCCGTCTCCCGTCTCATCGGCGCGCCTCCCGGATACGTCGGCTACGACGAGGGCGGACAGCTCACCGAGGCCGTGCGGCGCAAGCCCTACTCGGTCATCCTCTTCGACGAGATCGAGAAGGCGCACCCCGACGTGTTCAATATCCTGCTGCAGGTGCTGGACGACGGGCGCATCACCGACTCGCAG
>DXYE01000035.1:0-23342 GCA_019415985.1 Clostridiales bacterium
CCATTCGAATATGATATCATAATATAAATTCCTAAGACAGCAGGTTGCACAGAAAACGAACGGAAAGTTCTATCCTGCCGAGGTAAGATACAAAGGGTTATTGTGCCTTTATGGGTCTTTATCGGCGTAGTTAAACGCAAGATAAGGACTTTTTTTGTAGCTTCTTCTTGGAAAATATAAATTCGGGAGGTGAAATGAATGCCAAGTGCAAAGGTTCTGGAACAGAAACAAAAAATAGTGGCAGATCTTGTTGAGAAAATGAAGGCGGCAAGCGCCGGTGTCATTGTCAATTACTCGGGTATAACCGTTGAGGATGATACTGCAATGCGCGCTGAACTCCGCAAGGCCAATGTCAGTTACAGTGTTATAAAAAACACTATGATAAAGAGGGCTTGCGACGAAGTAGGTTATCAGGCGCTGAACGAAGTTTTGGAGGGTATGACTGCAATTGCAGTAAGCTCTGAAGATCCGGTTGCTCCTGCAAAAATTCTCAAAAAATATGCAGACAAAATTGAGACCTTTGAACTGAAGGGTGGTTTTGTTGACGGTGAAATTCTGGATAAGTCCGGACTCGACACCTTAGCTCAGACGCCCTCGAAAGAAGTTCTTATCGGTAAGATCCTTGGAAGCCTGCAATCTCCGCTCTACGGTCTTGCATATGTGCTTCAGGCTTATGTAGATAAGAATGACAGCGGTAATGATACCGCAGAGCAAACTGAGACCGCATAAAGCAAACAAACGAATTCAATCGAATAAAACTGGGAGGTAAGAAAGAATGGCAAGCGAAAAAACAACCCAAATTATAGATCAGATCAAGGCTTTGACGATTCTGGAAGTGGCAGATCTGGTAAAGGCACTGGAAGAAGAGTTCGGCGTATCTGCAGCGCCTGTTGCAGTAGCAGCAGCGCCCGGCGCAGCGGCGCCCGGCGCAGCGGCAGAAGAAAAAACCGAATTTGATGTCATTTTAACAGATGTCGGAGCAAAGAAGCTTGAGGTCATCAAGGCTGTTCGTGAGATAACCGGTTTGGGCCTTAAGGATGCAAAAGACATGGTTGAAAGCGCACCTAAGGCGATCAAAGAGGCTGTTTCAAAAGATGACGCAGAAGCTGTCAAGGCAAAATTGGCTGAGGCCGGCGCTACGGTTGAAATCAAATAAAACAAGGCCTGCCATATGGCAGGCCTTGTTTTTGTCTACCTAACTTTCGAAGAATTTATTCCGGCTCTGTCAAAATCCTATGACCTTATAGCAGGATACGTTTGCAAGGCGGGGACATGACTTCTTATTCAGGAAGCATAAGAAAAGTGGAAAATAAATCAAAAGAGTTTATAAAATGTAAAAGAAAAAATTCATGTTCACATGGCTACCAGAAAGATATTATGGAGATATATTTATGGAAAGGAAATCATAAACAATGACGCATAAAGAAAAAGCAATGTCTTTATTTCGGGAAGGATATAACTGTGCGCAGGCTGTGTTGTGCGCCTTTGACGATGTCACCGGCCTGGACCGCCAGACCTCTCTTAACATTTCATCAACTTTTGGCGGCGGTTTGAGCCGTCTCAGGGAAATTTGCGGCGCCGTCTCAGGGGCGGCTATGGTTCTGGGGACGGTATATGGCGGCGGCGAACAAACAGATATTACATGGCGAAAGCTTCAATATGCCCGAGTGCAGAAATTTGCAGAAGCCTTTCGAGAAATGAACGGATCGTATATTTGCCGAGAACTGCTGAATTCCGCAGCACAGGACACAAAAACCATCGAGGGCAAGGAGAACCCCACGCCTGAAGAGCGAACTAAGGAGTATTATAAAAAGCGCCCCTGCGTAAAGATCGTCGGAATAGCCGCGGAGCTTCTTGACCAAATGCTGGAATCTGAAATTCCCAATCTCGATAAAAGCAGGTTGTCTTAAGCAGCGATAAAAAAATCACAAAGAAACTGTTTTTATTGAAAAATATCCGGAATCTATTCTATTATTTCCAGGGAAATGTTTTAAACATCAATAAACCATTTAGATATGCGCTTCAATTATCAGTCCTTTTTCGAAAAAACTCTGCTTTTGGATTGCATTTGCCATTCTACAATTTCAAAACTTCACCAACAACTTGTATAAACGGCCTCTGTGCTATTCTTCTAATGAACAAGGAGCTTCGGTCAAATGATCGTAAAACAAATGTTCGATCTCTGTATAATTCTCAGCCCGATTAATTGCGTGCCGTAGGGCAGCAGAGTCCGGCATACCGCGTGTATACCACGCTAAATGTTTTCTGGCTTCCAACAGGCCGATCCGTTCTCCCTTATCCTGCATCATGATGCGGACCTGACGAAGCGCTGTCTGGAGCCTCTCCATTTTCGTAGGGTACTTGTATTTCTTCCCCTGCATATGTGCGAGAATCTCTTGAAAAAGCCAGGGATTTCCACGGACGCCTCGTGCAAGCATAATGCCGTCGCAGCCTGTATACCGAATCATATGTAAAGCTGACTCCGGCGAGTCGATCCCACCGTTTCCGATTACCGGAATATGCGCAGGGACCGCTTGACGCACAGCCGCGATGCTGTCTAAATCTACAGGAGGTTCATACTGCTGTTCCCGTGTTCTCCCATGAACACATATCATATCCATCCCGCATGATACTGCAATTTTTGCAATCTCCACACAGTTTTTCTCTAATGCATTCCAGCCCGTTCGAATTTTCACGGTTACAGGAAGCTTAGTTGCGTTTCGCACAGACTGCATTATTTTCCCCGCAAGCACCGGTTGACGCATCAGCGCGCTGCCCTCACCGTTGCCTGCCACCTTGGGAACCGGACATCCCATATTGATATCAATAGCGGAAGGGGTATTTCCGCCTGTCAGTGTGGGTGTTTCAGACAGTATTTTTGCCGCCTGAGCCATTGTCTCCGGCTCGGAACCGAATATTTGCAGCGCTAACGGTTTTTCTTCCGCATATACGGCTGCTAAAGCAGGCGTTTTTTTATCTCCATATATCAAAGCCTTTGCGGAGATCATCTCAGAAACCATATATTCTGCGCCGTTTTCCCGGCAGATACGGCGGAAAGCCTTGTCCGTAACGCCAGCCATTGGTGCAAGCATGACACCATATTTTATAGGAATGCTGCCAATAAAAAATTTATAATCCATAAGCACGACTGCCAAAAACCGGAACGAAATATTTAATAACGTTTCGGTTTTCGGCATTTTCTTATCCTTCCATCATTTTACTACATCAGAACAATTTGCCGAACGTCAATTTCCATTTTATGGGTCAGGAAAGCGATATACTGCATGCCGGAGCGTTTCTAAACATCACCGCTCTGACGCGAATTTAGAAGAATTCTCCGCAAATCTGACAAGTTGTGATATACAGGCATACCGAGCTTTGAAAGTGTTTCGAAGCTCTGGTGACCGTTGGCCACCAATATACAATCAATTCCCATCTGTGCCGCCACTTCGCAGTCATGGACGGTGTCGCCTAATAATACAGCACGCCCAGGGCGGAGCTTCGTTATCCACTGTCTTCCGATTTCCGTTTTATCAGAAATATGAAAGGTATCCACTCCCAGTATTTCATCAAAATATCCACCGATTTTCAGCGCTGCAATTTGGCTTTTCAGCATCTTCTCTTCAGATGCGGAAAGCACGACCTGTTTTATGCCATTCTCTTTTAGCTTCTCCAGCAATTCCAGGGCTCCTGCTTGAAGCTTTGCACTTTCAATACGTTTTTTGTACTCATCTACCCATTCATGACACAATGCCTGATAATCATCTCTTTTAAAATCATACCCCAATTTTTCATAAAAGCTTTGTATTGGATAGCAAAACAGTGCTTGATATTGTTCACGGTTTTCTATAAGCGGCATTTGGCGTCTGGCTAAAAGTACATTTTCACTCTGAACGGCAATATCGGTATCATCCAACAATGTCCCGTTGAAGTCCCATAGGATATGTGTATACATTTAAATTACGTCCTTTATTTATGTATGGCGGTCTCCTGCGTGTTCATTTGACCGTAATAGATTGAATAATTAACTTATAAAATCAAACGCAAACCAGTGGGTCCTATTTCTGCACGCATGCCAAGTGGAAGCGTCAGCTTAGGGCTGCTATGTCCGATACCCCGGCAGAAAAGGATCGGCTTTCGATAGGGGGCTAGGATTTCTTTGATAATTTCATACAGCTCAACCTCAGCGTCTGTACCGTCCTCCAACAGAAAATCACCGATAACAAATCCCGCGCAGTTCCCGAGCTTGCCCGAAAGGCGCAGCTGCGTCAGTAGCCGGTCAATACGATACGGCGTTTCACCGATCTCTTCCAGAACCAACAGTTTTGCAGCCGTGTCGATTTCATATGGAGTTCCCAAAGTCGAAGTCAGAAGCGTCAAATTTCCGCCGCATAACACCCCCTCTGCCCTCCCACATTGGATCATTTCCGGTTTCTGTTGATTGATATAGAGATCTGTGTGAGCGTATTGCCCCGTTAAAGCAGCATACAGACTTTTGATGCTCACTGCATCGATTTCGCCGCCTAAATCAGAGGCAACCATGGGTCCGTGAAACGTTATCATACCACAAATCTGATTCAGTACTGTGTGCAGAGCCGTAACATCTGAATACCCCACAAAGATTTTGGGGCGCCCAGATATTTGATCGTACGACAACCTGTCTAATATTCTCATGGCGCCGTATCCGCCGCGCAGGCATATAATTCCCTGAACCTCATCATCCAGGAAAGCATCCTTCAAAGCCTGTGCGCGGCATGCATCGTCACCCGCGAGATATCTGTGCGCGGCACTATTCAGGTATTTTGTCTCCACTCGAAATCCCATTTCATTTAATATTCGAATGCCCCTGACGACGGCCTGCGGATCTCGCGCCGCCCCCGCTGGCGCGACAACTGCAATTGTGTCACCGGTCTTCAGCGGAATCGGTCGTTTCATCCCGTTTTCCATCCTCCGCTCCTCTCTCTTGAATCTTTCCCGCTTTCCTCGTTTCAAGCAGGCCTGACAGATCACCGTTCCCCTGTCTATGCTCGTCAGCGCCGTCTGACATCGTAAAGCCTATAATATTAAATTCTTTTGTATCCTGATCCGTTTTCGTCTGCGCGCTCGGGAAAGTTATACCATCTTCTGAAAAAGCCTGTGCAAAAACCGTTTCAACAAAACTGCTTTCAGAATCCTGGTTCGCGGCGATGCCAGTTTCGAGTTTTTGCGTCTTTTCAGCAAACGCTCCCTCTTTATCCTCCTCATTGGGTACCATTTGTTTTAAAGGCACCGGTATAACCTCTTTGGTCGGCTGTGTATCGCCGGTGCTTTTGGTTATTTTTCTCTCTTCTCTTTTGTTCTTTTTCGTTTTACGCCGTTTTTCGGTCTTTTTTCTTTTTGGTCGTCTGACGAACCACTTGATCCCTTCACAGATTCCCCAAAAAATCAGTGTTGTCCCAAGCATAACAGGCAAGGCCAATGCATCGAAGCGGACCACGCCAAACACGGAACCGAATGACGGGATAAGAAAGAACAACAGAAACAATTCAGACAGTCCCATAAGCGATAACAGAAAAATACCATTGAGACGTATGCCCGGTTTCAGTAAAAAAACGTCCCGCGTATTTACGATAATCGCTGTGATGCTCAGCAGGGTCCAAAGCAAAAAAAACATGCTCGCCGTCTGTGCCTCTGTAAACGCAATTCTGGATATGCTGAAAAAGAAGGGGACAGCGGCAGCCAGTACAGCCCATGCAACAGCCATTAACAATGATGGCAGGTAACTTTTAACCGGATGTGCAAAAAAGGATTCTGCATCGCTTTTGTCCCTGAGGATTTCCTGCTCCGGCTTAGTAAAAGAATAGATCAAAACCGCCAGGAAATCAAGTACTAGGCCGAAAAACAATATCTGCACTGCACTCATAACGCGGAGCTGCGTAAGCTGTGTAAATAGCACGATAAACAAACGCGCAAGCTGAGATGTCATTAAATATTTAAGCATATGTATGACATTTTTATCAATTACTCTGGCATAACAGATGGCGTCGACCATAGCATTGAAGCCGCCGTTGCCCTTCAGGTCGGCATCCGACAGAATCACATCGCTGACAAACTTCAATGCTTCACATCCGTTTTTCAACGCATTCTCCGACGCACTTGCCGTAACGGTATCCTCTTGTACGGGTACCGCTCTGTTCCGCATACGTGTCGTTATGACAATATTCTGTGCAAAGCTGACATCGGCATTCGAAAATAAGGGTAAATCTTCGAGACGCTGCCCTAAAACCCCCACTACTTCGCCGCTTTTCTGAAGATTTTCCAGCACTTCCCGTTTCTGTGTGCTGCTGAGCCCGTTGTATAAACGGTAATAGGAAGCGTTGGTTATGCGCATTTCTTCCTTTAAGGCGGCATAATGCTGTCCGTCTGTAATCTCCCCGTCCTGCTCCACCAACCCGATGTGCCGGGCGAAATATGCATTGGTCTCGGTGGGGGTATCCGAAAACATAATCACTTTTAATCCGGATCTTTTACACTTCTGCATTGTTTGGCCGACACCGCGCAAAAACGGAACGCGAAAAACAAGAAATCCTTCAAATATCATATTGCTTTGTGCAATACGCGGGAACTTTAATGTATTATATGCAATACTGCGCGAAGCGACAGCAACAATTTTAAATGTCTGCTTGGCCAGCTTATGGTAAACATATAAAAATTCATCCGCCATCGCCGGAGAAAGAGGCAAAACTCTGCCGTTCTTCAGATAATACGAACAATGACGCAGAATATCGGCTGCTTCCCCGCGGGACACTGCTACGCTGTCCCTGCCTCTTCCGACAAGCGTCGTTTCAAAGGCAGAATCATCGCCGGGGCTTATATGGTCATAAATCGGATAATTTTGATCCAAACGCGCGTCATACAGCTTAAGTCTCTTCGCAGCCGCGATAATGGAAACTTCCTCCTCTGTTCGCATGCGCTGTGCCGATCTTCCGGAGACAACGTTTGTGCCGTACAAGCCGGTAGAAAGCAATGCATAGGTCACCGGACGTTCGGTATGCGATGCAACCCTGTCCGTCACCTTATAGAGAATACCGCCGGTATAAACGCCCTCCATCCGAAATTCCTTGGTGGTAAACACCCCATCCTGCGGAACCACCAGACAGGTAAGCTTTTTCAGCTTGTCCACCGATTTCGTCCTCTTAATAATTGCACCGGCATTTATATCTCTGTATCTTCTGACGGCGCCAAAAATGCCGCATGCAATAATAATATACGCAAAGGGCACCAGCATCTCACTCATCGAAGATACAGCAAAGGACAGGCCTGTCGTAAAAATATGATACAGATGGTTTCCGTCCGCGGTAAATACCAGTTCCAGTACCGTTAAAACAAAAACCACACCAATCATCACGAGGCTCCAGATATTGCTGAACCGCTTCAAAGCCGGTAAAATATCCAATTTTTCGTGAGAGATAACCGGCGCATTTTTTTGCAGGCGGCATACCGCTGTATTTTGGCCGATCTCCACGATAAAAGCCCGAGCTTCTCCCGCTACCACAAGCGTTGAGGCAAAAAGCATGTTATCCTGCCGAGCATACGGCGTTTCCGATTCAAAAACCGCGTCCGCATTTTTTTTGCGGGGTTCCTTTTTCCCAAAAAGATTCATCTCCTGCACATACAAGCCGCTCTCTGAGATCAGTCTTGCATCTGCCGGAACGATATCCCCAGCATTGAGCAGAATCAAATCTCCGCGAACCAGATCTTTTTGCTCAACCATGAACAATTGTCCGCCGCGGATGACACGCGTCACGGGAAGTGTATATTTTTCCATGCTCTCCAGAATTCCCTGTGATTTCACATAGATAAATAGAGAAACCAGACAGTTCAGGACAACAAGGGAAATCATTATGGCCGCACCCGTGCTTTGCTCAAAAACCGCGGCAATCACCGCGGTTATGATCAGCAGAATGGATGTAAAATCCATAAGCACGCTTTTCAGACATTGGTAAAATGAAAATTTCGGAACCGGATAAATCTGATTTTCGCCATCCCGCTGACGGCGCTTTTTTACTGTTTTACGCCCAACACCTGTATAGAAATTGGATTGCAGGCGCGCTTCCGTCTCGTCCAATGTAAGACGGTACCATGCTTCCTCCACAAAAAACCTCCTCCTACCCCAAAAGCCTGTCTCCTTAAAATTTGTATAAAATCATAGGATCCATTCTGAAAGACAATGTTTGGATTTGCATCCATACATCAAATCTCACAGTGAACCGTGTCGGACGAGCGCAAATCACCACCGGATAACCGCTCGCTTTGGCGTATCATCTCCCCATTCTATTGTTATTTTCCGAAAATGAAACCTCTCCTTCTCGGATGATACACCATGCCTCATTTGCCGTTTGTAACACCTCGGATCTTGTGAACAATCTCTTTTTAGCAGCATTTAACGTCAAGGCTTCAGGTGTGGAACAATCACGATTTCCATTGTCTCATTCTCCCCCTTTGGGCTAACATCGATACCGATGCCGGTGATTTCCTGACCGTAATGATTGATGATACAATTCGCTATTGCGTCCTCCACATGCGTTTGGAGATATCTGCGCATATTTCGTGCCCCGTACTTGCGGCTGAACGATTTTTTGGCAATCAGCTCCGCCGCTTCTTCGGTATAAGTGACGGCAATATGCTTTTCGTTTAGATTTTTCGAGAGATCCGACAGCATAATTTTGGCAATCGCTGTAAAATCTTTTTCGTCCAATGAACGGAAAGTAATCACCTCGTCAACACGATTGATAAACTCCGGACGCAGGAAACCGAGTAGCGCCTTTTCCGTTCGATCCTCTGAAACCTTTTGATCATCCGCCCCGAATCCTGCCGTATTGATATTCAAATTGGAACCGGCATTTGTCGTCATAACAATGACGGTGTTCTCGAAATTGACCTCTTTGCCATGCGCGTCCGTAATACGCCCGTCATCCAATATTTGCAGAAGGATATTCATTACATCCGGGTGGGCCTTTTCAATTTCATCAAACAGAACAACAGAATAGGGCTTACGCCGGATTTTTTCCGTCAATTGCCCTGCCTCGTCATAACCGACATAACCGGGGGGCGATCCAATGATTCGTGATACCGCATGTTTTTCCATAAATTCCGACATATCCAGGCGAATCAAAGATTCCGGCGTCTGGAACAGATCTGCCGCCAGTGTTTTTACCAACTCGGTCTTGCCGACGCCTGTCGGTCCTGCGAAGATAAAAGATACTGGCTTTCGGGTGTACGCAACACCCGCCCGGTTCCGTTTGATGGCACGGACCACTGCATCGACTGCAGCATCCTGACCGATAATACGGGACTTTAAACGCTCCTCAAGCTTATCAAGTCTGGAAAATTCATGTTCTGTGATATTGCTTGCAGGAATACCCGTCCAAATTTCGATGACCTGCGCAAGATCTTCCTCACTCATAGCTACAAGATCCCGTTCTGCGGCAAGCGCTTTAAAGCGTTCAGCAGCTTTCAGTTCCTCCACTTTGATTTCCGCGATCCGCTGATATTTTTCATCCGGAGTTTCAGCGCTTTCTGCCGAAGCCTCCAGTTGCTCACGTTCCTCGCGCAGCAGATCCATCTTTGCTTTTAAAGGCTCTATCTCTTCGATAATCGGTGAATGAAGTGCCACATAGGCTCCGGCCTCGTCAATCAGGTCAATCGCCTTATCGGGAAGAAACCTGTCTGTGATATAACGCTCTGACATCAATACGGCACGCCGTATCGTATTCTCCGGTATCCTGATACCGTGATAAGCTTCATAATACTCCTTGATACCGTTTAAAATTTCAACCGTGTCCTCTATCGAAGGTTCTCCGACCATAATCGGTTGAAAACGCCGTTCCAGCGCGGAATCCTTTTCAATATATTTTCGGTATTCAGCGAGCGTCGTTGCACCGATCACCTGAATTTCTCCGCGGGACAGTGCCGGCTTTAGGATATTTGCAGCATTCATACTGCCCTCTGCGTCACCTGCACCGGCAATATTGTGTACCTCATCGATAACAAGTATGATGTTGCCGAGCGCTTTGACTTCTTCAATTAACCCCTTAATACGACTTTCAAACTGTCCTCGAAATTGCGTTCCGGCGACCAAAGCGGTAAGATCTACAAGGTGAACCTCTTTGTTTTTCAGTTTATACGGAACATTCCCATCGTTAATTTTCAACGCAAGCGCCTCGGCAATCGCTGTTTTTCCAACACCCGGTTCTCCAATCAAACAGGGATTGTTCTTTTGACGGCGGCAAAGGATTTGAACCAACCTTGCAAACTCCCGCTCTCTGCCTATCACGTTGTCGATTTGTCCGGCTGCCGCACGCTTGGTAAGGTCCACACAGTAGGTGTCCAGATATTTGCGCTTTACAGCTTTTTCTTTCTTATTTTTTCTGACAGTTTCGCTCTTTTCCCCCGGATTGTTTATTGGTGAATTGGGAAGCATGTTCCCAAAAAGCTTGTGTAGATCGATGGCCGGGGCCCTGCTGTCATCTGTCCCGCCATCTTCCGCCCCCTCCTGCGGTACATCCGGCAAACCGCCGTTTTCCAGCATATTTGCCATATCCATATCCATTTGGTCAAGCGTCTCGTCATCAATTCCCATTTTTGCCAACATATCGTTGACCGGTCGAATTCCAAGCTCCTTTGCACACTTAATACAGATCCCTTCGTTAATCGTTTTATCGCCTTCAATCCGAGTCACAAAGACTACGGCAACGCGTTTATGACATCTTGCACACAATTCCATACTTAAGACCAAACCTTTCGTAATACCCCGGCACATAAGACCGGCACTGCCGCCAAAGTTTCCAATATCCGCGGACATCAGATACAGGCGGCTCCATTTGATATCTGCTTTTATTTTTTATTCAAAACCATTAAATGATATGTCATTTTTATATGTTTGTTTTCGTTGAGGATTCCGGCTTTTTTATGTTCTCAGTTTTTTCGAATATCCACTTTTTTTTCATATATTCCCATGTATACATGACCGCAGCAAATATCATAAAGAGCAAAGTCACCACACTGCATAAGATAACGATGCCAAAGGTCATATATTTTTCAAAGCACATAATAATGACTGCGTACAGATAAAATATAACGGTTGCAACCTTACCATACCAGCTGCTTTTTACCACAATATGTTTGTTTTTAAATAAAAAGATAGATCCTGTAATTAGAAACAGTTCCTTGACGACGACAAAAGCCAGCAACCAAAGCGGCACCAAGCCTTTATAAAAAGTACATGCCAAAACCATACACTGCATGAGCTTATCGGCAAAAGGATCGAGAACCTTTCCTATATTTGTGATCCAACAAAATTTCCGCGCCAGAAATCCATCAACCACATCCGTGATACCGGCTAATATAAACACTGCTATGGCTGCGCTGATATATTTGGGGTATTCATATAAAAACAAGATCGCGAATAGAGGGACTAAAAGAATCCGCAGTACGGAAAGCAAATTCGGAATGTATTTGGGATTCATAAGGGAATACCGTCCTTTTTCTTTAAAATTCCTTCCGGACGGGCCGGAGCATCGTGAGGACTCAGTTTCACAGTAGTACGCCGCTACAGCCGCTGCGCTACACCGTTCAGCAGAATCTGAAATGGATTAACAGACGTGAAAAATTTGTATAAAACCGTTCCCGATTCCCAATCGCCGCCAAACCAATCACTACTGAACATCCGCAGATAAGGCAGCAAAATTTGAAACAGAACCACCGCCGTCCATGCGCTGAAAACGCCCAGTACCACACCCAATACAACGCCGAGGAGCTTATTGGCTGTACGAAGGACGGGAAGGTTGAAAATTCGGTCTATGATCCATACAACAATACCCAAGGCGATCGAAACTGCTATAAAAATACACAAAAATGCTGCGACATACGATATAGCAGAGGCCAATGGCGAAGCAATATGGTCACTCAGTTTGCCAAGCGCCTCTGCGTCCGATTCTCCGGCGATCTTTTGAAAATACGCTTCCACAGAGGAAAAGTCAATTTGGAAGCGTTCGACAGCATTCACAAATGCCTCCGGTTTTTCAGCAAACAGCGTTCCTAAATCCGGTGCTGCGCCGCCGCCGAATGCCTGCAGAGCACTTCCCACCATATCGGATATTTTTTCGAGAAAAAATGTCTTCTCAAAATATGCGCCGAGGGTCGGTGCGTATGCGTTGGCACAGAAAAGCGCGGCGATGAAGGCTACAATGTCCAATATGGATTTGACAAAGCCTTCCCGTGCACATTTAAATATGCTCAGTGCGATGAGTAAAAGAAGTACGATATCAACAAAAACCGCCATTCTATTACCATTCCTTTCCTTAGGACTCCAACACGGAGGCCGCAGTCAATTACTGCAATCTTTTTCCCTTTTTCGAGTTCCTGCACCAGTCACTTTACCAAATTTCGTATACGAATTATTCTGCGGAGCTACCATCTGATGCAAAAAAATATGCATCGACATCCAAGATTTCCGATTGATTCTGCCTGCATATAAGGAGGGTATTCATGTCGATCGCTAAAATTTTCACCGCTCCCGCCGTTACAGGCTTGCTTATGATCTGCTGTGTCTGATATGCTGCGCGTACCACTTCTCTCTCAAGCAAAAAATATGCTGCATCTGTGCAAAGTACACTGTCAGAAATTTCCCCGTCAATTTGTCCCGTAAACAGCACGTTGCCGGTATCTCCCAGAACGGTTACGTCGTGTGTGCTGCCTACAACATTTTTATTCATCGCATAATAGGAATAGTCCCCCGATGTCTCGGCACGAATAGGTATTTCTCCTGAAAACGATACTGTTTGAGTTAGCTCGCACGACGCGTTGTAAAAATAAAATCCCGTGTCGCATAACAGTACGAAACCACCGTTTGCGCTGTATGCGACCGAAAGCGGCATAGCGTTATCGATCTGGAACTGCGCCTTTTTTTCTTCCACACCTGTTTCACAGACCAGTACCTCAGTATAATATTCTCCTGTCTGCGTTGTGCCGAATGCCGCTATGACAAATTCCTTGTCGTTGTTATGGATATCCGCAGCCACAACATACTTATCCGGTGAAGACCAATGATAAATATCATTAAAATCCTTGTCGTACACATGAACAACAGCCCTGTACTCTCTTGATTTCGTCGCAACAAGAAACATACCGTTGTCATTGAGCGCCGCACAGCTTATAGGATAGCCGAAGGTATCCTCGTGCAAACAGGAAACGGTATTGTATATCTGATATGAGGTACCGCCTATATTATAAACCAGCATATACTTATCAGAGGTCAAAAGTATGGGACTGGAGTTTGCCTTGGATACGGTGAAAATTGTATCGCCCTGCAAGTCATATAAGGAAACCGTCTCGTTGCCGACAAGCGCTAAACTGCCTTTATACAGTCCCATATCAATGACCGATTCCGCCTCATGCTGGATTTGATCTCCGCTTCCAGTGGAATCCGGCTGCCGTGTATCGATATATGTCAAAAAGTAGCGCAAATTTTCCACTGTAATTTCTTCCCTGAAGGATGTAACCATAAAAAGAATGAACAAGATCAGTACCAGCATGGATGAAAACTTTGCAATCTTATAGCGAGCAGACAGGCGAATATAATATTCGTTGACCTGCGGCCCTTCCATCTTCCCGTTCTCAGCAATAACCTTCTGCGCGGACTTTTTTTTCTCCGCTTTGTCTTGTTTTAGCGGCGACAGGGCCATAAAGTGTTCACCTCCCTCTACATTTTTATAACGACTCACCCTTTGCTCAGGAGTTGGTACCGTCGGTTATTTGCAGAACACTCGCAGGATATGTAACAGACTCCAGATAAAGACCATGTGCCGGTACCGTTGCTCCCGCTCGTTTTCTGTCCCCAGACATGATAATTTTCGGAATTTCCTCGTCTTTGATCTTCTCCTCCGCAACTGCCAAAAGGGTACCCGTCAGAATTCGCACCATATGATATAGAAAACCATTGGCATTCACACGCATCATCACATAATCACCTTCGCGTGTGACCGTAAAAAAATTTATCGTCCGCCTCGTCTCCGTAATCTTTGAACCCTGTGCCATAAAGGCCCTGAAATCGTGTGTTCCTGTAAAATGCTGTGCCGATCTCTGTAAAACATCGGTATTCAATCGCCGCGGATAAAACAGAGTGCGGTCGGACTCAAATGGATTTCTATACCCTGTATTCCATATTTTATAAACATATGTTTTATGAAGGACATCGTGCCGCACATGAAAGTCATCGGTTACAATGTATGCTTCATACACGGTAATATCACGGGGCAAAACGGCATTCAGGGCGAGGGGGAGTTTTTTGCAGGGAATATCCGGCAGCTTTGCGTGTGTCTCATATGTCAGGTAATATGAGAGCGCGTGCACGCCGCTGTCCGTTCTGCTGCAGCCTTTGACAGCCAGTCGTTCACCATATACATGTTCCAATGCATCCTGTATTTTCTGCTGGATGGATACGCCGTTTTGCTGTACCTGAAATCCGCAGTAATTCGTGCCCAGGTATCCGAGCCGAAGCAAATGCTTCACAAAGCTTCCCCCCTCCGCATTTACAGCGGCAGATAATTCAAGCCTACAATCACCGAACCCATGAATATAATCACAGCAAGCATGACAAAGTCAACGCCGTGTAAACGAAGCTGCGTCATCCTTGTCCTGCCTTTACCGCCATGATAACAGCGGCATTCCATTGCTACTGCCAGCTCGTCCGCGCGGCGGAAAGCAGAGACGATCAAAGGAATAAACACCGGTATCAAAGAGCGAGCCCGCTGCATGATACTTCCCGTGGTAAAATCTGCACCGCGCGCTTTCTGCGCGCTCATGATTTTATCCGTTTCTTCCATAAGCGTCGGTATAAAACGCAGCGCAATGGACATCATCATGGAAAACTCATGTACCGGAACCTTGATTTTCTTGAGAGGAGAAAGCAGCCGCTCAATACCGTCCGTCAATGCAATAGGCGACGTCGTGTAGCTTAACAGTACGCCTGTTCCGAGAATCAGTGTAACGATCCGGACCATCATGAATACAGCAAATTCAATTCCCTCGCGGTATATCGAAACAAAGCCCCAATGAAAGAGCAGGTCCTCTCCTTCCGTCCAAAACACATTGATGATTCCGGTGAAAATAATAATAAATATCAACGGCTTTACGCCGCGCAGGATCAATTTCCAGGGTATTCTGCTAATCATAACAAGCACCACGGCGGACAGCAGCACGGCGGCATAACTGTATATAGTATGTGCCAGAAAGATCATAATGATATACAGCAGCATTAAAATTATTTTCATCCGGGGATCCATACGGTGCAGTGCAGAATCTCCGGGAAAATACTGTCCAAGCGTGATATCCTTAAGCATTCGTATTTCCGTCCTTTCCGGCTTTTTTCAACCGGGTTTCCCTTTATATTATATTATGATTGTGTTATACCTTCATTTGATCCGCTGAAAACCCATTTATCTTATGGTATATCAGCATTTTTGTACCGTTTGATCAAGGCCTCGTATGCATCCGTCACAGTGTAGATTCCGCCCGGTATATCCAATCCCAGCTTTCGAAGCTGTCCCACAAGCTCTGTAATCTGCGGAACCGCCAGCCCCGCAGCCTTTAAATCCTCCGCCCGTGCAAAAACCTCTTCCCTGCTCCCGTCAAAGAACAACTGTCCCTGATTCATAACAGCCAGGCGGTCAGCGTACACAGCCATATCCTCCATAGAATGGCTGATCATGATCACCGTGTTCTTTTTGTGTCTCTGATATTCCCGAATCCCGCCCATTATCTTTTTGCGTCCGCGCGGGTCCAGTCCGGCTGCCGGTTCGTCCAGTACCAGCACCTCAGGCTCCATAGCCATAACGCCAGCAATGGCTGCTCTGCGCCGTTGACCGCCAGACAGTTCAAACGGCGATTTTTCTAACAGCTCTTCACGCAGATTTGCAAACGCCGCCGCCTCCATGACACGTTTTTTGACTTTATCGGCATCAAGCCCCATATTGATCGGCCCGAAAGCGATATCCTTATATACTGTTTCTTCGAAAAGCTGATATTCGGGATACTGAAATACCAGCCCCACACGGAAACGTATGTCTCTGATCTTTTTCGGTTCCGCCCAAATATTCGTTCCGCCGACATAAACTTGACCGGCACTCGGCTGCAAAAGACCGTTCAAGAGCTGTGCGACCGTGGATTTGCCCGAACCGGTATGACCGATCAAACCCGTGATCATACCGCCTCGAAACGTCATCGACACATTATGCAGAGCAATACGCTCAAACGGTGTATCCTTTCCGTAGATATAGGAGACATTTTTCAGTTCAATTTCCGTCATATCACACATCTCCTCTTCTGCCCACGAAAGCTGCTGCAATGGCTCTCGCCGTTTCATCGGTATACAGCAGCTTGTCCGGCAGCGGTACGCCGCTGCGGCGAAGCAGGGTCGCAAGCTCTGCGGTTTGCGGTACATCTAACCCCACCTTTTGCAGTTCCTCCACACGTGAAAATACATTTCGCGGGGTGTCGTCCATAAGAATTCTGCCTTCGTTTATCACGATGACCCTGTCCGCCCGCACCGCCTCTTTCATCTCATGAGTGATATGCAGAACCGTGATTCCCTGCTCCCGATTCAGTTTCTCTATGGTATCCATCACTTCCTCACGGCCCCTGGGATCCAGCATCGCTGTAGATTCGTCAAAGATCATACACTCCGGCAGCATAGCAATAATACCGGCAATGGCGATTCTCTGCTTCTGCCCGCCGGAGAGCTGGTGCGGCGCATGTCGGCGGTATGCCAGCATATGTACGGTTTCCAGCGCTTCATCCACCCTCCTGCGGATTTCCTTTGGCGGTACTCCGAGATTTTCCGGGCCAAAGGCTACATCCTCCTCAACAATGGTCGCTACAAGCTGATTGTCAGGATTTTGAAAGACCATGCCGACCGTCTGTCTAAGTTTTAAAATTTCCTCATCTGTTATATCCTCTCTTGTCGTCTCCGTTCCGCCAATAATTAGCCGTCCGCTTTGCGGCGTTAAAATCAGATTCAGCAGCTTGGCAAGCGTCGATTTCCCGGAGCCGTTATGGCCCAATATAGCAACAAAGCTTCCCTTCTCAATCTGCAGAGACAGATCTCGAATGACCGGAATCCTGTTTCCGTCATCTCCTTTATATGAGAAATTCAGATGAGATGCATCTATGATCCATTCCTTTTGTTTCAAAACGCCATATCCTTTCCTTTTTCGAAAAACGCCGTATCATCAACGCACAAGGAACTCCGTTCTCGTTTGACTCTGTTTTGAACTGTTATTATCATCAGACCATACAGCCTTCCCGATGCCCCTTTGGAGCCTTGGTTGTTTTACGCTGGTCCACCGTGCTGCGGCTCCGCACGGCAAGACTGCACCGGTCTGTGCGACAGGCAGACCGACTTCATCCGCCTCAATCCGTCCGCCAAATTTTTCTATCATTACGAGATGCAACAGATAACCCATTGCAGACGGAGATAATCCCGTAGTATATGAGTTCAGCAGAAAAAACAGCGGATTTTGGCATAGAACCCTCGCTGCCATTTCCACAAGTTCAGCTACATTTTCCTCCAGCCTCCAGACCTCACCACCCGGTCCTCGACCATACGATGGGGGATCCATAATCACTGCATCATATTTGTTTCCGCGGCGTATTTCTCTGGCCAAAAATTTCATACAATCGTCCACAATGTATCGAATCGGCGCGCCCTCTAGACCGGATATCGCCGCATTCCGACGAGCCTGCGCAACCATTCCCTTTGCAGCGTCCACATGAACAACCGAGGCTCCGGCAGCAGCCGCAGCAATGGTGGCACCACCGGTATATGCGAACAGATTCAAAACGCTTACAGGACGGCCGGCCCTGCGGATAATGCCGTCAAACCAATCCCAGTTCGCCGCCTGTTCCGGAAAAAGCCCCGTATGCTTAAAGCCCATCGGTTTGATCTGAAATTTCAGTTCACGGTATCCGATTTCCCACGATTCCGGCAATGCGCGGATATTCCAGCTTCCGCCGCCCGCGCGGGATCTTTTGTAAGACGCATCCGGCTGTTTCCAGCCGGCATGCCGCTTTTTCCCTTTCCATATCACCTGAGGGTCCGGACGAATTAAAATATGGCTTCCCCAAAGTTCCAGCCTTTCTCCGTCCGACGCGTCCAAAAGACAGTACTCTTTCCAATCCCGTGCTGCAATCATGCTTTGTCCGCCCTTTCTTTTTTCTGCTCCCCATGTTCTCAGAATTCTTTTTTCCCGTCGATCCCATCTGTAAATAGATTCAACTGACACGTTGTTGCTTTCGTGCTTTCCTGCGGTTCAGATGGAAACGGGATACCCAAGTGCTCATAGGCGCGCCGTGTCACCACACGTCCGCGGGGTGTCCGACTCAGATAACCGATCTGCATCAGATACGGCTCATAGACATCCTCCAGTGTAACCGATTCTTCGCCTATTGTCGCGGCCAGAGTATCCAATCCCACAGGCCCCCCGTCATAAAATCGAATGATCGTCTCCAGCATTCGTCGGTCCGTAGTATCCAGTCCCAAAGAATCGATCTCAAGCTCCTGCAGCGCATAAGCCGCAATCGGCTGTGTCACGGTACCGTCACCTTTAATCTGCGCGAAATCCCGAATGCGCTTCAGCAGACGATTGGCAATGCGAGGCGTTCCTCGAGACCTGGATGCAATTTCTCTTGCTCCTGCCTCTTCTATTGGCACTTCTAAAATTTTGGCGGACCGCAGCACGATGCGTGTCAATTCCTCCGGCGTGTAAAGCTCCAGTCTCAGCAAGACGCCGAAGCGGTCTCGAAGAGGAGTTGTAAGCTGTCCGGCGCGCGTTGTCGCACCGATCAACGTGAATTTTGACAGCGGCAGACGTATGCTTCTGGCTGCCGGTCCTTTGCCGATAATGATATCCAGCGCATAATCCTCCATCGCCGGATACAATATTTCCTCAACTGTACGCGGCAAGCGGTGAATTTCATCGATAAACAACACATCGTTTGGTCCCAGGTTGGTGAGCAGTGCTGCAAGATCACCCTGCTTTTCTATAGCCGGACCGGAAGTGATTCGGATATTCACGCCAAGCTCATTTGCAATAATATTGGACAGCGTTGTTTTACCAAGACCAGGCGGACCGTAAAGCAGTACATGGTCCAGTGACTCTCCGCGCTGTTTGGCTGCGTCTATGTAAATTTTCAGGTTGCCTTTTGCTTTTTCCTGCCCGACATAGTCATCCAATATCGTCGGCCTTAGGCCGGCATCGATCTCCTGATCCTCTTCCCTCTGAGCCGTTGTGATAACCCGGTCTTCTCCATCGAACAGGATCTCCGCCGCCTCACCGTCATAATTCCATACGTCCTCTCTTCCCATTGCCGCAGTCCCTTTCCTCCGCATTCCGTTCAAACGGACCTTGTATCCAAGCGCTGTGAGCTTCAGCGCATCAGCTTCTTCAGCGAAGCTGTGATCATTTCTTCAAGCGTCATTGCTGAACTCTCGAGTGAACGCAGCGCCCCTTCCGCCTCAGAACGTGTATAACCCAGTACCAGCAATGCATCCAGCGCCTCGCCGATTTGTCCGCCTGAGGGCGTCCCCAACGGCGTTTCACCCTCTTTTTCAGCAGCGCTGACCTGTCCCCGAAGCTTGTCCTTCAGTTCCAGAACAATTCTTGCCGCTGTTTTTGCTCCAATACCGCTGGCACGGGATATGCTTTTTGTATCCCCCGTGCTGACCGCTATAGCAAACTGTCCGTAAGTCATAAGTGAAAGAATTGACATAGCCGCCTTTGGCCCCACGCCCGATACGGAAATCAGCATTCGAAAGGCGGACAGTTCCTCTGTATCATAGAAACCATAGAGTTCAAGAGCATCCTCACGTACCTGAAGATAGGTAAACAGGCGTACCTCCCCCGTCTTTCCGGCCAAGCAGGCCAACGTGTTGGCGCTGACGGTTAAACGATAAGCAATGCCACTACACTCGATAACAGCCGTATGCGGCTCTGTCAGAACAATTTCACCGGTTATGGAATACAGCATTTGCCTGCCTCCTGTCCTTATCAATTTAAATTCGGATAAATCCCGAACGGATTTACCTGAGATTATAGAAAGCTCTCAAACGGGAGCTTCCCGTATGCGCATGGCATACCGCGATAGCCAGTGCATCCGCCGTATCATCCGGTTTTGGCGGCTTTTGCAGATTCAGCAAAGAAGTAACCATGGCAATCACTTGGCTTTTTTCTGCTCTGCCATATCCCACAACAGCCTGCTTGACCTGTAGCGGAGTATATTCATACAGATGTAGCGCATGATGACGAGCACACAGCAGCATGACGCCTCGGGCTTCCGCTACCGTGATAACCGTTTTCTGATTGGTATTGAAGAACAGCTCTTCAATAGCCATTTCCTCAGGATGGTATCTCTCGATGATCTTCGACATTTGGTCATATATCTGTGCCAGCCGGTCATCTACCTTGAGTCCGGCTGCCGTGATGATCGCACCACAGCCAAGCGTCGAAAAACGGGTATTTTTATATTCCACGACCCCCCACCCGACCGTCGCTATGCCAGGGTCAATTCCCAAAATAATCATTTCTTTCCTCTAGCTGTTCTGCCTGATTTTACTTAAATAAGATACCCATAAATGCCGAGTATCGTACTCTGCACCGTTTCCAACTGTAAATACAACAAAAGCAACGGCAAATCCGCCCCTTCCATTTCTTGAAACGTCAGATGGAAACAAAACTCTTTGTTATCCCCGTGAATGGGCAACGCATCGACTCTATGCAGCGAATAACCGCATTCCTCTGCACTTGTCAGAATGTCATGTAGAAGATTCTGCTCTGACAGGATGACACTGCAGTCCATATAGATACGTCCATTCAGCCGCTTTCCGTTCCAAGACTGAAGCTGCCGCCCGGCCAGTCCGAACTTGGTCGTCATATCTCCATCAGCCGAAGTCACATTGCATGCCATTATAATTTTCAAATCATATTGATCTAACATATAATAAAAGCGGTGTAGTCTGCCATCTGTCGAATTTTCCAGCGGTAGTACGCAGTATTCCGCTCTTCCGTGGTATACCATCTCGCAGATATTCTGCAGATCTCCGATTGTGGAAACTCTAAAGTCTGAAAAATACGGCTGAAAAAATGAGAAAGCTTTCTCCGAATATGCATTTTTCATATGTACCACACGCCCTCGGAATTCCGGCTCTCTCCTGCCCGTGATTTCAGATGCCGCCCCCATGCTTTCTTCTATAGGAAAATCCGAACTTAAAAATTCCCATATCTGACGCATGCATTCCTCGGAATATATTTGAATCAGCCGTCTGCATATATATAGGCGCTCACAGCGGGAGATGTCGTGATAAAAAGATGCGGCATCTTTATTCGTTTCCTCAGGTAAATTTCGGTGTACCGTCCTGCGGAACGTCTGTGAAAATGCCTCTGAGTTCAGCATCCACAACAGAGTTTTATTTCGCTTGACGCCGGACTGACAGGTTTGCCGGCCCAAGAGTTTTACGATATCCTCAAGATGTGCCAAGCGTTTATCCGTCTCCTCTCCGCGCTGGCGGTCCAACCGAAGTAAATTATCCCGGATTATACTGAGAGCCTCTTCCTCTTTGGACAGTTCCTCCTCATAATATGCCATCTTCGCCTCCGTACTTCAAGTATTCACCAACGCAGTAATCACCGCCGCCATGACATTAAATGAGCTGAAATTTCAGACTGATATCCAACGCACGCACACTGTGCGTCAGCGCTCCGATGCTGATCAAATCCACACCTGTATCTGCAACTTCACGCAAATTCTTCTCTCCCATATTGCCGGACGCCTCAAGAATTGCACGTCCATTTGTTCGGTGGACCGCCTCCCGCATAACCTCCAGCGGCATGTTATCGAGCATGATGATATCTGCTTTTGCTGCCAGCGCTTCGTCTAGCTGCTCCAGCGTCTCTACCTCAACTTCTATTTTAAGCGTATGCGGAATCTGTTCTCTCGCCGCGGAAACCGCGTTTGCAATGGAGCCAGCCGCAATGATATGATTATCCTTTATCAAAACGCCATCGGATAAATTAAAGCGGTGATTGGTACCGCCCCCTACCTTCACGGCGTATTTTTCGAGAACTCTGAGTCCCGGCGTCGTTTTTCTGGTATCCGCAATTTTGACCCCCGTACCTGAAACTGCCTCCACAGCACGCGCAGTTTGGGTAGCCACGCCTGACAGATGCTGCAAAAGATTGAGCCCTACTCTCTCACCAGTCAGAACCTGTGCTGCATTCCCCTCAACCTCCGCCAGAATGTCTCCCTTATGGAAGCGGTCGCCCTCTCCCTTATATACAGTCAACATTATCGCAGGATCTACTCGATGAAACACCCGCTCTACAATATCCAGTCCGCACAGCACGCCGTCCTCCTTGGCTATGTATTTCCCATGTGCTGTTCTGTCGAGGTCAATGGTGGACAATGTTGTAATATCTCCGGTTCCGATATCTTCGGCCAGTGCCTGTCTTATGGTTTCATCTATACTGTTTTCATATGGATAATATTTTTTTCCCATAATTAAATTCGAGCCTTCTTCCATTTTATTCATACTGTATTTAGCAAAGTAAACGATTATTTTTCAACCGCTACCGTCTCATCGTTTATAATGAAATGTGCTCCGGCACTTTCCTTTCGGGATGAGGCTGCCCGGATGATGTCTGCCGCATTCTGCGCCATATTATAAAGCTCAAATTCCTCAGAATACGTCAGAGATACACCTTCTATTTCACGTATGATTTCCCGAATACGTTTTTCCGCTCTGCTTAATCCGCTAAAAGTACGGAGCGCGCCCACATCATTTGTCATAATCTCACGGATTTCCGCCTTAGTTTTGAAAATATAGTTTCCCGTCAAATGACGGCTGTATACCTCAGATGAATTTTCCGGAATTTTCGCCCCTGTTGGACGGAAATTATGCGTAATATGTTCCGCACAGCGCCGCCCGAATACAAGACATTCCAGCATAGAATTGCTGGCAAGCCGGTTCCCGCCGTGAATACCGGTGCAGGCCGCTTCTCCGCAGGCATACAAACCGTCTATATTGGTCATACCGTTGAGATCGGTCTTGATGCCGCCCATAAAGTAATGCTGTGCCGGCCTTACTGGTATCTTGTCATAGGGTACGCGAATACCAAAGCTCCTGCATTCCGCATAGATCGTCGGAAAACGGTCTCTAAAAAAGGCTTCCGTCATAGAGGACACGTCGAGAAAAACATTGTCTGCAGGCGTTCGGCGCAGCTCCGCCAGGATCTCTCTGGTCACGATATCCC
>DXYE01000035.1:23352-24219 GCA_019415985.1 Clostridiales bacterium
CGATATCCCTCGGCGCCAGATCCGCCAGCGGATGCCGGCCCTGCATGAACGGCTCGCCATTAATATTTTTCAGGATTCCGCCTTCGCCTCGAACTGCTTCCGAGATCAGAAACAGGCGTTCGCTGTTGGAATGCGGAATCAGGGTTGTCGGATGAAACTGCACCATCTCCATCATATCCAAGGCTGCGCCGGCGCGCGCCGCACAGGCAATACCATCTCCGATCGCCCCGCGTGGGTTTGTAGTATTTCGGTAAAGCTGCCCGATTCCGCCGGTCGCAATGATCACATTTCGACAGGCGATATATTTCGGTTTCCTGTCAAAGACCACCGCCCCTGTAACGGCGCCGTCGGATGTTACCAGATCAATCAAATATGTATTGAATAAGAATCGAAGATTCTTACGCTCAAGGGCAATTTCACCTAACCGCCGCGTGGTCTCTCTGCCTGTAGCATCTCCTCCGCAATGTACGATACGCCTTCGGGAATGACCGCCCTCCCGTGTAATCTGGAGTTCTCCCTCCGCGTTCACATCAAAGGGAACCTGCAGCTCCATAAGTTCCTGTATATCCATCGGCCCTTCGCGGACAAGCAATTCCACAGCATCCCGATTGCACAGGCCGGCGCCGGCTAATAGCGTATCCTCCACATGTGATGCCGGCTGATCGTCCGGTGCAATTACCGCCGCGATACCGCCCTGTGCAAGCCAGGAATTGCTGTGTTCCAAATCTACCTTTGTAATAATGGCGCAGCGCTTAGAGGGATCCGTATGCAGAGCCGCGTAAAGCCCCGCAATGCCGCTGCCGATAATCAATATATCGTAAGCTTCTCTCGGCAGTGTGTCGAAATTTTCCTTCAATAAATACCGCC
>DXYE01000036.1 GCA_019415985.1 Clostridiales bacterium
ATATAAAGGACTCGATACATTTTTTTACCTCGCGGTAGGACAGGTTGTCAACCTTTACAAACGGAGCCAGATAGGTGTCAAAAGAAGAAAATGCCTGCGCGCCTGCCCACTCGTTCTGCATGATGCCTAAAAAGTTTACCATCTGATTGCACAGAGTTGCCAGGTGACTTGCCGGTGCAGAAGTGATCTTTCCCGGGACCCCGCCCAAACCCTCCTGTATCAGCTGCTTGAGAGACCAGCCTGCACAGTAGCCCGTCAGCATGGACAAATCATGCAAATGCAGATCGGCATTTCTGTGCGCATTGGCAATCTCCTCATCATAGATCTCGGAGAGCCAGTAATTTGCAGTGATGGCACCGGAGTTACTTAGAATGAGGCCTCCCACCGAATAGGTGACCGTAGAATTCTCTTTGACGCGCCAGTCCGTAACTTTGACATAGCTGTCTACGATCTCCTTGTAATCCAGGATCGTGGATTTCATATTGCGGATTTTCTCACGCTGTTTTCTGTATAAAATATATGCCTTGGCAATATCGGCATAGCCCGCCTGTACAAGAACGGCCTCCACGCTGTCCTGTATATCCTCAACAGCGATCAGGTTCTCTTTGATTTTCGGTTCGAAATCTGCTGTTACCTTTAACGCCAGCATATCGATAATGCTGGGATGATACTGCTTATTTTGTGCGTCAAACGCTTTTTTTATGGCAGTTGAAATATTGGAAATATCGAACTCTGCAACCGCTCCATCTCTTTTTTGTACCTGATACATGAGTAGTTCCTTCCTTTGTCCTCGTTTTGGTAGCTCTATAATAACACAAGATATTGTGTTTGTCAATACAAAAACACAATATCTTGATAATTTAATAGATTAAATTTTTCTCCATTCGGCTTTGGGGATATACCTTCTGAGAATTCTTAAAAAATTTAGCATCGTCTCTTCTCCGCATGCATGGAGTCCATCACACAGAACACCATGTTCATCGGAAAAGGTTTGCAGATAATACCTTTCCGCACCCGTAAGCCACTTTCCAATCTCTTCAAAATCACGCTCTTCATGATATTCCTGCACAACGGTCGTCCGAAACTCATAGGAAAGCTTTCCCTCAAGCAGGAACGCGGCGCTTTCCATAACGGATGTCAGATCCGCATGCTCCGCACCAATTGTGGTGGCATATGAGCGCATCGAGTTTTTTATGTCCATGGCTACATAATCGATCAGCCTTGCTTTATACATCTCACGCAACCGCCCCGGAAAGCTTCCGTTGGTATCCAGCTTGATCAGATAGCCTAGGCTTTTGATTTTCTCCAGAAGCTTCGGCAACTCCTTATGTATAAGCGGTTCGCCGCCGCTGATACAAACGCCATCCAATACCCTGCTTCTTTTCTGCAGAAACCGATACAGCTCGTCCTCCTCAACAGCTGCACCGAACCGTTCGGGAAGCACAAGGTCGGGATTATGACAAAATGGGCAACGGAAATTACACCCGCCAAGAAAAACCGTACAGGCGGTGATACCCGGATAATCTACCAGTGATAATTTTTGGAGTCCCTGTATTTTCATTTTTAAATTCCAACTTTACCTTTCGCAAAGGCTTCCTTTTTCATGGATTTAGCCGATTTCACAAAGCAAAATCAATGCCCCTTCGCCAGCAAAAGCCGTAAAACGTTTAAAAAACTTATCATATCAACTTCCACGCCCATAGAATCATCAGCAAGCCATTCTTTCAATTTAGATTTTGAAAAAGGCAAAATTATATCCGGCATGTTGAACAATATACAATTTTTCATTCAGAACGCTCATTGAATAGGATGAAGACCGAATCTTCCAGATAAACGCCTCTATTGATTCGCCTTTTCCGGAGATACGGCCTGGTTGCCAGCCAAATCCCATAACAAGCTCCTACAGCCCAAAAGTGCAGACCCGAACGGTTCATGGGTTTTATGTACGCTTTGCAAAAGCGATATCCGTACGATAGTGATGCTCTGTTCCCGTACCCGCGGTTAGGCTAAGGGATTAACCTCATTTTGTAGTCACAGCTACCGCACTTGACAAACAGCAGACGTCAGAAATCACTTACATCCCTTCAGGCACTGCCTTTAGAATTACTGCATAGCGTGAAGACTCCTAACCTGATTTAAAAAGTAAGACTTAAGGCAACCCGCCTTCCCTTGAGAAGGCGGGCAACACTTTCATTTCTGATGGTTAAAATCAAATAATTACCGGTATTTCTGAACAGTATAATTTTATCGCCGGAATCCGTTTGAGGCCGGCAGCATTGCGGCGACATCGGCTCACTTCTTTCTCCTTCGCATCTTCGGGGACCTAACCGTCGGATCCTTCCTTTTATGTGTTCCGATATAGCCCCCAACAGAGGATGCGAGCAATACCAATACATATAAAATCGCTACGCTGGCAAAAGTATGGGCATTCTCATCCGCCGGCAACAGAACGGACATAAGAAGTAGGAGCGCTGAATATCCCAAACCGCAGATCAATCCGGAAATCAAACCCTTTGACCCCAAAAATTTTGCTGCAAGAAATCCGCAGCTCAGCGCGCCGATAAAGGTAGCGGCCATCGAAAAATATGCCGAATACTTACAGGGATCCGAGAGCTGGTAACATATGCAGGTGAATAGGAACAGCAGTCCAACGGTTATGAGCAACGCTATACCGATCGCTTTCAGGGCAGCGATCAAAGCGCCAGAAAAGAACATCTGCGATGCTTCCGCACCGGACGTATGCCTTTTTTGTGCAGCAGGTCGACTATCCATATAGTTTCCATTTTCCTATATGCCTCGAGGTGTATTCACCAGTCTCGCGGTACGGAAAAACCGTTCGGTCAAGGCGGCATCTGGCCTCAAAAAGCAAATAGGAGGTTTCCTTTCTTCCCGGCTGATATAGAAGGTCTGGCCGCTTCTCGACGGAGGTTCCGGGAAACATCCGGGAAAGAACGCCGGCTCAGACTTGTACATCACCAAGATATGAGAAAACCCGGAAAAATATGTATCAGTCTGTTAAATTATTCAGCGTCTTCCGCCTTGACATCAATAGAGCGTACAGCGCTGCGCAGAATTCGAATTTTGGTGCGGTCATGCCCCGTCTCGATCATCACCGTCTCTTCCTTGATGCTTGTCACCTTACCGATGATGCCGCCTATGGTCGTAATTTCATCTCCGACCTCAAGCGAATTTCTCATATCATTCGTAGCTTTTTCCTGCTTTTTCTGCGGACGATAAAGAAAAAAATAGAATACTACGGCAACAAGAACCAGCGGTATGATCAGGGATAAAATATTGCCCGTACTTGCAGCAGTCGTATCCGCCGCAGCGCCTTCCAACAGCATAAACATAATCAATAATCCTCCTGAACTTTTACGTAAATAATCTCTGACGTCACCCTGCCTATGCGACAAAAAAGAAATCAGGATATATCTGTCCCCTGTCCTTTTCTCCCAGCAGGATACATGGACATCGCTTATTATACAAATTTAAAGAATACTTTGCAAGCATTTTTTGTAAATTTTGCGTGTCGGTTCCTGTCTAATTCAGAAAGATGGCTGTCGTTCCGTCATGTTCACAATTTGGAAAACCACCGCACTGTTCGGCAGATGTTTCATTCAGGTCAGAATAAACCAGGCATGTCTTATGGAAAACAGGATATTCATTCTCCTGACAAAAGAAACACGCGCTGTAATACGTCAAGGGGCAGAAGAGTTACTGAAAATATTTAATAAACAACACTACACACGGCTGGCCCCCGCTTGATCAGATCCCTGGACCCCATAGATCAAGATAAAAGGGAAAGAACTATCTCGTGTATATTATCCTTCTAAGATACGGGGCCGGACTTGGCTTCCTGCTCGTTTTCCTCAATGGGATTGAAGTCATAAAAGTGCTGCTTTTGAATATGCCTGATTTCGTGCTCATATGCCCTTTTCTGTTCATCTGCAGATAAACGCGAATTGATGTAAACATTATAATTGCCATCTGCATCGACAACGGTGACGCCATTGACAGTGGAGGGCAGTTCAATTAATCTGCTGATGATATCGTCCAAGGCTATGCATCCTTTCTGAGGGCGCTGATAATACGTACAGCTTTCTCTACGTCCTCTTTTGTGGCATTTTTTGCCAAACTGAACAGCATTCGCATTTCAGATCGATTTTTCAGTTCGTCCAAGTAAGTCAGCAATTCCTCATCCTCAGCCGTCGTTGTATGCAGCGTCCAACCCATGAGATATTCCGGTGTTGTATCAAGTCCTCTGGCAAGCGTTTCAAGGTTTTTCAGAGGAATACTGGCAATGGCACCCGTTTCATAGCGCTGCAACGTGGACTTGCTGAGTCCGGTTTTTCCGGCCAATTCTTGATAGCTCAAATGCAGTGCGGCGCGCCGCTTTCGAATCCTTTCTGCAATGCTTTCCATATTGTAGGTTTGAAACTCAGACATATCAATTTTCCTTTCTTTTCTTTAAAAATATAAAATAAAATTCATTGGAATGGGTCAACCGATATGAGCAGCATACAAAGGAGAGATTGTTTTTTTCGCTGGAAGGCTTGTATTTGGGGCCACACAGACTTTCTTAATACTTAGGAAATATATGGAAAAGATGCCTTCTCACATCTGCGTCCTGTAATAAAATATTGAGACGGGAAAACAAAAAGATTACATCTTTTTAGTATACTTATCAATGACTGTTCGACTCTATACGGCAACTTGTTCTTCTACGGTTATTTTATCACAATCGATTCAAAAATGCAACAGAAATTCACGAAAAAATAAAAATAATTGCATGATGGGATTGACAAATACCATTTATTATGGTATAATTTAGACGTAACAAAGAAATATAAAAAATGAAGATAAAATGAAAATCAGGAGGTATAACCGAAATGTTCAGAGAAGACGAAGACATGATGCTACATTTGCCTGCAGATGACGATGTCGAAGCCCTGCTGCAATGGTATGCAAAAGCGGAGGAACTGCACTTTGATTTGGAACTGAAGCTGGAGGAGGCCAAAGAACGACTGGCAAGCGAGAACATATATCTGTAAGGAGGCCCCGGAAGTCAAAGCTCAAAAAAATCGATTCCTGGTTCTCCGGTGGGTACATAACAAAGGGTGGAGAAGCAATGCTTCTCCACCCTTTGTTGTCTCATGGCAGAGCCGTACTTTTGACCGTGTAAATCAAGTGCAGCAGATGACCTCCGGAGGCTTTAAAGCCTAAATACAGCCGTTCCTGAATATCTCAAAATTAAACGTCGAATAACCGTTTAATATACCGCCGGTCTGCGTTTCCGCGCTTTTGAATTGCCCGCACCGCAGATCTCTCTGTTACGGATACAGCCTTCCATAAAACAGAATTCAATTCAGAAAGTTATAAAAGGTATAGAAGCTCGCTGTTAAAATTCCGTTTATCCCTCCGATTTTCCGGAAACGGTGCGGCGTGTACGGGACTGCAGTCTGCCAGCGTCTCCATCGGTAATCTCAGGCGTTTTAGGAGATCCTTTAAGACTGAATATACTGCGGAACCAGGCAATATCCTCCTTGGAAAGCCCTCCTGTCAGCTTGAGAAAGGCGAGGTAGCACAGCGTTGTGACGGTAATGTGGACAAAGAGCGAGGTGGAACTGTAGGAAAAATGTATGCCTAACACACCAAACAGAATTTGAGAGAGAGAGGTAGCACCCAATATGCAGAAAATGGGCTGGAGTGCCCAACGGCAGAATTTGACCTGAACGCCCGTGACGGAAAGCAGACGCCCAATGCTAAGGGAAGCATTGAAGAGCTCAGAAATGAAAATGATTGCAACATAGGCCCATATGCCGCCAATAGGCAGCAGTGTATATACCATAATGACACAGAGCGACACATCCATAATGTTGTAGCGCATAGAGGCAACCTGCTGATCCAGTCCCTTCAGCATACTGTCCACCATAGTATCAAGATACATGACAGGAATCAGGGCCGCGATGACACGAATATAGCGTCCGGCCTCCTCACTCTGATACAGAGCGAAACCGAGCTCTTTGGAAAAGCAGATAAAAATACCGGATACACCGATTGCAAAGAGCATTGTAATCTGAAAAACACGTCTGACAGCGCTATTTATTGCTGTTTTATTTCCCTTTACATGAAATTCTGAAAGCTCGGGTATAATAAGTCCTGAGAAAGCGCTCAAAAAAGCTGCGGGAAATAAGATCACCGGCATAACCATACCGTGGATAATACCGTATGAGGCAAGAGCATCGTCGCCAAGCGCCCCGAATTTCCGCAGGCCGATAGGAATCAGGATATGTTCAACGGTGAGCAGCCCGGATCGAACGTAAGCGCTCAGCGCGATGGGGAGAGATATCCGCAGAATGCGGCCAGTGACGCCGGAAACTTCATTTTGGCTCCCGATTTTCGCAAGATGCTTCCGGCGGTCCAAACGATACAGCAGCCAGGAAAGGAAAAAGGACCCGCCCTCTGAAATACAAGCTCCGCCGACAAGAGCAAGACAGGCATACTCCAGTCCCTTAGGTACAAACAGGTTCAGCAGCATCACTGTAAGCGATATTTTGACCGCCTGCTCCGCAATGGTGATAGCCGCGTTTTTGACGACTCTGCGGACTGCCGTAAAATAGCCGTTCATGACCGATGAAAGTGCAATAAAAGGCAGAGTAACAGAAAGCAGCTTCAGCGAGGAAACCGTGCGGCTATCGGAGAGGCAATAGGTTCCGAGCGGCTCTGCGAAAAAAAACAGGAGAACACAGGCGGCTCCGCCGAAGCACAGACTGTATAAAACACTGCTGCGCATGGCGCGCCGTACACCCGCTGCATTCTGTTTCCCGATCTCCTCAGAGATGACGCGTGTGACTGCAAGATTGATCCCGGATGTTGCAAAAGTCACTGCAAAGGTATAGACAGACATTATCAGAGAATACAGCCCCATACCGGCAGCGCCTATTTTGGCAGAAAGATAGACGTTGAACGCAACGCCCACCGCGCGCATCAGAAGAGATGTGGCAGTAAGGGCGACTGCATTGAGAAAAAATCGTTTTTTCTGTATCAAAGGATGACCTTCTTTTTTCAGGATTTTAACGTTATTCCACTATATGTTTTTTTCGCGGTTTGTATGATTTGTTTTACTGGATATTCTTTTTACTCAGAGGAATTTGTGACAAAGAGCTGGGAGATTGGCTGGAGTAAAAATTTCGGTACGGAAACGTAAAACGATCAGCGGCTGGTCCGCGCTTTCCCGGTTTGCCGTTTCCTGGAACAGCATAAACGACGATGGCATTGAAATCCGTGACGTACAGACGCAGCAGAGAAAGGAAGTTTATCGGATATGAAAATCAAGGATATCCAAAACAGCCGGGCGGGCGCTATATTATGGGACAGCTTTTCCGTTTTGAGCGGAGCCGTTCTGTTCGCCATGTCCGTCAATCTTTTTTATATTCCTGGCAATATCGTTTTAGGCGGTGCAACGGGTATCGCCACGCTTGCACACTATTTCTTTCACTGGCGGATCGGTGCAGTGATCATGATCGTCAATCTGCCTTTGATTCTCATAAACGCCCGACTGTACGGAATACGTTTTTGTATTCGGACATTGATTGGAACGGCCGCAACGTCCGTTCTTGTCGACACGCTGGATTTCTTCCCGGTCACCATAACGGATCCCCTGCTCTGCGCCGTTTTCGGCGCGATCGCAATGGGCGCCGGCTGCGGCATTATGTTTGCACGAGGGTATACGACGGGCGGAACAGACCTTGTCGCCTGGTGGGTGAGGTATTACCGGCCTCACTTTTCTGTCGGAAAGCTAATTACGGCAATCGACTTTATGATTATCCTTGCAGCGGCTCTGCTGCTCCAGAGCTTCGAAAGTATATTCTATTCCGTCATCACCATTTACCTTTTCGGACACGTTGTGGATTATATTCTCAGCGGTTATGCTCGGGAGAAACTGATCTGGATCATTTCTGACAGCTATAGACAGCTAGCCGGTGCCGTAACGGACCGCATGGGGCACGGCGTAACGATTCTGCACGGATACGGATGGTACACAGGAGAGGAAAAACAGGTCATGCTGTGCGCTGTACGGAAAAACGAGCTGTTTTCGCTGAAAGAGCTGATAAAAAGTATTGATCCGAGTGCCTTCATGATGGTATCCGAGGCAACCGAAATATACGGTGAGGGTTTCGGAGAAAATGCATCCGCTGCACCGGAAAATTCATCCGTTGTCGAAGGAAAACGCAGAAATAAAAGCAGCAGACGATAGCGGCGGCAGAGCAAAATAACTTTTGTCTACCTGCCATACCGGTCACTGTCAAAGCAACAAACAAGCTCCGCAGGACCAAGCGTTTCAAATGACAAAACCGGTATGGGTGGGTGAAAATTTTGCTTAAATATGAGGGCAAAACTTCCTATGTTGAACCCGTACGGATATATGCCTGCCTTCTAAAGGATTCGTCGATCTGACAAAAAGGCTCCGTCCTAAACTGGGCGAAGCCTCAATTTTATAGTATTATTGTTGCGGAACCACAGTAAATAGAACCAACTCCTCCGTTCCCGTATTGATAATACTGTGGGATGAACCCTTTGGACAGTATTGGCAGTTTCCCGCTAGCAGTTCTTCCTCAATTTCATCACAAACGGCCTTCCCGACACCACTCAGTACATAGTTTATCTCGCTGCTGACAGTATGTTGATGCAAGCCAATGGACGATCCGGGAGGAATCCTGCTCATCATCACTTTGTTCTGCGTATCCATAAACATCTTTGCGGATACGGTACCCTCTCCGCCATTCAGGTTCGGAATTGTAATCTCGTTTATATGATCAAAACGAATCAGCATCCAAAGCAGACTCCTTTTTAACAGCATTTTTATTTTACAATAATATTGCCCCTCATGTCAAGGTATGAAAATTAACGGATTTTTCCGAAAACACTAAGCTGTAGCAGGTCATAAAGATTCGGACTTGAAATTATATAAAAACTGTGTTATAATAGAATACTATTACCTTTCAGTTTCAAATAATCGTTCAAAAGGTTTGTTTATCAAGCGAAAAATGGCAGGAGCGTGATATATTTGGGCAGACAGTTTTTAATGGGAAATGGGGCGATCGCTTTGGGGGCGCTTCACGCCGGCGTAAATCTGGTGTGCGGTTATCCGGGAACGCCCTCCACCGAAATCCTCGAAACAGCGGCCAAGCTGAACGATGGCAGCGTTTATGTGGAATGGTCGGCCAATGAAAAGGCAGCACTCGAGGTCGCAGCGGGTGCCTCCTACGCGGGAGCCCGAACGTTGGTCACCATGAAGCAGGTCGGTATGAACGTCGCTTCAGATCCTCTGATGAGCCTCGCATATGTAGGCGTAAAAGGCGGTATGGTCATCGTTGTGGCTGATGATCCCGGACCGATTTCCTCACAAACGGAACAGGATACACGGCAGTTTGCCCGATTTGCCAAGGTCCCCGTATTTGATCCCTCTACGCCGGAGGAAGCATACGCTATGGTCGCAGACGCATTTGCCGTCTCGGAAACCTATCAGACGCCTGTTATACTTCGCCCGACGACACGGATTTGTCATGGCTGTGCCTCCGTTGAGGTGCCGGACATGCCCGTCACAAGGCACACTCCGCCGGGCTTCGTCAAAGATCCGCAGCGTTTCGTTATCTTCCCGCGTGCATCCTACCAGAATCATATACGTCTGGAAAAGCTTGCTATGAAGCTTTCCGATGAATTTTCCGCTTATCACCGAAACCGCATATGGGGAGCCGGAGTAAAAGGTATTGCCTGCGGAGGCGTCAGTGATGCATATGTATCGGAGGTTCTGCCGGATTGTGCGGATGTCTGTCGGCTGAAGATATCAACGCCTTTTCCGTTCCCGGAGGAGCTTGCCGTAAGGTTTCTCAGCAGTGTCGGGGAGGTCATGGTCTTTGAGGAACTGGATCCCGTCATTGAGAGAGAACTTTTGTACATATGCGGTAAATATCAGCTGTCGGTACAGATACATGGTAAACTGGATGGTTCAATTCCGCCTGCGGGGGAAAGTAGCGCCGAGCTAGTTAAGTCTGTGCTGACCAGCTATTTAGGTCTCAGAGCCTGCACTGCCGTTCAAAGGGAAAAGATACCTGAAACACCCGTTCGGCCGCCTGTCCTGTGCGCCGGATGTCCGCACCGCGCGTCCTTTTATGCAATCAAGGAAGCTTTGAAGGACCGCAGAGCCGTATGCTGTGGAGATATCGGGTGTTATACGCTTGGCAACGCCGTACCGCTGGAGATGGTGGACACCTGCCTCTGTATGGGGGCCGGCGTAACTATAGCGCAGGGGCTTGCACGCATTGAGCCTGATGTCACGCACGTAGCCTGTATCGGTGACTCCACTTTCTTTGCCTCCGGCATGACAGGGGTTGTCAATGCGGTATATAACCAGACGGACCTACTGCTGATCGTCCTCGACAATTCTACCACTGCCATGACAGGACAGCAGCCGCATCCGGGCACCGGCAGGACCATGATGGGCGGGATTTCAGAAAAAATCAGCATTGAACGGCTGCTGATAGCTATGGGGGTCTCCTCCGTGGAAACGGCTGATCCCATGCAGCACACGGAAGCGGTTGATGCTGTTCGCCGTGCCGCTGAGCAAAAAGGCGTTCGGGCTGTCATCTTCCGTTCTCCCTGTATTGCTGTAAAAAAGTCCGGAAACGCTTTTACAATTAATGATAAATGTATTGGATGTCTGAAATGCGTTCGATCTCTGGGCTGTCCAGCGATTGTAAGGGACGGTAAGCGGGTGCTTATTGATGCGGGGCTGTGTACAGGTTGTTCGCTCTGCGCACAGATCTGTCCTGTAAATGCAATCAAACCCAAGATTTCCTGAGATGCCAACTTCCGGTGATCCGGTCCCTCGTAAAAGCTTAACACAGGAAAAACGGACAGTCGAAAAAATATCGGAACAGACGTCGCTCGCCATATGATAAAAGGCAGATATCAAGATAAATTGCGGCTGGGATAACAGCCGGGGGGTATAGTAATGAAAATGAATTGTTTGCTGTGCGGTGTCGGAGGACAGGGGATCGTCATGGCATCCAAACTGCTCGCTGTGGCCGCCATGGAAAAGAACTGGCACGTGCGGACTGCCGAGACCATCGGAATGGCACAGCGCGGCGGATGCGTGGTCAGCCATGTACGCATTGCAGATGAACCGATCGCTTCTTCGATGATCCCGGAAGGGGAGGCGGACCTTATTCTTGCATTTGAGCCGGGAGAAGCGGTCAGATGCCTCAAATATCTGAAGCCCGGGGGAGCGCTGGCAACCGTTCGGGATGCGGTGCAGCCCGTAGGAGCCGCACTTGGACAGCAGGTATATGACGGCGAAACAATGCTGAATTATCTGCGCAGAAACGTCAGCCGCCTCATCATTGCCGACGGCAGAGAATTCTGCCGATACAGCGGTTCACCCAAAGTTCTGAACACAGCGCTTTTAGGCGTCGCCGCAAATGCCGGCTGGCTTTCAATCTCTCCCGAGGAGCTCGGTGAAGCCATAGGCAAAAAGATACCGGAGGCTTACCGCGCCATTAATCTTCGGGCATTGGAGGCTGCCAAACAGCTTACCGCTCAGCAGGGGCAGAGTCTGTAAGGCTGTCAGGCGCTCAACCGGAGAATTCGTCGTGCGCGTCAATACATTCCATTTACGGCATAGAATGTTGGAATCTGTCTCCTCCGAAATGGAAAGCGTGCCTGAGGCTGAAACCCATATTCAAAAAGGATTGGGAGCGCAGGGATCGTACTCAAACACGGCCAAACGTTGCATTATGCCCATAGGTAGAGATTCTAGAAAATTACAAGAAAGGCTCGGCCATTAACATGAAAATGACAGAGGAACAATTTCACATTATCCACCGGCAGTTAAAAGAGCTATCTGCCGGAAACGGTTTTTATGCGGAAAAGCTAAAAGGGATTGATATCGACGCGATACAGTCCCAGGAGGACTTCGAATCGCTTCCCTTCACCTGGAAGGGTGATCTAAGAGAGGCCTACCCGCTGGGGCTGCAGGCCGTCCCTGACGCCGAAATTGTGAGAATTCATTCCTCCTCCGGTACGACGGGGACACCTGTGATCATCCCTTATACGAAGGAGGACGTGGACGACTGGGCGGAGATGTTCCGGCGGTGCTATGAAACCGCTGGGGTAACGCCTCTCGATAGAATACAGATCACGCCCGGTTACGGTCTGTGGACTGCGGGTATCGGATTTCAAAACGGTGCTGAGCGGTTAGGCGCCATGGCAATTCCCATGGGCCCCGGCAACACGGACAAGCAGCTTCGCATGATGATGGATCTCCGTTCGTCTGTGCTTTGCGCGACATCCTCTTACGCGCTGCTGTTAGCAGAGGAGATCGCTCGGCGAGGCATCGGTGAAAAGATTCATTTGCGCAAAGGCATCATCGGTTCCGAGCGTTGGGGCGAAAAAATGCGCATGCGTATTGCGCGCGAGCTTGGGGTTCAGCTCTATGACATCTACGGTCTGACGGAAGTATACGGCCCCGGCATTGGTATAAGCTGTGAGCACGCCTGCGGTATGCACATGTGGGACGATTATCTTTACTTTGAAATCGTAGATCCCAAAACCGGACGGGTTCTGCCCGATGGGGAGATCGGCGAGCTCGTTATCACAACGCTCAAAAAGCGCGGCGCACCGCTGATTCGTTACCGTACACATGATCTGACGAGAATTCTCAAGGGCGATTGTCCGTGCGGCAGCAGATATCCGAGAATCGACACCATACTCGGACGTACCGACGACATGGTTAAGGTCCGCGGCGTAAATATTTTTCCAAGTCAGATCGACGAGATGCTCTCGGGCATCAAAGGCGCTTCAAGCGAATACCAGCTTATTATCGATCATTTAGAGGGAAAAGATCTTTGCACTTTGTTTGTCGAGGCTGAGCGCGACGTCAATTTTTACGAGCTGGGCATCGAGATTCAAAATGGATTCCGCAATGCTATCGGCATTTCTGTGACAGCGAAGCCCGTGGAAATCGGCGACCTGCCGCGCAGCGAAAAGAAATCAACCCGGGTATTCGACAACCGATATTAAAGAGCGTTCATGCGGTATTTAGAGAATGCTTTTCGGCGGGACAGGGAGCTGAAGGATAAAAAAGTTTAATCCTTGGTTCGGCCTCCGCTGTATTTCCAGCATCAGTTCCGAAGTCCATTTAAACCGTCAAAGAAAGCGGTGGTGAAAAAATGACCCCGGAGGATAGAATCGGAATACTATGTGCGGGCGATGACGAGGCGGCGCCGTTCATCTCCGCACTGGAAAATAGGCGGGTTTCATCTAAAGCCATGTTGAATTTCCACGAGGGCCGGTTGGAAAATATCGATACCGTCGTATTGTTCAGCGGTGTATGCAAGGTCAATGCGGCGATCGCCGCGCAGATTTTAATCGATACCTACGGATGCAGAGCCATAATAAACGCAGGAACAGCCGGCGGCATGGATCCGCAGACCCGATGCTTTGACACCATCGTTGCGACGGAATCCGCCTATTGGGATATTTCAGAGGACATTCTGACGGAATTTCATCCATGGCTGGATACCGTTTTCTTTCAGACCGACAGCAGGCTGATCGCGCTGGCGCGCAAGGTATCTGAGAATATGCCGGAAGGTGTCCGGTTCGGCAGGATTGTCACAGGGGAAGCGTTTGTCGGTGATGAAATTCGTGAAACAATAAACGCACGATTTCGCCCAGCAGCAGTCGATATGGAAACGGCGAGTATCGCACATGTATGCCATGTAAATCGAATTCCCTTTATCGCTGTACGAACAGTCACAGACGCAGCAGACTGTGAAGGACCGGAAGCGTTTGAAAAAAACTGCGCAGCAGCGGCAAACAAATCCGCTCTGTTTGTCAAAAAAATGCTGAGGGAAATATCAAAATAATCCGGGTATTTGATGCACCGTATAGAAATTGATACTACCGTACATGCCGAGATTTCGGGGTACGAAGGAGGGACGGTCCTCATGCTGCTGTGCATCTTTCGCTGATACCGACTTCTGTGGGGCATTTCTCTGCTAAATGACCGCGGCTGCAGATTCCGGAACCGATCGAAAAAATTGATTCACAGAATCCGCGTTCAAGATGTGAACCCCTTTGGAGTATGCTTTTGAAAGCTGCTATACTTATTTATATAGATCGAAAACTGGTAATTTTTACCGGAGCTTTTATAAAACAGCTATCTGAGGCATGTGACTTCCGCTCCGTACCAAATAAATATGATAATACAGAAGGAGGATGTAAAATGAAAAGAAATCCGTATTATGACGTAACGCCGGAGATTGAAAAACTCACAGAATTATGCAAAAGTCACAATACCATAGACCCGACACTATATGTCAAATATGCTGTGAATCGAGGCCTGAGGGATGTCAACGGCAAGGGTGTGCTGACAGGTCTTACAGAGATTTCAGAGATTCGCTCAAGCGTTCTTATAGACGGTGAGCGGGTTCCCTGTGAAGGAAAGCTGTTTTACCGCGGTATCGATGTAGAAGATATTATTGACGGATTTACAAGGGACAAGCGTTTTGGCTTTGAGGAAATTACATATCTGCTTCTGTTCGGAGCGCTGCCGAACCGCGAGGAACTGAAGGAATTCGAGTCCCTGCTCCGCGAATACCGCACACTCCCGACGAATTTTGTGCGCGATGTTATAATGAAGGCGCCGAGCAACGATATGATGAATACGCTTGCCAAAAGCGTTCTCACGCTCTCCTCCTACGACGCGGGAGCAAACGATATTTCCCTCAGCAATGTACTGCGTCAATGCTTGTGGCTTATCGCTGTCTTTCCGCTGATATCTGTTTACGGCTATCAGGCATATAATTTTTATCTCGAAAAACAGAGCCTATTTATTCACCAGTCTGATCCTTTACTGTCCACCGCAGAAAACCTCCTACATCTGCTCCGGCCAGACAGCCGGTATACAGCGCTTGAGGCCAGCGTGCTGGATCTTTCACTCGTGCTGCACGCAGAACACGGCGGAGGCAACAATTCGACCTTTACCACCCATGTCGTGACATCGTCGGGGACCGATACGTATTCTGCGATTGCAGCGGCGCTTTGCTCCCTGAAGGGACCGAAGCACGGCGGCGCCAACATTAAGGTCGCAAAAATGTTCGAGGATATGAAGGAAAAGGTCTCGGACTGGAAAGACGACGAGGCTGTGGGCGACTACCTAAAAAAGCTGCTGCATAAGGAAGCTTTCGACAAAGCGGGACTGATATACGGAATGGGACACGCAGTTTATTCCATTTCCGATCCGCGTGCGCGCGTATTCCGCACCTACGTCGAACGCCTTTCAGAGGAAAAAGGCCTGTCTGACGAATTTAAACTGTACGCAAAGGTGGAGGAGCTTGCGCCTCAGATTATTGCAGAAGAACGCAAAATCTACAAGGGTGTCTCTGCCAACGTCGATTTTTACAGCGGTTTCGCCTATCGAATGCTGGAATTGCCAATGGAGCTGTATACGCCTATCTTTGCAGTTGCACGAATTGTAGGCTGGTCAGCTCACCGCATGGAGGAGTTGATCAACGCAGGAAAAATTATTCGTCCCGCGTACAAGAGCGTGTCAAAAGAACGGGAGTATGTTCCCATCGGACAGAGGTAAGATAAGTGAAGATCAAATAAAACGGAACAACAGCTATTCTCAACGCTGACAGCGGCCTGTATGCTCAAAGGAATGGGGCTATTTGTTCCGTACAATCAGAGAAAAGCGCCGAAAAATCCGCCTCATTGTTATGGGGCTCTCCAGTATCATACGCAGCGGGGCTTTGCGTTCAAAGGATGCAAATTCAGCGCGCGTTCCGCGCTTTACGGATATTTTTCAGAAGGGTATTGCAGAGCAAGCTGCAATGCCCTTCTGTACCTTCGTAGAAATTAGTCCGCTTCTCCCCTGCGGCGGCGAAAGAATTCCGGCAATGGCCTGAAAATTTCCTATATGGTCTCCCGAACCATTCCTTCACAAAGTCGCCGATTCTAATCCAGCCAGGGCAAATCCTCTCTATTGTTGACCCCATTCAGAAAAGGCTATACATCGTTTTTTGGCGAAAACATATTGCGTTTTTCATTCAGGGCTTGACAAACTCTGCTGCCTATGCTATACTCTCGTTAAAATTTTCACGGAGGTCGGTTTCGTGGCTGTATGTGTTAAAATATCCAATATGAATACATTCCCGATGCGCGGAGCTCATACCGGCTATTGGTATGTCGACGGGCTTGGACCTCTGTATTCATTTTTGGGAATATAAATCTATATTTTCATTTGAGTACAACGGTGTAAGCCATGGAGGCTTACACCGTTTTTTATTTTAGTTTCAGGAGAATTCAGCCGTGGACACCAGAAAAGAAGTGAAGGAATTTTACGACGCCGGATTTGAAAACGAGTGGAAAGGATTGCAGACCGCCCGGAATTCATGATCACGTGCCGGTATTTGGACCGCTATATAAAGCCGGGTAATACCGTGCTTGATATCGTCTACCCGGGAAGATATTCGGTTCATCTCGCGCAAAGGGGCTGTTGCGTTACTTTTGTTTGATATTTGTCCAACGAAAACCTCAAATATGCTCTCAAAAAGTCCGCAGAGAGAGGCTCTCCCTTTCAAACGGTCTGCGGCGACGCCCGTGACGCCGATACACTGATACACGAGTCGTTTGACCATTTTCTTCTTACGGGTCCGCTGTACCTCTGCTTGAGGAAGAGGAAAAAATCAGAGCGGTGTGCGCATCCCTTGCTCTGCTGAAAACAGGCGGTACGCTGTTCGCCGTTCATTCAGATGTTCGCCTGCTTGGTATACAGTATGCGGTGTGATTCGGGAATCATCGCGTCTCCCGCCGAACATGCGTTCAGTAAGGCGTTTATTGAAAACCGGAGCGGCGGGCCAGGCGTTTGCACAGGCATATTTTGCGCGTCAGAATGAAATTTTGCCGTTTATGGCTTGATTTCCGCTTGATAAAGAGCAAAAGCCATAAACGCGCCAATTTTACCGCGAAGTTTCAAGTCTGAATGTCCGTAAAATAGGATTCGGACCTGTTTGACCGCCGGCACGGCACAAAGGCAATTAACATTTTTGGGATACGGAGGTTTAGGCGTGAAAGTTACATAAAAGCGGGCTCTGACCGCAAAGACACAAATTTGCAGTTTGAAAGATTCAGCTTTTAAACCATTTTTTCAGAAACACAGTCGAATTTTGTTACCGTTCTGCTTGCAAAACAATTTTTCTTTGCAAAGCGATTTATACCGCCGTAGGCGGCGGAGGGAGATCAGAATGAAAAACACACTTCAAAATTCGGCATGGCTCTACGACCTGGATAACCGTGATCTTCTGACAGAGGACATTCCGTTTTATCTTGAGTATGCGCAATGTCAAGGCGGTGAGATTTTGGAGCTGGGCGCGGGACCGGAAGAGTTTCGCTCCGGCTGGCCGAGTCAGGCTTTTCCGTCACAGGACTCGATTTATCAGAGCAAATGCTGGAAGTTTTCAGTCATAAGCTTGCTAAAAATCCGGAGGTTTCCGATAGGATAACACTTGTTCGCGGCAATATGGCGCACTTTGAGCTTCATAAAAAATTCGATATGATCATAGCGCCGTTTCGAGCGTTTCAGGTCCTCACGGAGGACGACGATATTTCCAGGGCGCTTGCCTGCGTTCACCAGCACTTAACCGATAAAGGCATTTTTATTGTCAACGTCTTCAATCCTTACCCCATTATGGATGAAAGCTGGTGTTACGGTGTGACCGTTCAATGGGAACGCCTGGATGAGAAGACGGGCAATTATGTGGTAAAAAAGCACTGGGGCGACAGAATCGACACAAAAAAGCAGGTGATTTATCCCCATTTTGCCTTTGAAATTACTTATCCCGACGGCAGAAAAGAGAGCATTACCGATGATCTGCAGTTAAAATATTATGATCGAGTTCAGCTAAAAACGGTTGTTGAAAAAGCGGGGCTTGAAACTATCGAGGAATATTCGTGGTATGACAAAACGCCGGCGGAAGGCAGAGAAATCATTTTTGTTTGCAGGAGGTTGATTTATGGAAGCAACTGATTACGTAAAGGACCATTATGATAACTACAATGAGGACGCTCGTCTCGGCTGTCGCCACGGTCAGGTCGAATTTCTGACCACCGTGCGATATGTCGAAAAATATCTCGCCCCCGGCGCGAGAGTTCTTGAGATCGGTGCGGGAACGGGACGCTATTCGCATTATTTTGCGCGGAACGGCTACACGGTCGACGCGGTCGAGCTGGTACCCCGCAATATTGAAATTTTTAGAGCCAACACACGGCCTGTCGAAAGAGTCACCATTACGGAGGGCAACGCCTGCGATCTCTCCTTTCTCACGGCAGAGCGCTATGATATCACACTGCTGCTCGGCCCGATGTATCATCTTTTCACAGAAGCGGACAAACTTGCGGCGCTGTCCGAGGCCATCCGTGTTACCAGGCGAGGCGGCGTGATTTTCGCGGCATACTGTAACAACGACGCAACCATCGTTCAGTTTGGCTTCATGAAAAACAACATAAAAACACATGTAAATGCCGGTTTGATAGATCCCGTGACCTTCAAATGCGCTTCCGTACCGTCAATGGTCTTTGAGCTTTACTGCAAGGAAGAAATCGACGCTCTGATGTCAAATTTTCTGTACAGCGCCTACACTATATCGGAACCGATATGGCTACAAATTTCATGCGCGAGGCGATCAACGCAATGGACGACGAAACCTTTGAACTTTACCTCCGCTATCACTTTTCCGTATGTGAACGCCCGGAAATGGTGGGCGCAACGCACCACATGCTCGATATTTTCAGAAAGGTATAAGAAAATGAATATAATAGTTGAAAAAGCTGCAATGGAAGACGTAAGTCAGCTTGTAAGCATCCAAAAGCAAGCCTTTGAGAGACTCTACCAATTATATAATGATGATACAAGCCCATATTTGCGCGGAGCGGAAGAATTTGAACGCTGGTTTGACCGCGGTCATCATGTATATAAAATTTATGCGGACGGTGCTCTTGCCGGCGGCATCACGGTTTTTGACCGCGGAAACGATGAATATTATCTTGCGCGGATTTACATCTTGCCGCAAATGCAGCGCCGCGGCATTGCGCAAAGTGCAATCCGTCTGTGCGAGAAGAACTATCCGATGGCAAAACGCTGGTTTCTAGACTATCCGGAGGATCAGACAGCGAACAGACGGTGCTATGAAGGCTGTGGATATATGGATACCGGTTCACGACGGGTAATGAATGACAAGCTGACACTCGTAGACGCCGAAAAGCTCATCAAAGGAGTTTTCCCGATTCGGGCGGCACAGCTTCCCGCCGCGCTGGACATTGTTCACCGCGGATTTGCCACCGTTGCAGAGGAATTCGGACTGACGCGCGAGAACTGCCCGAAGCACACAAGTTTTATACCGATTGAATATCTGGAGACGCAGATGAGCTGGGGCTGGTATATGTTCGGCTTTTATGAGAGTGGGATAATGGTCGGGTATGCTGCGCTGTCAAAAGAAGAGAATGAAACCTATGAGCTTCACAATCTCGCGGTGCTCCCTGAATACCGTCACAAGGGATATGGCAAGCTGCTGCTTGATCACGCAAAAGAAAAGGTTCGCGAATTCGGCGGACGAAAAATAGCAATCGGTATTATTGAAGAAAGCTCTGTACTTAAAAACTGGTATGCGTCCAACGGATTTGTTCACACGGGTACGAGAAAATTCGAACATCTGCCGTTTACGGCAGGATTCATGGAATGGAGTGCTGAATGATGTTATCACATAAAGGAACACAGAAAATCAAAACGCCGCGCCTGACACTGCGGCGCTTCACAATGGACGATGTGCCGGCGGTTTATAGCAACTGGGCAAGCGACTCGGAGGTGACGGAATTTTTAAGATGGCCTGCACATACCCATATCGGCATGACAATGCAAGTGCTTGACAGGTGGATATCTGATTACGCACACAGCGATTTTTATCACTGGGCGATTGTACCGGATGATCTCGGCGAGCCTGTCGGATCTATTTCCGCCGTCGGTCATGACGACAGGACTTCGATGGCGCATATCGGATACTGTCTCGGAAAAGCATGGTGGCATCAGGGATATATGAGTGAATCGCTCGCAGCAGTCATAGAATTTTTCTTCACACAAGTCGGAATCAACCGTATCGAGTCGCAGCACGATCCGAGAAATCCGAACTCCGGAGGCGTGATGAAAAAGTGCGGCATGGTATATGAAGGCACAAAGCGTCAGGCCGATTTCAGCAATAAAGGAATCGCCGACGCCTGCATGTATTCGATCTTACGAAGCGAATGGAGCGACAAGCAATGAAGTACGAGCTTGTAAGCAATATAAAAAGGCAAACCGAGGTCATGTTTGTTAATGCGGAGCGCATGCTGAAAACATGCAATCTTGATTTCGTGCTGTGCGATATGCCGGTCTGGAAGCATGTGTATCACATGCTCCATTCGTGCGACCGGTGGTTTATCATTCCGATTGAATGCGAAAAGGAGCCGGACTTTCATGAGCCAAACCTGAATTCACTCGATATTCCGAGTGAAAAAGCGTTGTCAATAGAGCAGCTCTCAGATTATCTGGAGACTGTACGGACAAAAATTATGAGCTACCTCGAAACGATGACAGATGAGAAGCTCTATGAAATCCCCAAGGGATGTGCATCGAACCGTTTGGGACTGATCCTGTCGCAGTACCGTCATTTTTATGCTCATTTAGGCAATATTAACGCAAGAACGATCATGGAAACAAATGAGTGGCCAAGGGTGATAGGCACAAGCGGTAAAAGCGGAAAATCAACAGAAGGGTTATTTGAATAAAGGAGAGTTATCATGGATATACAAATCGATATATCAAACATAATTCTTGAAACGGAACGGTTAATCCTCCGGCAGTGGAAAGAATCCGATCTTGAGGATTTTTATGAATATGCCTCTGTTCCCGGCGTGGGAGAGATGGCAGGCTGGCATCACCATGAGTCAAGGGAGACTTCTCAAAAGATACTGGATTCTTTCATAAAAGAAAAGCATGTGTTTGCCGTGGTCTGTAGGAAAAGCCAAAAGGTCATAGGTTCACTCGGCCTTCATCCGTCGTGGGCGAATGAGGAAGAAGTATACAAGCATTTACGTCAAAAAGAAATTGGCTATGTGCTGTCAAAGGCATATTGGGGCATGGGACTCATACCTGAGGCTGTCGGAAAAGTTCTCGAATACTGTTTTGAAAATCTGGACCTTGAGGCCGTGACAGTTGGGCATTTCAAGTCAAACGATCAGTCGCGCAGAGTCATTGAAAAGTGCGGATTTCGCTTTGTGAAAACAGATACCTTTGAGGCGAAACAGCTCGGCAAAGCTTTTGAAAATTTGAATTATATCCTACTTAGAGACGAGTGGCGCGGCAGAGACTCAAGGACCATTTCAATATCTTGAAGATGCTTGAATTCTTGACAGAAATTTTAAAATATGATATAATGTGCACGGCATAATCTTATATCATCGTAAAGCCTCCGTGAGCCGTGGACCGCAGATTTTGTCCGACTGGGTTCTGCTAAGACTTGTCAAAGCCGGCGAGATCCTGATAGTATAACGGCGACGGTACATCTTGTTGTATAAAGCCTTCTTAGAATTGCGGCTGCTTTTACGAAGTAAAATTGCTGTCCCCGTTGGCAGCATAAACCGCAAAACAAGCTTGAAAGCATTTAAACACTCATCGTGGGGACGTCTGCTGCTGTATACAACGCTTGTGTGCTATGGAGAATGATCGCCTCATTTGATAACTGCACTGCGGGCGAGAATTTATGCCAGAATAAAAGTCAGGAGTGATGCAAAGAAAAAAACACGCCGCATAAAAAATTAATCGCATAGAGTGCATCAGGGGTGCCGCCAAGGCTGAGACGGAACAGTGTTCCGAACCCTTTCACCTGATATGGATAATACCAGCGTAGGGAGAATGCTTCTGTTCTATATAGAGGTTCCAACCGCACGGGTATATCTGTGCGGTTATTTTTATGCAGATGCAAATGAAATACCCATATTTATGTTACACAAGAAAGGAATGATATCTATGCATCAAGAAAAGACAAAAGCGCTGGTGGAAAGCGGGCTCCTGCTTGCGCTGGCCACCATCCTCTCCCTGATCAAAATTTTTGATTTGCCGTACGGCGGCAGTATCACACTGGCGAGCATGCTTCCCATTGTCATCATTGCATACAGACGCGGACTGAAATGGGGGCTTGGCGCGGCTGGTGTATACAGCGTTCTTCAAATGTTGACCGGCATGCAGACCGTTTCTGCGTTTTTTATGCCCGGCGATTCCCAGGAGGTATGGTGGCGTGCGCTGCTGATCGTTTTCCTGGATTACATTGTAGCCTTCACTGTCATAGGCTTTGCTGCGATATTTCGTAAAAAGGCATCTCCCTCCGAGGCATTGTGCCTGGGGGCTGTATTCGGGCTGTCGCTCCGTTTTCTTACGCATATTGTTTCCGGCGCCATCTTTTTCGGATCTTATGCGGAGTGGTTCTTTTCAAAATTCGGAGATTTTGGGGCGAGCATTCTGGAATCTTATTCCGGAGCCACACTCGCTCTGATTTATTCCGTTATATATAACGCCACCTACATGATTCCCGAAATTATTATTACAGCCTGCCTGGCATTCATCGCGGGAAAGATACCGACTGTCAGCAAGGGAATCGATCTCTCTAAGCAGAATCTATAAAATCATTCTGTGTTCCTAATCGTAGCTATTCTGAACAGGAACCGGACGACCGGTTCCTGCTTCTATTATTTTCAATATGCCCTCTGAAGAATCGTTTGAATGTCTATACGCCGCGGCACCAAAGTCTACAGTAAAATGTATTTTTTCAACCGAGATAATCGTAGGATACACGAGATAACTGAAGATTTTGAGAGATACAGACTTGCTAAATCAAAAAAAATAACATTTTCTGTGGTTTCCTATTGACACGGCGGTTGAATTGTGCTATAATTTTGCTATATGTGAAGGGATATGCTATGCATATCAAACCAGCGGTGCATATTTCCGCTATTTTTTTTGGAGGAATGAATTATGTCCACTTATATGGCAAAAAAAGAAACCCTGGACAGAAAATGGTACATCATTGATGCTGCCGGAAAGCCCCTGGGGAAAACCGCCGTTCTGGCTGCCAATATTCTGCGCGGCAAGCACAGACCGGAATTTACGCCTCATGTTGACTGCGGTGAATTTGTCATCATCATCAATGCGGCCAAAGCGACATTATCTGGTAAAAAATTGGATCAGAAGAAGTATTATCATCACTCCGGTTATGTCGGCGGACTCAAAGAGGTGAAATACTCTACTCTCATGGCTACAAAGCCGGAATTTGCCATGCGATTGGCCGTAAAAGGTATGCTGCCGAAAAATTCTATAGGCGCAGCAAGCATTGCCCGTCTGAAAATTTATGCCGGCAGTGAACACAAGCAACAGGCGCAGCAGCCTGTTCCCTATACCGGTGCTTGAGAGGAGATAGAATGATGAGCATGTATAAGAGTGCAAAACCGTATTTTTACGGTACAGGCAGAAGAAAAAAATCAATTGCCCGCGTCCGTATTGTTCCCGGTACCGGTGCAATTACCATTAACAAGCGCGATATCGATGAATATTTTGGTTTGGAAACATTGAAGCTGATTGTAAATCAGCCCTTTGGCGTGACAAATACCGCCGGTAAATTTGATATTATCTGCACGGTAAAAGGCGGTGGATTTTCCGGTCAGGCCGGTGCCATTCGGCATGGACTTGCAAGAGCGCTGCTCCAAGCGGACGAAACATACCGCACACCTCTGAAGAGAGCAGGACTTTTGACGCGTGACCCCCGAATGAAGGAAAGAAAGAAATACGGCCTCAAGGCTGCCCGTCGCGCTCCGCAGTTCA